>NC_007181.1:1589970-1907964 GCF_000012285.1 Sulfolobus acidocaldarius DSM 639
ACTTGGAAGTTTACAGGGTGGTAAATAAAGACGGTGAGATTTGCATAGAAATGAAATGAGTGAAGTCAAATACGGTAGAATTCATTTAATTATCTCATCAAGTCCCAATAAATTTCCTTAACTTATGCTCAATGACTTCCCTAGGTACTGCACCAAGTACATAATCCACAGGTTTACCTTCATGAAATAACAATACTGTGGGTAAACTTATTACACCGTAACTAGTTGCTATCTCAGGGTATTGGTCAACATTTAATTTACCAAAGCCAACTCCTTTGTAATCCTTAGACAGTTCCTCAATTATTGGCGATAGTAAGTGACAGGGAGGACACCATTCAGCCCAAAAATCCACTACTGAAACCTTGAAGCTACTGAGAAATTCGTTAAAGTTTTTGTCCGTTAAGTGGTGAATTTTACCTCCTGGAAATTTGGTTATATTCTTCTCCGTGTTAGATCTTAAAACGTTTACTAACTTTCGATTCAATAGCATTTCTAACTCAGTGTCTTCATCAGACCAACTCATAATTTCATTTTTACTATATTTAGTTAAAAAGATTTTTGTTGAGTTTTCCCGTGTAATCTGTTTATGGAGGAACAATTTATTGACTCTGATAGATATGATTATAAATGTCTAGTCAGCTATAACATATATGGGAATTGGTCTAATACTCTCAATATTTCTCATGATAATAATTGTCCTCATTATAATATCCTACTCAAGGAGAATAAATAAAATTCAGGAGGAGTCCAAGAGACAGGCTCAAGAGATGTTCTCTCAATGGACTCAACAACATTCCAATGAGTTAAGAACTCAAATTGAACAGTCAGTAGAGATGAAATATAAGGCAATGTTGGAGCAGTGGACTATCCAAAAAGAGAGCGAAATACGAAAGGATGCTGTAACAAAATCAATAAACACTTTATTGGGAAAGATAAGTGAAGAGTTTGCTCCAATCTTTATAGCTCAGAAATACAGCATCAGTCCGAAAGATTTTCGACATTTAGGTTCTCCTGTAGATTTCGTAGCATTTAAGGGTCTTTCTGATGAATCGGAACCCGAGATAATATTCTTTGAAATTAAGACTGGAAAAAGTTCAGCACTAACCGAAAGAGAAAGGAAAATTAGAGACGCAATAGTCGCAAAGAGAGTTAAGTATGAGGTTATCAATCTCAATAGCCTTGTTGAAGACGCTAAGAGAAAAATAAGTGAAGAAATCGATAAAGTAACAAAGGAGTGACGTAAATCCACTGCTAATAGTCAGTAGAGATCTAAATTACATTTGAAATTCTCTCCTCTACTAGAGTTTAGATATAAATACGAGTCGTCAAAATGACATAGATGATTTTTCAGGATCGTTTATAAACTTTGTTAAATAAACCTCGAATCGAGCCTATACTAGACTATAGGCAGTTAGAACTCAGGATTTCTCTCATTTCTTGTCTAGTCTTATTTAAATAAAAAGAGTAAGTTTTTTAAAAATGAAATATAAATTGTAGTAGAGATGAATAGGCTGGTATTGCTAGGCATAGTTTTAGCAGTTATAATCATAGTTGCAGCTGTAGCTTATTATGTTTATAACTACTACACTTCGGGTAATCTAAATATTTACGTACAAGACCCTCCGGTGACCTCTACATTGAAAATATACCTTACAATCTCATCCATTATGATCCATAAAGCAAATTCGACTTCTAATAGTACTGCATGGATAACTATTTCCAATAGGACTATGACAGTTTTGCTCACTTACAACATGACATTCTTAGCCTCAGCTAAATTACCTCCAGGTGAGTATAACGAGATATTCATCCAGGTCTCGTCTGTAGAGGCGAGTATAGGGACTGTAAATGTTTCAGTTATATTACCTAGTTCGGTATTCAAGATCCATATTGTTGGTGGTGTATTCTTGAGCGGAGGCTCCTCAGAGTCCCTATTGATAACTATACCTCATACCATAAGTGCTAATGGAACTATTATGATCAGTCCATCTGTAACAGCGAAAGTTATTACGTGACCTTTCAATTTTTAGGTTCTATGGTTTTTGTCTCTAACTAAAACTTCTTTTCTTTATAACGACGTGAATGACTACAAGGTTTTTATGGGTGAAAGCTAGAGTAAAAGTCCATATGAGGGTAATTAGAAACACTTTCAAAACGCATCTAAAAGTGTGATAATGTCTAAACAACATTTATTATTAATGGAGACAAATGATTCTTTATGATAGACCTAGACTCAAAGGGAAAAGGAATACAGTTTCAGTTTTACGCAGCCTACTATCCTCCAATATACTCTAAGCTTAAGGCTAATAATATACGAGAACTGATGGAGGGGGTAAAGAAGTGTGACAATTACTCTTTATTTTATCACATATTTCACCCTGTGTTCAGTTCACATCTAATACCTGAGGAGTACTCAAACGACTTTGCACACTGGATATCAGAAAGTTTGGGAGATAAGGAATTGGCTGAGCTAGTATCTGATATTCCTGGGGCAGAGCCTAGGACAGTGGATAACATTAGAAGTGATCTGATAAATGTCTTAAGCCTTAGGTCTAATGGTAGGGTTGCTCTATCGCCGTTTGTATTTGTCTCCTGTAGGGTTATAACTTATAAAACAAATTATGTTGCAAACACTTTGGGTGAGTTTCTAGACTGTTTATCTGAGATCCCTGGAAGATCTCTGGTGTGGCACTTTGTAACTAGGAGAGTATTAGGTTACACTAATAGGAATGATTTCTCCAGTTGGTTAGAGACTAATTTCGGGTTGAGTGAGGTAGCAGAGGAATTAAGTAAGATCGATCCACAGACTTATGTTGATGAAGAAGTACTGAGAAGCGATATAATTAAAACGTTAGAGAGGTGGTTGTTGAAATGATAGAGAAATATGAGAAATTTATTGGTGAACACGAGCTCGATTCCTTGTTCAAAATAGCAGAGAGAATAAAGGACTTATCTATACTTCACGTTAATTCTACTAAAGCCGGAGGAGGAGTAGCTGAGATTTTAAACAGAATGGTGCCTCTAATGAAGGAGCTAGGACTTAATGTTGACTGGAGGGTTATAAAGGGAGACAACGAGTTCTTCAACGTGACAAAGTCTTTTCATAACTCCCTGCAGAACGGTATAGGTAACATTACCGAGGAGCACTTCAGGATCTATGATAAATGGCAGGAGTTGAATTTATCTGAGATACCATTAGACTATGACGTTATGTTCATCCATGATCCTCAGCCCGCGGGTCTAATTAAATTCAAAAAAGGTAATAATAGATGGATATGGAGGTGCCACATAGATATCTCAAACCCGTATCCACCTGTGTGGGATTTTCTGAAGAAATACGTGTCTGAGTATAATGCGTCAATAATATCGGTCCCATCTTTTGGCAGGGATGACATAGACATACCTCAATTTATAATACCTCCATCAATTGATCCACTAAGTGAGAAGAATAAGCACATTTCGGAGACGACAAAACTCAGGATAATGAGTAAGTTCGGGATATCGGAAGATAAACCGTTAGTAACCCAGATATCTAGGTTTGATTACGCCAAAGACCCATTAGGTGTCATTAAGGCATACAAGTTAGCTAAGAGGCACGTAGATCTTCAGTTAGCCTATGTGGGAAGTCCAGCTACAGATGACCCTGAGGGAGAAAAAGTGTACAATGAGGTTATAAGAGAGTCTAGGGACGACAAGGATATCCATATACTTATGTTACCTCCATACAGTGATCTGGAAATAAACGCCTTCCAATCTGCTTCAACTGTAGTAATGCAGAAGTCTATTAAGGAAGGATTTGGGTTAACTGTCAGTGAAGCTATGTGGAAAAATAAACCAGTGATAGGTGGAAATACTGGAGGAATACCACTCCAGGTTATTAATGGGGTTACTGGGTTCCTGGTGAACAGTCCCCAGGGTGCTGCGCATTATACCATATATTTAACTAGAAACGCTAAGGTAAGGCATACCATGGGAACTAATGCAAGGGAACACGTGAGAAGGAATTTCCTAATTACACGTGAGTTAAGGGACTACCTAATGACTATAATGTACGTTAATGAGAGGAATAGTGTATAACGAGGATAGAATTGGTAGCAGAACTAAGGGTTGGTATGTGAGGCTGAAGCCATGATAACTGAAACTCTGATCAGAGTAGAGCAGTGAATTGCAGGATCACTTACCTTCTCTCTTCCTTTTCCTCCACATTTCCCCTTACAATATCCAATGCTTCTGCGTAAAGGAATCCAAATATTAGCCACCCTAAGAAGATGTTGGTGACATAAGGGTTTACACTGAAAAGAGAGGAGACTAGGACCCATAATGATATGATTGTGGCTATGATACCTACCATTAACTCATCAATGTGTTTTCTCGGTCTCCTGGACGCTAGCCTTATTAGAGATATATTAGCTGAAGTGTGTATGAAGATATTTCCAAGTCCTGCTAGTGCACCTAAGGTCACAAATGTGTCATAGAGTCCTATGTAATGAACAGCCAAGGTAAGTATCGTAATAAATACTATGGCGATAAATATTTCAGATATAAGGGGTCTGTTCTTCACAGATTTACTCAAAAACTTAGGAAATATCAGATCTTCAGACATTGCTTTTACAGTTCGTGAGTTTGCTAGTATGTAAGAAACTCCACCCAAGATTCCGTCATTTAGAGCTAAAAAGGAAAGAAATACAGTTCCTATTATGCTAAAACTCGCTAATAAGTAATCAACCAAATTTCCTGTGAAGTTTATTGCCCCAAGTGAATAGAAGAATAATGATGCTAGACCACCACCAAAGATGAGTACCAGTATAGCTGCTTTTCCAATAGACTTTCTAGTGTCTGCCTCCTCTCCCAGAGGAGCAATGGATCCATACCCTGTAGGTATGCCTAAGCCAAAGAGGACTGCACTAGCTAGTTTAGAGGGAAAATTCACCGGGTTGTAAAAGTGCCAACCAGAACTGTATAGAAAGTAAATGGATAAAATTACAATTGCCCCCATTTCAATGAGTGACATGATCATGGCATATTTAGCTGAAACTCTAACACCTGATAATACTATAGCAGAGGCTACTACAGAAACTATTAATGCTAAAATCGTCTGATTCCATCCTGTAATATAGTACAGAACGTAAGCACCACCCGTAACTAGCGTTCCACCATATGATATTGCGTATAAAATGTAACTCCAGCCCGTTTCTAGACCAAGTCTAGTTGTGAGGGAGTAGACGGCATATGTGTAATATCCTCCTCCTCTTTTAAATCTCTTGGAGAGATAGTATACAACTAAACCGTTAAAGAGTACCACAAGGGTAGCTATGATCATAGCGAAAACTCCTGCTGTACCTACAAGAGCAATCATAACTGTGCCGAAAGTTAACAATGAGATAAAAGGGGCTTGTCCGCCAAAGGAAATAAAGAAGAGATCGACAAAAGTTAGTTTCTGTTTAGAGTCATCGCTAATCTCCTTTTTAGCTCTCATATAATCATTTTGTCTAGGGTAATACTTAAGACTTATTATAATTTCTGGATAAATGATGATTTATAAACCATGAATATCTTTAACAACTTCACCTAACTAAATAAAATATACCCTAACCAGATATCTCTGAATACACCTTGATTTTCTTCTCCATTTAAATATGAGATCTAGGCATACACACAATCAAAAATAAAAGTATTAACCTCTGAATTCTTTATATAATTGTGAAGCTATCTTCCTTCCCTTCTTAGTTAAATCATAGTAGACACCCTTTGGCTTAGCCCCAGTCTCTTTTGCCTTCACCTTTAACCAAGGCTTAACAGAAGACGTAACAGATCTCTTTAGAGAGCCATTGTATACTGTCAAGAGACCCATTTCTTTCAATTTTTTACAATTAATTTCAATTTCATCCTCATCAAATTTAGGTGTATAACCACTTTCTCCCAATAATCTCCTAGCCATATACCAAGAGTTGTCTGGACCATACTTGTAGATATGAATCAGGATCTTTTTCATTAAATCTGTTAATTCATCCACATCTTCCCATTCGTGGAGTCTTATAAATCTTTTTAGATGATTCGTTTACTACATCCATACTAGAGAGTTGAAATAGGGTGAGAGCCAAAAGCTGAAACATGTATCTCCTCACCGGGAAATAGATTGGCTGAAGGAATACATTGGTGACATACGGTAGTTTACAAAGTTAAATTGATATTATTTTGGAAAAGTTTTATAACTGTTAAATGAAACTAAAAACTAGTGAGCAAGGATCAAATAGACGATAAATTTATTGAGATTAATGGTAGTAAAATACACTACATTCAATCAGGATCTGGGGATCCAGTTATCTTATTTCATGGCTCAAGATTTAATGCCTATACCTGGAAGGAGACCAATACACTTGACTCAGTAGCAAAGGCTGGTTTTAGGGCTATATCTGTAGACTTTCCAGGATATGGTAAGTCTGAAAGGGGTAAGTTTACTTCGCTCTCTGACTTTATATATGACTTTATTTTTTCGTTGTCCTTAAACAAACCATTTTTGTTAGGTGCTTCAATGGGAGGGGAGGCGGTATTATCCTATTCAGTTTATCATCCAAAAGACATTAAAGGACTCATTCTGGTCGGCGCAGTTGGAGTCAAAAAATATGAGAAATTACTGACCAACTTAGAGGGAGTCCCTATACTTTTAATATGGGGCAAAAAAGACAGAATTTCCAGTGAGGAGAATTACAAGCTAATTATGAACAGCGTCAAAACTACCCACTTTGTTCAGATAGGGAATAACCACGCATGTTATCTCGACGATCCTACCACGTTTAATGATATTGTTACGAAATTCATTAAGGGATCTCCATGGATGATCTCCTAAAGGAAGTATTGAAGGATAAGAGACTCTTAGAAGTCTTGAGACATCTCAAAAGAGCTAATGTGGACTATGGTAAGTCAATAATGTTAAACACTAAGATACCTTTAACCGAAGTCCTAGACGTTTTGGATAAACTCGAAAGTCTAGGTTTAATAGAGAGAGTAACTGGAGCGACTCTGAAAAACACCGAGGCTAAATTTAAGTTGAGTCAAGAAGTACATAAACACCATACCTACTATAGGTTAACCCGAGACGGAGACCATCTATTGAGAAGACTGGACGAGAAGGATATAATAGATGCTTATGCGGAGATTGTAAAGGATGACGAAGTAGGGCTGAAATTATTATATTACGCTGAGGAACTACACAGCGACCACGCATTAACTTACTCTAAATTGCTTAGGAAACCCCTGGAAGAGATCACTCCAAAGATAGAGGAATTAGAAAGGATGGGTTTGATGGAGGAAAAGAACAGCAAGGTCATAAAATTCAGGGAGAGGAGAGCTAAGCCGAAGAAGGAAACAAGGACTCACCATAAATACTATGGTCTAACGAGGTTAGGAGAGTTGTTAGTGAGAGAGCTAAAACGAAGAGGTGTACTGGAGAAATAGGGGTAGTGTCATTTTGCTTCTATATGTGGAGTATTCCTTGATGTAGTTGAGCGTAGATACCTCTTCCCCCATGTGTGGAGAAGTGCTCGGTTGGTCCTCCTGTATCCGGTGGACGTACATGGAATTTAAAACAAGCTAACTTCGTCCCCACCCTAAAGGTGAGGCTTTCCTCATCATATAAGAGGGAAAAAGGAAAGGAAAAAAGAAGGAAGGACTTCTTTAACTTTATACGTCTTTCCAGACATCTTAGTCTAGATAATTATGTTATTAGCTTGTAGCTAAACCTTGATTTCAACTCTTCATACAGTTCTCTGGGTGAGGGTTGTCTACCTAGTCTCTTTGTAAGATCATCAATAATTTTTTTGACTATTTCTCTCACTTTCTTACCTGCTATGCAGTACTCAGGTAGCTTGAACTCAGGAATACCCTCACCATTATAAGTATCCATTACTTCTTTTTGTTCATCCTCAGTTGAAAAGGGAAAGGAAAGACATGCATATGGTTTGAAGGAGTGAATTCCACAAGCCCATCCTCTTTTATAAGGGCAAGGTCTTTCAAGTATCCTGAAATTCACACTATCCCTTTTATCTGATATGCCTTTTGCTCCTCCCAACTTGTTCACAATCTCTTTATAATCGAATTCATACACTGGTATTCCAAAACCATAGTCGCAACATTTTCCACCACACCTTTCGCAATAGGAGGAAACATCTAGGAACACGTTCATTGCTAGTTGAAATACAAGGGAGTAAAGTCCAAATTTCACTATAGGAATGGTTTCGTACTTTTCAAGAGCATTAAGAATCCTCTCGAAGGCTTCCAAATCTTCCCGTAATCCTTTCTTAGTTTCGAACTCAATACTTACAGACATTCATTATACTATACAGCATTTTTATATTTAAATATCTGAATAATTACCAAATGTTAGCGTATATATTTTGGCATGAAAAGGGAGAAGAGTTCGAAGAGGATGAATATAACAAAGCCCTATTAGAGTTTCATACATATTATAACCGTGAAGTTAGAATCGAGGGTTATTTAGGCTCTATGGTAGTAAAGGTGTATAAGGTTCCATGGTCTAATAATGACGCTTATGAAGATTGGTACTTCATTGAAAGCTCAAAGTCGCTGGATCTTTTAAATGATTCAATAACTAGTAATAAGGAAACAAAAGAGATACATGACAAGATTGCTAGGATGGCTAGAAATGGTAAGGGAGGACTTTATAAGCTTATTAACGGGGATCCTTTATCGCCTTCCTTTCCTCATGCAGTATGGATATCTAAGCCCGTAGGAGTCTCATATGACGTTTTCTATACGGAGATTAAAGACATACAAGGTAATCTATGGAGAAAACAGCTAGCCATGGCACCTATGAGCGAGTTTTGTATTTTTTCCAAAAAGGAAATAAGGGTGGACGAAAAATTCTCTCCCATTGTCCAAAAGAGAAATCTACTATATATCTCTGATGAGTTAAAGAAGAAAATAAATACTTAGTGGAGTATTCTCTTCTCCTTTTTTAACAACGTTTAGCCTTTATTATGATACGACAATTTGATATCCTTTATCCACAAGATCTGTTAACGCATAGTGGTGGTCTTCGTCTCCTATCAGCTTTATGGTGTTAGGTAACTTATCCCTTATGTTTAAGTGTGGTGGAGAGGCACAGTATCCACATGCACCTAGAATTAAACCCTCCTTCATCGCCTTCTCGTAAGCAGGCTTTAAGCCTTTATATGGACTTTCAGTTATTGGTATTTTAGTACCTAGTCCGTCGAAATAGACGTAGACATCGTTTCCCTTTTCTTTTAGTTCCACTGCATAATGAAGAACATGTGCTGCCTTAATTGAATCTGCTAGGTTTGTAGGGTCATTCATTACGACAAATAAGATCTTAGCCATAAATTTCTCGTGGTCTTCATGTTTTATAAAATTTTGCCTAAATTTATAAACTATTTAATCCATCGACATTTTAACACACACTTATAGTTCCACTACTTTCCTAATAAGCTGAGAATCCTTTAGTTTTGGGAGTGTCGACATCATTAAGTCTGAGCTGTTTTCAGATCTCCATGAGTCTAGTTGACCTCATGGTCTCAGACTCTCGTTTTATATGATTAGTCGATATATCCCCTTTAATAAATTTTAATCATAGAATTAACACGTTTATATAAATTATAAATTTTGCAATCACAATATTCGTCTGTTTATATTATTTACAATCCATAATATTAAAAATTCTTATAAGCCTAAATAAAGTATATAGTGTTATGAAAGATGAAACAAGGGCGTCCATAGCGGCGTCCATTGGCATAGCATTTGAATTCTATGATTTTTTAATATTCGGATTCATTAGCGGCATCTTGGCAAAGCTTTTCTTTCCATCAACTAACTCATTAGTATCTCTTTTGGATACTCTTGCAGTATTCGCAACAGGATTTGCAGGAAGACCAATTGGTGCGATTATCTTTGGGCATCTTGGTGACAAGATCGGGAGAAAGTATACGTTGATACTTACAATGACATTAATGGGGCTCTCGTCATTGTTCACAGGACTCCTCCCCGGGTATGCCTCTATAGGCATATTAGCTCCTCTACTCTTAACCACGTTGAGGATATTACAGGGAGTTTCTTTAGGTGGAGAATTTGGTGGAGGTATCACACTTTCAGCAGAGTTTGCTGAGCCATCGAAGAGAGCTTTTTATGTAGGTATTGCTCAAATGGCTCAAGGTACTGGTCCACTGTTAGCTACGGGACTGATTTTCTTGTTCAGCTCATTTATGTCAACTCAAGAGTACAATTCCATAGGATGGAGAATATTATTCGTGATAGGAGCATTAATAGCAGTTATAGGAGTGATAATAAGGCTTAAGATATCAGAGTCCCCTGTTTTTAAGAAGGTCAGAGAGACAGGTAAGATATCTAAAATACCCTTGGCAGAAGCATTTAGACACCACTGGAAAAAGATACTTCTGGGACTAGGTTTCATAGTGGGAGGAACTACAATGACTTATGCAACAGGAGTTTTCGCCTCCAGTTACTTAGAGAATGTTATCGGAGTACCTACCAAAGAGGTGTCACTAATACTGGTCATAGGTTACATAATTCAAACTATAGCCATATTCCTGTTCGGTTATCTGGCTGACAGGATAGGGAGAAAACCATTGATGATAACTACCGCTGCAGGTTTAGTGATTTTCGTTTATCCGTACTTTTACCTATTATCTACAGGTGCATTTTCCAACATACTCCTAGCCCAATTAATCTACTCTATAGTTGGCTCAGCTAGTACAGCAGCTTATGCGACAGCCCTTACAGAGATGTTCCCGACGTCGGTGAGGTATACTGCTCTCTCATTTGACTATCATGTTGGAGTTGCAGTATTTGGTGGTACAACACCATTTATAGCCACTTACCTAATTTATGCAACGGGTTACAAACTTGCCCCAGTATATTGGGGAATAGCAGGGATGATAGTCACATTAATAGCTTATATACTGTACAAAGAAACATTAGGAACAATGTTTGAGGGTCAACAGAAGGTGAGCTAAATGGATATCTTAATCAAGGGAGGAGAGTTATTTAACGGAAAGGATTTTGTAGGAAAAGCTAACGTATACATCAAATATGGTAAAGTAGTAGAGGTATCAAAGGAAGTGAAAGAGGCAAAGGAGGAAATTGATGCCAGAGACATGTTCGTATTGCCCGGATTAATTGATGCTCATATCCATTTATCGGGAATTAAAGGAGGTAGTCTGTTGAAGACAATGTTTGAAAGACCTGAATATAGGGTACTTAGGGCGTCAAAATGGCTTGAGAGATTACTGTTGGCAGGCTTTACTACGGTCAGGGACTGTGGGGAATATGTCTCTCTTGCTCTCAAAAGAGCGGTCCAGGAAGGGATCATCAGGGGTCCAAATATTATAGCTGCAGGTAGACCAATTACACAGACCTTTGGACACGGTGAAATAAACCACGATATTCCTCTTGAGTTCTCCCATAAGGTGGGTTTCTCCGAGTTCTGTGACGGTACAGAATCGTGTATACATGCAGCTAGGAAAGTCCTTAGGGACGGAAGTGACTTCATAAAGGTATTTGCAACTGGGGGTGTACTGTCTCAGAGGGATAAACCTGAAAATCCTCAATTAAGTTATGAGGAAATTAAAGCTATAGTAAACGAGGCTCATAAGGTCGGTACATATGTAGCTGCACATGCCCATGGTGATGCAGGAGCTAAAATTGCGGTAGAAGCGGGTGTGAAAACTATTGAGCACGGTACCTTACTTAAAGACGATACATTGAAGCTGATGGTAAATAGGGGAGTCAGCCTTACCCCTACCCTAACAATTCAAGAAGTCATTTACAGATATGGGAAACAGATCGGTGTAGATGAATGGGGGTTACAGAAGATTTTTGAAGTGAGGGAAAGGGTTGCCGATGTGGTTAAAAAAGCAAAGGAGTACGGAGTGCTGATGATCAGCGGTACTGATCTTGGCTTTGAAACAGGTTTAGGGGATATTGATATGGGGAAAAATTGGTATGAATTGGTTCTGCTAGTGGAGAGGGGAGGTCTAACGCCTAAAGAAGCCCTTATAACAGCTACATATAATAGTTCTTTAGCTCTAGGGATTAATGCAGGGTTTATTGATATTGGAAGGGATGGCGACCTAGTGGTTATAAATGGAAACCCCTTAGAAAACATTTATGATGTAACTAAAGTCACCCATGTATTAAAAGCTGGGAGAGTTGAAGTACGAAACGGTAAATTGGAGTCTAAAACTTAGAGGTTACATTGAAAGACAGGGGTGACCCTCTAGGTCAGGAGGTGGTCAGAACTAAGTTTTAAATCAATAATTTTTTTCCTTCGCTTTCAAAAAATTTTTATTATTCATTCATGACTTGTACAAATGTATCCTGAGTTTTGTTTAGAGAGATGGCAATCTCTGAGGGACTGGAGAGCTAAGTATGTTTTGTCTGAAAGTGGAGTTGAGCCCTTGGACTTGAAGGACTTTGACTTGGTTGATATTAAACTAGAATATGGACATACTAAAGGAAAAATAAGGCTTAGAGAACTGATCAGCAACATGTATTCTACTGCGAGTAGCGATAACGTGATCGTAACCAATGGTGGAGCAGAGGCTAACTACATTACAATTTTATCTCTAATTAAACCTGGTGATCACGTCTTAGTGGAGATGCCAAATTACATGCAGATACCTGGACTACTGAAGGGTTTAAACACTAAAATTGATTACTTTTGGCTTAAAGACGAAAACGGTTTCAGAATTGACCTAGAGGAAATTAATGAAAAGGTGACTAAGGATACTAAGGCGATAGTTATAACTAACCCAAATAATCCTACAGGGATGGCTCTATCAGACAGTGATATTAAGGCTATAGTTGAAATAGCAGAGGACAACAAAACTTGGATTATAGCAGACGAAGTTTATAGGGGGTCAGAGCACGACGGCAATGTAAGACCTAGCTTCGTTGATGTGTATGATAAGGCAATTAGTACGAACAGTATGTCGAAAGTTTATGGTCTGCCCGGTATAAGGATTGGATGGGTAGTGGGGAGTAGGGAGATAGTAGATAAGATGTGGAGTGTAAAAGATTATACCTCAATCTCACCCTCAGTAATAAGTCAGGAGATCGCTCTTCAAGTATTGATGAATAGGGAAAAGCTTCAGGCAAGAAGCAGGGATATTGCCAATAAGAATATGAGACTGTTTGAAGAGTTGATGAGGAATGTTGATATGAAATGGGTAAGACCTAATGCCACAGTGCTTGCCTTTCCGAAAACTCCCGTAAAGGACACCTATAAGTTCAGTGAGGAGTTATTTGAAAAATACAGTGTCTTAGTTAATCCTGGTGAGTGCTTTGAAATGCCTGGGTATTTGAGGATAGGTTTAGGGTCCAAGAACGCTGAATATTTAAGGGAGGCTCTCACGTTACTCATAAAATATCTGGAAGAATATGTAAAGAAAGGGACTTAGGCATAGAAAAACTAAGAGAATTATAAAGTACAACTTCATAGCCTCACAGGAAAAAATCTTACTATATTATTTCTTTATCGTCAAAAACCTCTTTTCATTTTATGGTTAAGGTTTGTTTTTAATTACTCGACAACTTAAAAAAGAAGGGTCACTCTACCACTAACCAGGGATCAATGGGAGTAGTATTGTACTTCCTTTTTGTAGCTTTTTCAAATGCTATGAATACAGCGGGTAAGGCTCCGGTAGTCCCAGCTTCTCCCACTCCTCTGCTTCCAGATAACAATGTAGAGGGATGTTCAACATAATCCTCATGTATTCTTAATGGCGACTCCATGGCAGTGGGGACACCACAATCAGCTATTGAAGAACATAAAGGTATTCCCCTTTCATCATACCTCATCGCCTCCATCAAAACCTGAGATACGCCTTGTAACATTCCTCCGACTATCTGTCCTTCAATCTCCTCTTTGTTTAGTACTCTACCAACATCGTCAACTGCGTAATAATCAATCACTTTAGCAAATCCTGTCTCCTTATCCACATCAACGACTGCAACATGAGCACCTGGAGCAAAGATATCGTCAGCCCTATAAAACACCTCAACTCCTATTCCCTCAAACTTCGACAAGTCCATTGACTTTAGGGAACTTACGTTCAATTTCTTCAATAATTCTTTCCCTGCAGCGATAACTGCAGAGCCTCCTATCGTGCCTGCTCTAGATCCAAAACTTCCTATTCCCTCTTTTACTGTGTCAGTATTACCGGTTATTATCTCAATATTTTCCTCGCTTATGCCCAATGTCTCAGAGGCAAGTTTCTTAAAGGTCGTACTGTAAGCTTGACCATGTGGACCTAAACCTAAATAGAAATGAACTTTACCATCCTTTACCTCGACTCTAGCCCCTTCGCCTGGTGAGGTCCTCACTATTTCTGTGAAGATAACTAACGATACTCCCTTATCCTTGTGCACCTCCTTAGCCTTTCTGTAATATACCTCAGCCCTACTTAAAACGTCCTGATATCCAGCTGGATCCAACTTAGCACCAAGAGGAGTTATATACCCCGTATTGTCAACTAGATTTTTACGTCTTAGTTCGATAGGGTCAATACCAAGTTCTTCAGCGAGATCCTCTACTAACGTTTCGTGAATTAATGCTGCTTCAGGTCTCCCTGCACCCCTATAAAATCCCATGGGTGGTGTATTAGTGAAGACTGATATGGCTCTAATTGAGGTGAATTTTAGCTTGTAAGGACCATTGGAAAGGCTTGCTACAAACAATGGAGTAAAGAAATTTATGCCGTGATTGTAAGCTCCAATATTTGCTATTACTGTCCCCTCAATACCCAATATTTCACCTTTATTTGTTGCATAGAGCTTCATATCAGATACCTCACCCCTTCCTAGGGACTGCGTGTTCACTAAAATTTCACTCCTGGTCTCTATCCACTTCACAGGTCTACCTAGTTTAAGTGATGCAATTGAAGCAAGGACGTACTCTGGATACCCTCCGCTTTTATTCCCAAATCCTCCGCCCACATTAGGAGGTGAGTAAACTTTAATTTTCTCAGGGGGTATTCCTAGAGCCTCCCGTAAATCATTTCTAACTCCAAAAGGAGCTTGTGTAGAGACGTACACATTAAGTACATCATTGTCCCACCAACAGATAAATCCCTTCGGCTCCATTGGATTTGAGACAATTCTGTGTTGTTTTATCTTTCTAGAGACTACGACATCAGCACTACTCTTCAGAGATAAGTTGCCCCCTTGTAAGACCTGATCTATGGATATATTGTTCTTCAGATCGTCATGGATAGGTTCACTGTTCAACGCTTCTTCAGGGTCAACTATAGGCTTCATCTCCTCATAATCGATAGACACTTCCTCAGCTACGTCCTCAGCCTTATATCTGTCATCTACAACAAAGGCTAAAACAGGTTGCCCAACGAAATTGACTTTACCGTTAGCTAGTACAGGCATTCTGGCAACTTGTGCTCCAGCTAATCCTGGGAACAGTCTAGCTGACATAAACGACTTTATATCGTCCCAAGTAAGAGCTAAGAGAACATTTGAGGGTTTTGACACGCTCTTTATAACCCCTCTAGCTATAGAGGATCTGACCACGTGGAGATATACAACGTTTTTAGGGGATATATCATCTATGTATGTGGATTTTCCCGTAATTATGGGGAAGTGTTCTTTGATCATAAAAGATTGTTCGATACCGACCTAATAAAGTCAATTAACACTTAACGCCTAACGTAACGGCGAATTATGGGATCTTATTGAAGAAACCTAAACAACTTAATCCGTCGAGATTCATCTAGAGTTTCTTTTAGAGATAAACTCAAGACCGATATGAGAGATGACTAAAATCAAACCCCTCGAAATCATATTCAAAACCCATAATTAGTCAGTTCTCTTCTTTCGATCACTGACAATCCTGTTATACGAAAATATTATAATTATATATGTTTGTTATTCCATCTAAAAGACAATGAACTCAATTCAGATATATCTTATCCTAGCAACATTCCTAGTCTCAATAGGTTTGCTGATAAGCAAGAGAATTAGATTTGATATAGTAGGAATAGTATCGTTAGTTGTCCTCATCCTAATAGGGGGGATTTCGGTTAATCAAGCCTTAATAAACCTTGCTAATCCAGCTGTGGTAGTCTTAGGTAGCCTGATGATAATAAGTAAAACTCTGGAGAAGTCAGGCTTTTTAGAGAGTTTTGGAGAGCTTATCTCATCTAGGTTAAAAAACAAGTACGTAATATTTGCGACCCTTTTAGCCATTACTGCTCTCTCATCAGGTTTCATGAGTGATGTTGCCCTTACTGCAGTCCTTATCCCTGTATTCTTCTATGTGTCCAAGAGATTTAATGATAGTCCATCTAAATATCTTATACCATTGTCTTTTACAGCTATCTTAGGCGGGAGATACACCATTATAGGTACGACACCAAATTTAATATTGGACCAATTATGGTTTGAAAAAGAGGGGAAATTCCTTTCTTTATTTCAGTTTGCGCCAATCGGGCTCAGCGTGGTTGCGGTAGGTCTTTTGGCAATGATCGTAATTGTGCGTGTTTTACCATCAAACTTAACTAGGGCGGGAAATGTTGAGGATTTCAAGATTTCCAACTACTTAGTGGAAGCTAAAGTGGAAGACGGCGAGTTAATTGGAAAGTCAGTCAAGTATTTGGAGAAACTGGGGGTGAAGATACTAGATATTTATCCGAGAAGGATAAGTTTTGGTCCAAGAACAATACTAAAGGGAGACCTGTTATTGTTACAGGTAAGCCCGGATAAGTTATCTGTTCTTACGTCCATACAAGGACTCAAACTTGCACCCTCGTCTGAGGAGGTCAAAGGAGAAGACCTGTATGAACTCTTGATCCCTTCAGGATCAGAAGCAGTTGGGAAGACATTAGCTGACCTAGAACTTGATTTCGTTTACGGAGTTAGAGTTCTTGGAATATCGGGAAAGTTCATTAGAGGGAAGTTAAGCAGGATAACTCTAACCCCAGGAGTTATCTTATTAGTTCAGGGAAAGGAGGAGAGCATAACGAAAATGATGAATAATTTAGGTCTGGTTCCCCTGTATAAGAGGACTGTTAAAATATTTAATGTGAAAAGAGGAGTACTCGCTTTGTCTTCACTAGGTCTATCGATAGCACTATCGTTGCTAGGAATTAATATAGCAGAGGCATTTTTGATAGGGTTGATCCCTGTTGCAGTAATGGAGTACAGAGAGATTTACAGAAACATAGAGTGGACAATACTTGTTTTTGTAGGCACTTATATTTCCATGGGTGACGCACTAGCATCAACTGGATTATTAACACACATACCATTTATAGGGAACCCAATAGTATTATTCTTCATAACAGCCTTATTGGCTAACTTTGTTAGTAACACCGCAGCAGCAGTTATTTTAGGACCAGTTGCACTGACTATGAATAATCCGTTATTAGCTTTAACAATTGTAGCCATGGGAAGTTCATGCACATTTATAACTCCGTTCAGTCATCAAGCTAATCTTCTGGTTAGTGAGGCTGGAGGCTATAGAGTAAGGGACTTTCTGATGGCAGGTTCTATAATGCTGATCGTTGTAGGACTGGTCACGTTACTATTTCTGGGCGAAATTTGAGTTTAGCCATACATAGTTGTTATAAACGAGATTAGGCTAGAAACTTGAACTTATAGGTTTTCCGCTTAGCATGTATATGTTAAAAATGCAAAACACAATGACCTCCTCTTTGCCCTATAGGGCGAGGCTTGTCTTGATTTCGTCAAGGAGAGCAACAAACAACGTGATTCAAGAGTAAATTATGTGGAATGGCTTCTAGTTCTAAATCGTGGATTCTAGTTAACTCTTTAGACATTTTTATATCTTGGAACAAAAAATACAATGTAAGTTTTTTCCCATATACTTTAATTCAATCCCCAGGAATAAATACCGCAAGAAAACATAAGGATTAATATTTACCTTACGTAACTTTATACAATGTCAGATATATTATATTCGCTGCTGATATCTGCTTTCTTAGGGCTAGCGCATGGACTAGATGCTGACCATATTGCGAATGTTAGGATTTTTAAGAGTGTGAAGAAAATTTTTGAGTTTTCCCTTTTTCACTCAGCAGGATTTTTGATAATAGCCATCCCGCTTAGTTTGTTGTCTTTAGTTACGATCTTAGAATTTCCTCTCCTAATAACTTCCTATTCCATAGGATTATTGGTTAGTGGACTTTTACTTTACGGTACTGTTAAGGGAAAGGAGTTGGAGATTGAGCCAAAGAGATTCGGACTACTTCAAGGGGCATTGGTGATCAGCCCATCTAAACTAATAGTGCTTATATTAGCTTTAGCGTCAGAGAGTATATTTTACGCTGTTCTTATACTGTTAGTCTTTATAGTCACCTCCATAATATCTTTCATGATATTCTCTCTCTTAAACCTCATTCCTAAGAGGTTTGATAAGATAGTTAACATTGTTATCTCTTTAGGTAGCATAATTTACATTCTATATGAGCTTATAACCACACTCATGAGTATGCATTAGCTCATAAGATCCTCAATAATAAAGAGTAGAAGGGAAATAATTGCTTTATGATTTAATTAACCTTATATAATAACGCATTTTTACTTACAACTAATATGAATAGCCTCGAGATCACACTTTTAGACCTTGGAATTATGTTGATTTTATCCAAAATTGCAGAGCAAGTATTTTCTAGGCTGGGGCTAATTCCTTTCGTAGGGTCTATATTCGTAGGAATTGTTCTGGGTGAAGGGGTCACTAACCTCATTCAGGTAAACACAATAATCTCGTTCATATCATCTCTCGGAATAGTGTTTCTACTCTTTTTAGCAGGGGCTGAAGAAATAAACACGGAGTACAAGATTAGTAATAAACTATTATTTACTACTATTATTCAAATTATCTTACCATTTATTCTAATATTTCTTATTTTACACGAGGTTCTTGATATCCCAGATTACTTAGCCCTCATAGTCCCTTTAATCATGACAAGTGCAGGTCCTTTGACTAGATTACTAATTGATTTAGGAATAAGCAGAAATGAAGTGGGAGCAAATCTGTTCTATCAAGCAACATTAGTAGAAATCATATCCGTAATTTTATTCTCAATATTCTCACAGTTTAACAAAAATTTGCTCCTTATAACTCTGGAGATAGTATTAATCTTTCTCTTGATCCTGATCTTAGGTCCTTTTATAACAAAAGTATTGGAGAAAATTGAAGGCTATATAAAGGTTAGAGAAGTGGAATTTGCAAGCATAATTTCACTTGTGCTTATAATTGGTTTCTTGGCTGAGTTCTTCAACTTTAATTCTGCTATAGCAGCACTATTTCTTGGTTTCTTACTCAGGGGATATTTTAAGGATAGACCAGACCTCTTAGAGAAGCTACATGGGTTTACTTACGGCTTTTTTGAACCTTTATTCTTCGTCAGTATAGGTTTATTCTTTGTCAAGATTAACCTTCAGATACTTGTAATAGGTTTCATTCTCTTCTTATCCGTCTTAATATCGAAGTTTATTGCAGGTTTCATATCTGGTAAAATTACCAGAAATGACCCAATAACAAATGGTCTAGGGACATCGACTAAGGGAGGTGTGGATGTCTCATTATTAATTAGTGCATTAACTGCAGGTATTATCACTCCAATTGAGTACTCCTACACCACTTTAGCAATATCATTAGCCTCATTGGCTATTCCATTGTTGTTTAAGCTAAGGACAGGTTATAGGGTAAGTCATGGAGAGAGGGTGAAGCTTAACACTAAACTATCCTCCCTAGTGAATGTCACGTCAACAGTTTTCGTTAGTTGCGATAACACGTTAAGAGAAGCTATATTAAAGATTAATGAGAAGGGTGTTAGAGCATTAGTCGTTGTAGATGAAGAGATGAGGGTTATAGGTTTAATAACTGTAAAGACTTTGCTTGAAATAAGCCCGGATGATTATGATAGGTTGAGAGTATGCCAGGTTTATCTTGACGATGCTGAAATAATTGATGAGGATTATAAAGTGTCTGACGCGTTGAGAAAATTCAGGGAATCAGAGACACCAGTTATAGCAGTTATAGATAAGAGAAGAAGATTGAAAGGGACACTTTATGAGAGAGAGTTGCTGAGGTTTCTAATGGGCGGAGAACCTGGGAGTTTGAGTGAGAAAAAATAATAGTTATATTCATAAAATAAGTTATAGTGAAAAAATGGTATTATAGCATCCTCGTGTTATTAATCAATGATAGTAGATATTTCACAATTTTATATAGAAATATAAATCGTTAAGGACAAGTATTTTATTGCTCCAAGTAAATTAATTATTTGTGGTAACTGCTGAGGAGATAAAAAAGGTACTAGTAGAGAATCCTTCTATTTTAGTTGACGTACTCATTGCTAGACCTGAGATAATTTATCAGGTTTTATCAAGACTAACTCCTTGGCAGAACTTAGCTACTAAAACAGACCTGGAGAATTTAAGAAAAGACATTGACATAAAATTTGATACCCTTAGGAAAGAACTAGAGGGGAAGATGGCTACTAAGGAAGACCTCCAGAAGATGGCTACTAAGGAAGACCTCCAGAAGATGGCTACTAAGGAAGACCTCCAGAAGATGGCTACTAAGGAAGACCTCCAGAAGATGGCTACTAAGGAAGACCTCCAGAAGATGGCTACTAAGGAAGACCTCCAGAAGATGGCTACTAAGGAAGACCTCCAAAAATTGGAAAAAAGACTAATTACAATGATTAATGGTATAGGAGCAAGATGGGGAGTAAAGAATGAGGACTCCTTCAGACAAGGAGTAGTAGAATTACTCAGCGATGTTGGATTCACCGCTAACAGGGAGCTACTTTATGACAATACAGGCTATGTTTATGGTGATCCTTCTGATGTAGAAATAGATGTTGTACTGAAGAACGGGAAAGTGATAATGATTGAAATATCCTCAGGTATCAGGAGAGGAGATGTGGGAGTAATACTCAAGAAGAAGGAGTTTTATGAAAAGGCTAAAGGAGTTAAGGTAGATGAGGTCATCGTAATCACCTCAATCATTGAGGATAGGGATCCTGATAGGGTAAAGGCTAGGGCTGAGAGCCTAGGAATTAAAATCATAACTCCGTCAGATATTCAGTAAGATGAGCATAACGTATCTTCGCTGGCTTAATACACACAAAAAGTAGGTTATATCGTAATTAGGCATATAGTGATAACGTCATTAGAGAATCTAGGCTCAATTTATGGAATTACTATAATGGATTCCATCTCTCCATATTTGTTTTACCCTCATTTAATAGCTATGGGGTTAACAGGAGAGCCTACAGCTCCTTCAAAGGGTAGAGGTTGAGCCACAAACATAAACGCGAAACGTTTGTCCTTTCTACAATGATCAGCTAACTCCTCAAGGTAAAATATTTCACCTACAGTTAAACCCATATTTGGGATAACTACGTGATGCCATGGTTGCATTATCTCCTCCACCTCATTAGGAATAACTTCCACTCCCCACGTGTCACTTGCGACACCAGCAACTCTCTTCTCATGTAACCATATTGCAGTATCTAATCCTAAACCAGGAGCAGGAGTATAGCCTGCAAAGTCCTCCCAGTCACCTTTTCTCAAATATCTAGCCATATGTCCTGTCCTAATGAGTAAAAAATCACCTTGTCTAATCTGAACATTTTCAAATTTGATTATATCATCAAGCTCCTCAGAGGTTATAACTTCACCTGGCTCTAATCATTCCACACCCTTAAAAGACGGAAAGTCCAATAACACTCCTCTACCTACAACTTTGTCCTTAACCTTTGCAATATCGTTCTTGAGTGCACCTGAGGAGTTCACTAGAGAGGCATCATACCCATTCCACATTTTACCCTCAAAAAATATATGGCTCAAAGCGTCCCACTGTGTGGCGCACTGTAATGGCATTATGATTATATCGTCAGCGTATGAGATGTCTTTCTGATAAGTTCTCTTCATCAATCTGCTCTGAGCACCACTTATCACATCTGCACCAGATGCTGTCATAAGGTGGATGGGGTTAAATCTGCCTCCAAATCCTCCTCTTTGAGGACCTGAGGGACCAAAATTTAGTGATAACGAGAACACCCTCCCTTCCTTGACCTCCTTAGAGGCTTCAACTACCGACTGATTAGTTACGTAATTTAGAGTCCCCATCTCGTCATCTTTTCCCCATCTACCCCAGTTTCTCACTGATAAAGCAGTCCTCCTAAATTCCTCTAATGTATATTTTTTTCTCTTTCCCATTAACAATCAATATTTAACCTCATTAAGTAAATTTAAAAATCTTCTTCCAATAGGTACAAGAAAGAAGTTAAGCTGATTAAAAATTTATAGATTTTTCACCATACAAAATATCTCATCGTTTCAGCTCTATAGTTCTTGAGACCTTTTACATTCCTACGTGGTACTCCTCACTCACAAGGTTACAATTACTTCTCTTAATAGTATAAGAGACTATACACCTAGTGTAGATCGTAGAACTTCATAGGTTAAGCGACGTCGTAAAGAGAGGCTTTCGTTATTTATATATCTGATCTCCTTCCCCCTAAAGGCGAGGCTTATCGTTCTTTTGCTATGAGACTTAAAGATTCTTATTGTACAAATCCACTACAAGTAATCCCCATAACTATACTTAATTTTAAGGGTAGGACTATTTACTATTCTACTCCATATGCCACTTGTGAGTCTGAATGTCCTTACAGGTCTACTCTGTTCCTTTCTGGACAGAAAAAGAGTACAGAAAAGAGTTTATAGATAAGACCCTGGAAGTGCCTGTGGGTGGGTCTACTTTCTACTTTGACATCCCTAAGAATCCAATGGTATATGTGAGCGAGACTAAAGGAGTGTTATACATAAACGGTTCATGTTACTGGGAACCCATGGTCTATATGTTGCAAGACATCAAGAGTGAGTTCCTTTATAACGTAAATGTACTAGCCCACTCTCTGGGAAGATCTATAACAGACGAAAAGGATGAATTATTGGGAATCGATGATACTAAGAAAGCAGAGAAGAGAAAATATTATGTTGTAGTAGAAGACACAGAAATCGGATTCTATTATAATTTGTATTTACCTTATGATGGCAGAAATGGATTCATAGAGATAGTCCCCTACTTTAAGAAAAAGTAAAAAAAAATAGATGGGACAAAGAGGTAAAGCAAACTGGCATCACGGCATATCTAAGGTCTCTTTTTATGTAATAAAACCCGTGTCACTACTACTCCTAAAATAACTATGATGATTAGGGCTCCTATTCCAATAGTCACTGGTAAGTTAATGGTCTCAGTCAGGTTTTCAACCAAAGGTCTATTCACAACTAATTCCGCACCAGGGGAGACATTATAAGTGCCAATATACTTGCCAGTCATATAAAACGGTATGTTTGCGTTGAGAACTATTGTTGAACCGTTATTGTGCCATGACGAGTTTCCATTAATGGTAACTAAATACTGTGTTACAGTCTTTATCTCTACCGTTATAGGACTCGTTACTGTGAGGTTGGAGGGGATTAATGTTGGAACTAGCCTCTCGTTGTTCGAGACATAATACGTGTAATTTATAACCTGTATTTTTGTTCCACTGTTTACCCAAGACGAGTTTAAGCTGGTCAAAGTCCCGTTTACTAGAGCTTTAACAGGAATAGGAGATATGACGTTAATGTAATACTGTTTTATGAAATTGGCTGAAATATTGAATGGTTGATCTACAGTCAATGACTCAAAGGAAATGTAGATCATGACATACCTCTGATCATTAGATGTGTATCTGGTTATGTTCTCTATCTGTATTTTTGTCCCGTTATTGTACCACCCTGTTGTCAAACTGGTGTTTTCTCCGTTTACTATAGCGTAAATAGGTAGTTGTGAGTTGACGATTATTCTAAACTGCTGTTGGTACGTAACGGTTATGTTTACAGGAGAGGTTAAGGTGAAGGATGCTGATGGATATATTGACGTAAGTATATATCTTTCGCCTGTAGATGTGTATCTGGTTATGTTCTCTATCTGTATTTTTGTCCCGTTATTGTACCACCCTGTTGTCAGTGTCACATTAGTCCCGTTAACCAGTGCCTCCACTGGCAAGATGGAGTTAACCGTTAGGTATACCTGAGTTACTGTAGTCACGGTAACTACTAAAGGTGAGTTTATCACGAAGTTTAGCGCTGGGGAAATTCCACTTAATATGATTCTGACCCCATTAGAGACGGGGTATGTCTCATTAATTATCGAAATATTAGTACCTTGAATATACCACCCTGAGCTCAATGTATTTTTAGTGCCATTTATGTAAGCATACACAGTCACAGGGGTTTTGACTGTCACGTAATATTCATTATAGTAGAACGCTATAACATTACCTGGGGAGCTGATGACACCTGTTGGGGAGAAGTCTACCCACCTTTCATTGTCTCCTTGTAAGATGTTTTGAAAATAGTACTGAGAGTTTGAATCGACCCAGACTGTAATAGGGACTGTACTTTCATAACTCTGACCGAATGAGGTGTATATCAGTTGAGGAGCTGGATAACCTGAGCCCCCCTGTACCATAAAGTTAAAGTTCACTAGGTACTGTTGGTAATATGTAACGTATATAGTAATGGAACCGTTTACTATACCGTTTATAGGTGAAGGACTTGCCCACCTTATATTTCCCGAACCTATTATTTGCTGTAAATTGTACGTTGTACCAACCGGCAGATATAGGGTTTCCCCTGGACTTACTGTTAAGGTCGAGATGGTGCCGTTAGGAAACTGGAGTGTCAAGACTGGTGAGGTGGGTAACTGCGAACCTACTACATTTATATTGAATTTCACTGAAGATATGGCTTGGACATAAACCGAAAATGTAGCCCTCAAGTAATATCCGTTCAATAGGTTGACTGTTACTGTAACAGTATAAAATCCAGGTGACTGTGGGTAAATCCTTAAATTTACACTCCCGTCTCCATTTAAATTAAGGTACTCCTGAGACAGAGAGTAACTCAGTCCGTTTGATGAATTAACGTAAATGTATGCAGGACCTTCTCCTATTATGTTTATTACCTCGTCATATGATTGGTTAGTATATAGTTTTATGAAACCACTGGAGAGGTTTAATGCGAACCTCTCAGTATTAACCACATTAAGACCCGTGTCACCTGGGGAGTAACCCTCATAAGCCAATTGACCGTTTTGATAGACCAGGATTGAGTAGGGCATAGGAAATAGTGTTAAAATGAACTCTCCTCCTGTAAAGTAAAAGTCTTGTATATTTGAGGAATCTGAGAAAGGTATAGAGAAATTATATACTGTCGCATACCCACTCTGTACAGGAGTATTAATTTCTAAGATAGTCACGGAGTCGTAATTCCATAACTGTCCTAACGATCCACTACCTGCAGTTAACCCCGCCACTGGCAGTCCTGTATATCTATAATAGTAATACGAATCAATTACGTTCTCAGCGGATTCTCCAGTATCTGAACCAAAATTATAGGCATTTTCAACTTCTTGAAAATTATGACCATTCCAGTACAGCAGTTCAAGATAGACCTCAGATGAGTAAACATATGTTGTTGAACCTCCTCCCGGTCCTGCAAATACCATCTCAGAGTCCCAAAATGTTCCGTAACCATTATACTGAAATCCGTCAACCAGGAAGTATACCTGTGATGAACCTTGTGCATTGGTAACAGTGACAGTATCATAAAGTATCCATCCATATCCGTCATTGTAGTAGAAATAGATTACTGGCTCCCCTAGGGAGTTGGTTGAAACATTCACCAGTAAATATACAGTTGCAGGCAAAGTGAGGGTCGCAGGACTTCCAGGGTAACCTGACGCCTCGTAGGCGTAATAAGTGGTGTTTAATTTAGAGTAAGAATAAATGTTACCATTTCCCTGAACAGAAGTTATATATGCATGAGGAGATGAAAAATTCCAAATATTATCTAGTATTTGTATATTATTGTCTTGAGTATCAAAAAATGCTACATCTTGAACCCACAGATCATAGGTATAACCATTCAAATAATAGTGTAAGTTCAAATTTAATTGAAACGATACAGAAGTAGTATTTGTACTTAAGCCATACAGGTTTATTACACCCATCCACTGTGTAGTGGTTAAAATATAGGAACCATTAGGGCTTAAACCATAGTCAGTTATTCCCATAGGGGCTGGTTCAGAATAGTGTAAACTATACACAGAGATATAGTCAGGAATATATTTCCAACTGAGTGACACATTTGGAGTCGCAGGTATCTCAGAATTTGGCAATATTTCAGTTTTTACAGTTCCTGGAGTAGTGCTTCCAACAGGTATGTTCACATGTGGATGGGCAAATAGTGAAAATAATATAAAGAGGAGGACGAATGTTATTAGCGGTTTTCTCACAATTTATATTTTTTAAGGATATTTATATACATTACTAAGACAACCTAAAATGCAGCTGAAAAAGAAAAACAGTCATTGAATAAAATAACTATTTTCACTGATAATCGAGAATTTTCCTAAAAATCTATCCAGGATTATGTTAGACGAGACACAGTGATTCCAAAATGTGACGACAATTTACCAATGAAGACCTAGGGATAGGCGAAAGACTATCACTCTTCAGTACCCCTCTATTGTACTAATTTCATCCTCTCTCCTAACTTTGTTAACCTACTGTATTCAGCCTTTCTCTCTCCTAATTCACTACAATAATAGGACAAAGTGGATGAGAAAACAGCGTCTCCATCTTCACTATTTATATAGAGATCGTAGTAATTTGGTGAAGCATTTGTTCTCCCGCTCTTAACACGGTCCCAGTGAGACGGGCTTACATAATTAAGATAATATAGTTCAGCCTCTCCTAGTCTAGAAATGTTTACAAGGAATAGGTTAAGTGCTGACTTTGTATAACCCTTTAACACTTCAACTCCCTCATATAGGTCTTTAAATCTCGAGATAAACTTTAGGGCTAGTTCAGAGTCAACCACGTATTCAGAGTTCATGGAGACTTCCTTTAGTAGTCTCTCTTTATCAACACTTCCGTTATGAGCAAGAAAAATGGAACCGTTCTGATTCACCTCTAGATAAGGATGAGAGAACTGTGAACCGATAGGATTTCCAGCACTAGCCTGTCTAGCGTGAAATACAGCAATCATCTCTTGATCGTTTAATTTAATAGGTAAAGTATCCTCAAATATAGGTCTTCCGCTCCTGTAATGGATTATCTTGTCTCTAGTAACTATGACGAACCCCCACCCGTCCTTATGGCTGGAGTTGTTAAAGTATGGGTCTACTTCTGCTGATCTACTCAAACAATTGAATAACTCTTCAACCTTAGACCATGATGAGCCATAATAAGCGAACATTCTGCACATAAGTTTCTATTACGATGATAGATATTGATAGTTTATAAATATATCTTAAGCTAAAAACTATTCCATTTTGTTTTTAGACAAATTACGTCTTTGTAAAAACCTTTTACCTTGCTCTTCAATTATCTACATCATATTTTCTCTAAATTCACATTATTAGTCTCAGGTCCTAGGGCTAAACCGACTATTGCTATTATCCAACCAATTGCGAATATGGAGAAGGTAGCAATGAATACGTTAATACTTTGTGAGAGCAGTGAGATAATTAGCTGTGTCCAGCCTGCTATTATAAACGCACCGTTATAAGCTGTCCCTACACCTGTAGCCCTTGAGAAGGTCTTAAACCTCTCAGCTAAGTATGCAGGTGATATTGACGAGGCTAGGTTGACTAGGAATCCAAACAGGAAAGTGTAGTCTGCCAGGAGATATGTAGAGGGTAAGTGGAAATAGAGTAATGCACCACCAATTATCCCTATCACAGAACCTATGATACCTAAAAGTTTCCTTCCCACATAGTCTGACAGAAACCCTGCTAAAAGCATTGCGGGAATGCCAATGACATTCATGTACAGTATGATTTGCCCATAATAGGCTGGGTTTAACTTCATCACTGTACCGTAAAGGACAGGTAGGAATTGTGGTCCCGCATAAATTGCCATCCAAAAACCTATCATAACTATTAGTGGTTGCCAAACGTCCATGATACCTGATAACGGGTTTTTACCCTTAACCTTCAACCACATCTCAGGTTCAGACATCTTAAACCTTATTAGAACAGCCAAAAGAGCCGGTATCATCCCAATACCGAATATGATCCTCCAGTAAGTGGTGAAGAAGGCTTTTCCATAAATACTCGCTAAATAGGTAAAGAGGGAGTCAACTATCACAAACCCGACTAAAACCCCAGCCTGCATTAGTCCTGATAATATCCCCCTCCTCTTCACTACACTTTCCATTGATATTGTGAAACTCCCTGCCACATCTCCACCAATAAAGATCCCCTGTAGTATCCTCAATACAGAGAGGAGGATTGAAGCGAGAATACCTATCTGAAGGTAAGTTGGTAAGAATGCAGTTAAGCCTATGGACAAAGAGTATCCAAGGACTGTTATGAGCATACTAGCTCTTCTACCCAATTTATCACCTATATAACCAAAGAGGAAACCACCAAGAGGTCTTGATATTATAGTAAATATTATGGGAAGTGTTGCAGCCAGTAGTGCCAACTGTTTAGGGTAAAACAATTGACCCAATATAGATGACGTAATAACTACTGCCCCTAAGTCGTAACCATCCATGACCCAAGATATGTATGCACCGATCACGTTAGTGGTATTGTTCCTCATAAATTTATGAAAGGTGGATGAAAATAAAAGATTTTCTCAGAAAAATTTTCATATTCATAGTTGTAGATTTACTTATTATTTTAATTTTTACTAAAAAGTGATAAAAACTCACTATTGAGTTAGGTCAGTGTGACCTCTTTAAGGTCTGTTGATTGAGTAGATTAGAGCTCTAAACACGCTAATCAGTTGTGAAACTAGCTTCTATCTTCCATCTTAGTAATATCCATGACAGAGTCCATTAAAATAATAAAGAGCCTTGGTCAACTTATATCTGTCTATGTTATCATTCCCAAAGGGTTTCAAATTTGGCTGGTCTCAGTCGGGATTCCAGTCTGAAATGGGAACTCCAGGTAGCGAGGATCCGAACAGCGATTGGCACGTCTGGGTTCATGACAGGGAGAACATAGTCTCACAGGTTGTCAGTGGAGATTTACCCGAAAATGGTCCAGGGTACTGGGGGAACTATAAGAGATTTCATGACGAAGCAGAGAAAATAGGACTAAATGCAGTGAGAATTAACGTAGAGTGGAGTAGAATATTTCCCAGACCACTACCCAAGCCTGAAATGCAAACAGGGACTGATAAAGAGAACAGTCCTGTCATTAGCGTAGACTTAAATGAGTCTAAGCTGAGAGAAATGGACAACTACGCTAATCATGAAGCGTTATCACATTACAGGCAAATACTGGAGGATCTAAGAAACAGAGGATTTCACATAGTACTGAACATGTATCATTGGACTTTGCCCATATGGTTGCACGACCCTATCAGAGTGAGGAGAGGAGACTTTACAGGACCAACAGGTTGGTTAAACTCCAGGACAGTTTATGAGTTCGCTAGGTTCTCGGCTTACGTAGCCTGGAAATTAGATGATTTGGCGAGTGAATATGCAACAATGAATGAACCTAACGTGGTTTGGGGAGCAGGTTACGCTTTTCCTAGAGCAGGCTTTCCACCTAATTACCTTAGCTTCAGGCTTTCAGAAATAGCTAAATGGAATATAATTCAGGCTCATGCGAGGGCTTATGACGCCATCAAGAGCGTATCAAAAAAGAGTGTAGGTATAATATATGCAAACACATCATATTACCCACTCAGACCACAAGATAACGAAGCTGTGGAAATAGCAGAGAGATTGAACAGATGGAGTTTCTTTGACTCCATTATAAAGGGAGAGATAACTAGTGAGGGACAAAATGTCAGAGAGGACTTAAGGAACAGGTTAGACTGGATTGGCGTAAACTATTACACGAGGACTGTGGTAACAAAAGCTGAGAGTGGTTATTTAACCCTTCCGGGTTATGGAGATCGTTGTGAAAGGAACTCATTGAGTTTAGCTAACCTCCCTACCAGTGATTTCGGTTGGGAGTTCTTTCCTGAGGGTCTATATGATGTACTTTTGAAGTATTGGAATAGGTATGGGTTACCATTATACGTAATGGAGAACGGTATCGCTGATGACGCTGACTACCAAAGACCGTATTACTTAGTATCACATATCTACCAGGTGCACAGGGCTTTAAACGAGGGAGTAGATGTAAGAGGTTATCTTCATTGGTCTTTGGCAGATAATTATGAGTGGTCGTCAGGTTTTTCAATGAGGTTCGGTCTACTTAAGGTAGATTATCTAACAAAGAGATTGTACTGGAGACCTTCTGCATTAGTTTACAGGGAGATTACTAGGAGTAACGGTATTCCTGAGGAGCTGGAACATCTAAACAGAGTACCACCAATAAAACCTTTGAGACATTAATTAGTATATATAGTGTAGGCAAAGATCACTACGCATAGTTCGTCTGTGTACTCAATGCTCTACCTAGAGGTGTTAAGATAGGAGTATTGCGAGGAAAGAAATTAGAATAGGCAAGCTTACTATCACTGACAGTAACAGAATGGCTTTCTTATTGCCAAAGTTCAACGTGTATCCAATACCTGCTCTCTTTGGCACAAAGATCCTATCATCTTCAGGATTGTAATAGAAAATTCCTCCGATCCAATACTTATCATCATTGATCAAACTAAACTCCACATCCGTCTCTCTTTCAAAGTTTCTTAAACGAGTAACTTTATACACTATGTAAATAATCCCTCCAAAAATACTCATGAAGAGTATAGAAAGAGAGATAACAAGCGAAGTGTTAATATTTATCATTTCCCAGGCTCCAAACGATATAATTGACATGGAGAGCTGAATACCTGTGAACATAATAGCTAGACTCTCAACAATGTACTTCCTCAAACTCTGCTGAATTCTAAAGCTCTTCCCAGGATATGATGGATTAAGTATATTCATGACTCCTCTTGTCCCAAAAACTATCATTGTATAAATAGCCAATATGATAATGGATATCAACTGGTTGAGAAATACGTTTAGTGGAGTTTTAGGTGCGTACTCCACTGAACCTCCTGGACCTATGTGAAAAATCACTTCAGAAGGTATTTTGTTATAGTACACGAGACCAATGAGGAAAGTGATCAAGGCTAATATCCACGGAATGATGAGGAGTGATAGGTATCTCTCCCCCGCTTTACTGTGGTTTAAGACTGCATATCTAATGCTATCTTTCGCCTGTATTTCTCCCCTCTTTCTCAACACGTAACTTCGAAATATCACGTAATTTATGGTCTGTGACAGGGAAGTAAATATTGTTGCTGTAAGTAATGCAATGAGTGAGTCCACATAGGTTATCATGGCAAACGATATCAATAGAGATAGGGTAAACAAAGCGGTAGAGAAAATTGCGTATAGTCTCTTTATCTTCTTTCCTAGACATTCATTAAATGATTTGGTGACTCTGGCTCCGATCAACATGTAGGGTGGCTGTATGTAGGGAATAGCCATAAAACCAGCCCATATTAAACATAATGCTGAGATAGTGGGGAAAATTACTAAGAACATTGTCACTTGCTATTCACCTCGCTAACTACTCTGTTGATCTCATTCACTATTTCATCCTTGCTCATGTTTGATGCGAGAGCTCTGTAAATTATAACCCGAAGCATGTTTCTCCAACTCTCATCTCTCACTTCACTTTTTACCACATATCTTCTCTTCTGCACTACTATGAAACCTTCGTCAACCAGGTAGTTATAAGCCTTGTTTACAGTTAACATGTTGACACCGAGCATTGATGCTAACTCTCTTATAGAGGGTAATTTATCGCCTGGCTTCAACTCACCTTTGGCTATTAACTCGATAATCTGGTCAGCTATCTGTTTGTAGATGGGAGTCTTGGACTCTAGGTCGATTTTTATTATACTTGTCATATAGCAAATATATGATTTAGGGGAATAAAAACCTTATTTACCTACTATAAAAGGTAAGTTAAATCAGTCCTTACGCTGCGTAAGGTTAATAAGGAAAATAAATAAAGAGAAAGACTTGAAGTGTTAAAGACTCAATAAAATGAATATCATTCTGCCTTTGTTTAGTTTATTCCGCACGTCAATAAGTTTTAGGTTGTGTGTTAGGACCAGAACTCTTCCTCCATAACACATATCATTGAGCTCTGAGGAGGGTGAGAGGCTCTTCAGCCTAAGGGATAAAGGTATCTGGCTGAAGGCTCAGCAAGTGGTCTGTTATTTGATGACTGGACCGGGGTGGGTGTTAAAGCTCATTAGGTATGAAAAGGTGAGGGTGAAGTTGGTAAACCTTAGATTAGTGAACCACGGTGTGGAGACCTCGCCTTTAAGGTGGGAGAAGAGCAAGAAGCGTTTGTATTTAATGTAACCGTGTAAATATAGGACTAAGTGGAACCTATTGTCCTCGTGATTAGGGCACAAAGTCTCTATCTTCCAACCTAAAAACTAATTTTAATATGGATTAACGTTATTTCCAATCAAATACCTGAACTCGTTTAAAATACGAAAGATGATTATGTTTATGGTTAATGACAGATATAAAGTATTAATTAGGACCTATTTATAATATTAAAAATTTGTATGAAAGCCGTTGAATTTTTCCTATAAAGTTTGATAAGACTCGCAAAACGTGTGAAAACTTTTTTAGTGTTCTTGGAATATTAGCATGATGAAAATTAGGTTGCTCATACTACTATCAGCTATTTTTCTCATAATATTTATAACTATAATTGTCTTTATAGTACTATTACCCAATTATTCAAAAAATGACTGTATCATAACACTAGGTAACACTTACGGCGGAGAGTTTTCCATCCTAGGTAAGTATCAGAGCGATAGTACTTACGCTATAGGGATGGTGTATTCTAAGAACGCTTCACTATTTGTCTCACCTTTTTTGTGGAACTTGAAGACTGCTCTAGGTTACACTAATCTCACTTACAGAGGTAACACTTTGGTGGTAAATGTTAACTTCACTAATTTTGAAAAGATAAACTCGAATTTGCAAGTCGACGGCTATCCCGGGGTGATGTATGGTCAGGAAGATTGGTTTCCTTTTGCAGGGAGGACTTTGATGCCTTCATGTTTTGTGCTTCCTGTGAAGGTTATTAGTTTACCTAACTTTAACTCAACATTATCATATAAGATAAACGACAATAGAGGGATCATAGACGACTTCTCTTACGACATATGGTTGACCCAAAACCCAAACACTACATATATCCAATTCCCTGACGTGGAGATAATGATATGGCTATATCACAACGAGACGTTATCTGACTATTTTGTTAAAGCTGGCGTTATGAGCGTAAATATTATGGTTAATGGAACTGTAATTCAAGACGATTTCACAGTGTATATTTTACCTCACACAGGATCATCGAACGGTTGGATTGGAGTTTATTACATAAGTCAACTAGAATTATCAGCAGGAAATATTACTGTCCCAATGTCGACATTAATAAAAGATTCATTTAATTATATTAGAGGCGTATTTCCTGACTTACAGACCTCAGCGTATTATTTAAATGCAATTCAAGTAGGAATGGAATTTAATGATATAAATGGAGTAGTGAACGTTGGTTACACACTGTATAACTGGACTATAACAATCTAGGGGGAGAATGTAAAATAGACGTTTTTCACATATAAAGAGCTTCTCCTTGGATTTTTATTTTGATATATTCATCTAAAAGATTAATACGAAAATCGGTATGACCATTTTCCTTAATTCGTAACTTAGGTATGATTATCAAGTTTATATGTTTACATTTATTGGAAGATAATAGATGGAATGAGTAATAAATTAAAACTCTTATTTTGTGAGAAAATAAAGAAAGAATCATCTCCTTCTTAAAAGTAAAGCAATGAGTAGAACAATAACCACTACTAAAGCCACGCCTATAATATAGATGTTGTAAGAGAATGTCTTAGAGTGAGATCCCTGGAACGTACTGGAGTTAGTTTGACTTGTTAGATCTGTAGATGAAGAAATCGTTGTTGAGGTAGTAGTGTTTGTGTGAGTATTTGTCTGAGTAATAGACGTATTTGTCTGGTTATTCTCTTCAGTATAAATAGTTTCTTGCATAAAGGCAGATACGAAGGTCACTTTTCCTTCACTGTTCAGCCAATTCAAGGAGACGTTCAAAGCCATATTTCCACTCATATTAAATTTTATTGGGAGCTTCACCAGCTTCACCCCATTTTGACTCAGAGTGAAATTATACTCAACTCCATTAAGCATATATTTTGCATTTAGGGTTATCGATATAGTCAGCTCTACGTTCTCTGATGCATTACCCAAATTCTTTGTTATTATCTGAAGAGTATAATTATTATCCTGTATTAGTCTTTTTACCACAGAGCCATTGGACAAGAAGGATAAGTTAAGTATGGGCTTAAACAACAGAGGGATAAATAGCACCCTCACCGTAGAGTTGTTGTCAAGTTCTATATAGCCTTTTTGGACTTGAGGAGTGTAGCCTACTGTGTAGTTAGTGCTGTAGCTGACGTTTGATACTAAATAATAATAGTCGCCCTTTGTAACGTAGAATGTGATTGAAGAGGAGTTGGTTGTCCTAGTACTACCGTTAAGGGTCACTGACCACATGGAGTTCTGTGGAAGACCCTGTTCAACGAAAGTCAAGGCATACATTAATGGCTCAAAACTAATGTTTGTGTAGGAGGAGACTAAACCGTCATTAACCTCTATCTTATAAGTGCCGTATGGGAAAGTACTGTTGAGAGATAGCGGGAAAGAAATCAGAGTAGTATTATAAAGTCCAGAGGGGGAAGTATTAACTAACTTCTCGATAACCGTTTCACCGTATGGGTTAATCAACTTTATATCAACTTCTGAGTCTGGTATAGCCTTTCCGCTTAACAATAATTTCTCGCCTGGATTGAACACATTTCCATTTAATTTGATGGTCGGAGGCACATGTAGTGGTATATAGATTTGTTGGTTATACAATTTTTGGGTTCCTGTCAAATACAACGTACTGGCGTAGATCATCACCCCATAGACCCCATTACCGTTTTTGTCTGTTTCAGAAAGTGATGGGATGGTGACTGTTGCTGTAGAATTTGCATGTAGTCTTAATGAGAGTTGCTGAAGGATTATACCATTTGAGTTGATGAATGCTACTGAAACGTAAGTTCTGGTCAGAGAGTAAAGACTTAAAGTCCCATTAACTACTCTTACCTTAACTAGTGTTGGACCGTAATTACTACCTCCAACATAAGGTATAAAACCAGGTGCTTGATATGTACCGTATAAAGGATAAAATCCCTCTGCAGGGGTAGCGACTACAGCAGATAGACCATCTTGAATTAACAGTGAGTCAGTGGGTATGCTCTGGTTTTGCAAATGTCCTTCAATGCCCCAGAAAGGTATGGAACTCGCTGATGTGGCGTTCCCGTTCCACCAGTTCTCACCAATCCCATTCACAATAAAGTCAAGTCCATTTGGCTCAACCCAAGTTCCATTAACTTTGAAGAGCATCATCGATGGAACTTCAACTAAATTTGTTATGTTGTAACTAGATGTAAAAGCGGTTAAGGTTTCTATGCCGAAGTCTTCACCACCGTTAGCATATGTAGTCCCAGTATGTATATAACCCGGTAGTCCAGGTTCTATAATCGGGGTTCCATTAACTAGGAAAGCCCAATCCCCATTACCTACATACGCCATTGTGAAGTTATATATGTCACCAGGAACTAGAGGGTAGTTAAAGTCTGTTCCTCCAGGGCTACCAAAATAATTGGAAAATATACCCCAACCCGCGTGGGATATGTTATCATATTTTTCATACCAATCATTAAAACCAACCTGTGCCCACCAGAAATTTGTAGAGTTGTAAAATCCCTCTCCAATCCAAATAGCAAAAGGATCTGGTCCTGGGTAAATTGGTGCCTTCAAAATGAGGGACATCCCTGTATTATTTGGAGGAGTTGTGGACGGACCTATATTCACCGCAAATTGAGGTGGTAATGTTATTAGTGATGCAGTAAAATTTGTAATTGGAGCGTTATATAGGTTATATGCAAAAAGAGCAACTGTGGAGCCAGGATTATTGAGAATTATCTTTAGTTGTTGCCCATTTGATACGAAGTCCACGTAGCTATAACTTAATGTCCTTGATGTCACTATATAATTGAAAGGAGGCCCCTCTATGCTTCCGTTGTACAATAGCACCGAGCCCTGGTATATGGTCACATCAAGGGTGCCATTATAAACACCAAAACTTAGTCCCAGAGGTCCATTGGGCACAGACTGATATATCTGAATGTATTGGTTTGGTTGAACTCCTCTATAAGGGGAGTATTGCAAGGAGATTGGGTACTTATTAGATGGTTCTGCGTCAGGTTGTATTACAGGTGGAGATGCCTTTGATATTGGATTGTAGTAAGGTGAAGTGAGTGTTACTGTGACCGAGGCTGATGCATTTTGCCCATCCGACTGATGCGTTGTTGCAACTATCGTATATGTACCGTTTTCAGAGTATGCATGAGTTGCTGTGAACCAGCTAGTGCTAACGTTTCCATCGCCCCAAGACCAGGTAATTGAGGTTATTGAGTAATTACTCCCTCCTGGAAGGGTTATTCCATTTATAGTTACTATTGTGCCGTTGATCTCCGGCGTATTTAACATTAGAGTTGGAGGTTTACAGTTTGCCTGTAATTCAGGTATCAAATAGTAATTAGATGAGGATAGAATGAGTAGTATTAGATAAATTATTAATATTACTGTTTTGAACATTATAATACCCCTTATATCTTTACTTATATTTAAATCAAGAGCAAGATCTAGTCTAATTAGTTAAATGTACACTACCTTCGCCTTAGAACGAGGATAATCGGATTTACCAGGTTGTATGTGACACATGATACATAAGTAGCCATATAGGTCTTACCACAAACCCTCAACCGTAAAGACTCTCCTTACACTGGTGGTTGCCATATGATAACATAAGGACGATACTCTGGTTTCCACAGTTCAAGGACTATTTTATTTTTATACGGAACAAAGTTCTTTTCACCCTCTATTTCCTCAGTCTCATGCGGTCCACTCTCCGTAATAACTAATACCTTTCTAGCCATTGCATTTCTAGGTGTCCAGGGTAAGTCTGCCTCGATTTTTACGTAATAGGTGGGCTGGCTTATAATCACACCCTCGATTGTCTGTTCCCTATTATACCTTTTACGGAGTTCATCCATGGTTAAAGGATAGTATCTCTCATCCCATGTATAGAAGCCATATTTCACAAACTCCCCTGCCCTCAATGGAGGGTCAAAAACTACTGATAACTTTATTAGTTTTTCATTAACTTCCTTCTTTTCCCATCTTCCACCGAGTTTTTTACCCTCTACATAGTCATGTCTTAACACGTTAGTACACCTTATTATCTTTGATGCCCTTTTCGAGTCAAACCTATTGGACTCATGTATGCGCTCCCTCATTCCACTAAGTAGGGGAGTGAATTCAGTCACAATACTCATAGATCTATCGCCTTTCTCTGAGGCATTACATTTCTTTATCATCGAGATTACAAACACAGTTTTATCTTTGCTGTAAACTTTACCCCTTGTTATTAAATTTCCGTCGAAATCAATTATTTCCAACGATCTCATGACCGAGAGGACTCTTTCCATTTTACCCCTACTGATTTTTACCCGACTTAGGATTTCACTCTCTCTTACTCCTTCCCTGTTATCCTCTAGCCCCCTCAGTAATAGGGCAATAAGCTTTTTTGATGTTCTATCGAATTCTTCCATATTAATGAATATTTCTAACTTATATTAAAGTGTTGCCATATCCCCTATATTAGAAACAAAATGCAACGGTTGTAGCCACATTAAACACTACAAAACTGAAAAACCAATTTCAATACTTCAATTGCTTTTTGGTAACACTGAAAATGATGAATGGAAATCTCCTATAATGACTGAGGGTCAAATTCTCAACACGAATTTTTTAATAACAAGAAAAACTTCATACAATAAAAAACTTATGATAAAAAGTCTCATTATTTTGAAGTATTACTTATCATTATTAACTTCAAAATATTTATATATAGGTAATTCTTTTAAAATAATGAGTAAAATGGGAGTTGAAAGTCCAGATATTATGGAAGTATCTAGAATAAGAGTAGCAATGATTTTGTTTATAGTCTCATCTATACTAACGGTAGTATCACTATTTGGATCTTTTAGTTACATTTTTTCACTGGCTAGTTCATCGGTGTTAAATGTACCATTAATAATCTCAGTGATCATAAGTGGTTTGGCAGTTGGAGGGAGTATTATATACATTATATCACTCATCATGATGAGAAGAGGTTTTAAAAGATTGAGAGAATATGGGAGAGATGTAGGAATTGGCTCCGCTGGCTCTCTAGTAGTACTTATTGGTAGTATAATTTCAATTGTTTCTTATATACTAGCCATTGTGATATTTGTAATCTTCTTAACCAGTGCCTCTTATTCCCTTAACATTAGCACATACTATACATTGTTAAGTGGGTTAGGTGCATCTTATATAATATACTTAATTTCTCTTCTAATAGTAGTAATTGGTCAAATATTGTTGGGCATAGGGTTCTACAAATTGGGAAGTGTTTATAATGACTCAACAACGGAAATAGGGGGGATATTGATAGCTATTTACATTTTATCTTTTATAGGCGCAATATTGGCGGTCATTGGCACAGGCAACATACTGAGTAAACTGCGAGCGGGTTTTGTTCCTCAACCAAAATCATACTCTTACTCTCAATACCCAACGCAGTATCCTGGTTATCCCCCACCAAACGTTCCTCAGGTTCCTATGCAGCCAGCTGTACAGAATGCTATAAAAAGTAATGGAGTTGCGATTGTCTCAGTCTTCACGAACTATCAGGTAGCTGCGGTTTCAGCTCAGATATTAGGAACTAACTTCTCGACAACTTCGATCTCTCCAAATGTCTTAAATCCTGGCACTAACGTTCTTACAATCAACTTTAACACTCCTCTTAACTTGACAGTAGGAATTACTTACGTAATAAGGATATCATTATCTAACAATACTTTCATCGACGTTAACGCAGTATATCAAGTGTAATTTTTTACATGTTATAAGATGCTAAGAATTTTCATTTTTTATATATACATCAATATTTTTAGAGTAGACTAAGATAGCCTTTTTTGATTTAATAAAATGGATTAAGAAGTTTCAAATACAAGTTGAATGTTTTGGAAATAAACTCAGATAAAACTAAAAACAAAAAGGAGAAATAGTTATATTCTCAAATTAATGGATCTAAAATACATAGATCGTTCTTATGAGGTGAACTATGTTACTTAAGAATCTGTTAATTTAGCATAGGATTAGACATTTGCGTAAGTTAGTAAGCATGAAATTCTTTGCATACTAAATTGGGAAAACTCTAGAACAATAAGCTAAAATATACTCTTTATAAAAACATTACGTAATTGAAATCTGTCATAATATGAAGCTGAATTTAATAGAAACCATGAAATAGTTTTCAAAGCTAGGTATTTTTGCCAAAATACATGAATTTAAGATCTGCAAATATGGAGAGGGCGAGTTATATAATCAACTTATTAAAATTAATCAACATATATAATGAATTAGACATTTATTTATTACCTAAAAAGATTTATTTTAGTACTCTGATAATTATCTTGAACAAGAAATGAGTATTGAGATTTCAGGTATGGAGAAATTAAGGGAAGGATCTTTGTTCTATGCCATTTTATTAATTCTGATCTTAATACTACTTCCAATAGTATTCGTGGGAACAACATTTGCTGGTGCTACGGTATTAGGTTTATTTCAACAACCCTTCTCATCAGGACAACTTATTACATCCTCAGCTTCAATCGTGGTAGGAGTAGCACTATTGCCACTTGGAGCAATAATCTCAGGGTTAATAATTCTATTCTCTGTATTCCTAATGTTTTACCGAAATTCAATAAGAGGTTTCTACGCTATAATTTCATCGGGTAAGAGCGATGTGAAAGGGGGAGTCTATTCCTTAACTATGATACTTATAGGCGGAATAATAATCGTAATCGGCATAGCCCTACTGTTATCAAGTGTTTTCTCTCCTAATCTTATTCAAGTATTAATTGATCTTGGAGCTATCATAGGAGGGACCGGTTTTATCATTACTTCTATAGGATTCATTATATTAGGCTTAGATTATAGTAACTTGGGCAGGGTATACTCAAATGGGGGTATAAATGTTTCAGGGAGAATGATTTCGATAGCTCATGTACTATTTCTGGCTAGCTTTGGAGTCATTTTAGTTACATCACCGACTTTTACGACAATCATAAACGGCATTAACAACCTTACAACAAACCTTTTAGGCATATTTATTGGAGTCTTAATGAGTTCAATTGGGTACGCACTTGATATAATAGGATTCCTCAAATTATACTCCAACTTAAGAGTTTCATCAGTGAGTGTTCCTGTTAGTCAAGTGAGTTCCATGCCACAGCAAAATGTAGTAGTTCAACAAACCAACATCCCTCAGGTTAAACAACAGGATAATATTTCCCAGCCGAACCAACAGACAGTCACTGAACAGCCTCCGCAAAACTCTGGAACGTTAAACAGGGACGGAACTGCAAATTTAATAGTTTACTCCCAGTATCCTTTACAGATTTTAAGTGCAAGTTTATCAGGTGTTGGAGTAATTACTAATGATGTAAACCCGAACCAGCTTAAAGTTGGTGTAAATTACGTCACAGTTAACTTCAGGACACCCCTTTCCCTTTCTCAGGAAGAGAAGTATACTATCTCTCTTGCTCTTTCTAACGGACAGATAATGAGCGTTGAAGTGACCTATAAGAGTTAAGATGTTTCGTGATGACGCTACCAAGTTTTTAATTCCTCAACTTTAAAAATAGTCACTTAAATCATAAATTAGGAAAATAATATAAAAAGATTTTAAGTCAATTCAGATAAATCTACATAAGGTCATAAGCCTATAGAACGCGTAAGGTGATGTAACTCTCAATTTCTTAGGAATATATGTATATCCATTTGTGAGATATAATACTCTCTTCTTATGTACAATATTACATAAAAGACAAAAGGATCTAGATGTTTTCCCATTATGTATACGTTGCGTATCCTAGATTAAAAAATGAATAATTTACATGAAACACCTCATAGGACTACAACACTATATAGGATATTTCCTCTCCCTCTGAGTAATAGTAGTCCACCTTTCATATGTAGTTTCTCTGAAGGAGTACTCTCCTCCCTCCCTACCTATCCCACTGGCTTTTATCCCTCCGAAAGGAATATGGCTCTCCTCCAACATGGTCACGTCATTTATATGCACCATACCGCTCTCTATCTGCTCAACAAATTTGAAAGCTCTTGTCACATTTCTTGTAACTACAGCCGCAGACAGACCATACTCAGTGTCATTTGCAACCTCTATAGCCTCCTCGTCGTCCTTGACTCTTAATACAGGTCTAATAGGACCAAAGACCTCCTCTTTCATTATCCTGAAGTTCCTGTCCACATCAGTAACCACTGTGGGGTAAAAATAGTTACCATCCCACTTCCCACCTGTCATTATCTTGCCTCCCCTCTTCACAGAGTCCTCATAGAACTCTATCATACTCTCAACTTGCCTTTTACTTATTAAGGGTCCCTGCTCAATGGTCCTATCCCTTGGGTCACCGACCTTAAGCTGTGACACCCTCTCGACAAACTTCTTTACAAACGCTTCATACACTTTTTCACTAACTATAATTCTCTTGCTAGAGGTGCAAATTTGACCCTGGTGGAAGAAAGCACCAAATACTGCAATCTTAACCGCTAAGTTAACATCGGCATCATCTAATACGATAAGAGGGTCGCTACCCCCAAGTTCAAGGGTCACGGTCTTGAGGGAGTGACCAGCCTTACTGGCGATCTCCCTCCCAGTGTTTGTCTCTCCGGTGAAGGTTACATGGGAAACTCTCTTGTTGGTAACTATTTCGTCCCCCACGGCGGATCCAGGACCTGTGACCACGTTTACTACACCCTTAGGTAGCCCAGCACGCTGGACAAGTTCAGCGATCTTAACACCGATTATAGGTGTCTCACTTGACAGCTTTAGAACCACGGTGTTCCCAATCGCTAGGCTATGGGCGACTTTCTTCATACTTATTGACAAGGGATAGTTCCAGGGTGTTATTGCACCGACAACACCCTTGGGTTTTCTAAATGTCATTGAAATTATCCCTTCACTGTCAGATGGGATAGTCTCTCCCTTGAAGTGCCTAGCCATTTCAGCGGCGTTACGGACTAACCTCTCCGTGAAGACCACCTCTCCCCATGCCTTTTTATACGTCCCACCTCCCTCAACTATCAGTGTATTTATGAGGTCACCCTCATTAGCCCTTATAGTCTCTTCCAACTTTAACAGGTATTCAGAGCGCTTCATGGCTGTTAGAGATGACCAACCCTTGAAAGCTTCGTAGGCGGAATCAATAGCCCTCTTAGCGTCTTCCCTGTCCCCCACAGCGATCTCAGCTAAAGGTGAGTTGTCTATAGGCGAGGTCTTTACTTTATATTCCCCAGAGTGAGGTTCTGAAAACTCTCCGTTTATGAAGAGCTTGTACCTTACTACCATGTGATATATTACTATCCGGTATATTTAAAATTTTCAGAGAGAGTTGTTTTTAATATGGCATGTTTTTACTTGAAGTAAACAGAGCAATAGAAAGTAGTTTTATAGTCACTTTGTACGATAGATAATTTTAGTCCCGGAAATGAATCTTCTTATCCTTCTTATAGTGGTACCACATGCTTCATGACTAATCGTAGCTCTACAAGTCTAGAGGTGATATTGAATGACTTTAACTAGAACCGTGATTCTCGAAATTAATATTTAACGTGTGTTAGCTGAGATATCCTCTACTTTATGTGATGTTTAGTAATAAAATAATCAGTCCAATGTTTCACATTTAATATGAACCCTGGACAGAAAAAATTAATGTAGTGGGAGTGAAAAATGAGCCTCAAAATTAAGTCGAAGATAACAATCGGTGTACTATTAATAATTTTTCTACTCTCTATAATCTTTACGCTGGAAAACGTTTCTCTAGCTCAAACTTCTCCTCAGATTTCGGTCTATAAGGTAGTCGGTTCAGCTGACCTCTCTAACCCAGGTAGTGCGGGTTATTGGAGCCAAATACCCTGGACTAATATCTCCTTAACGGCTAATATACCGATGGCTCCTACTTCTGGGCTAACACATTACTTATTAGTTAAAGCAGCTTGGAACGGCTCATGGATATTCATACTTGAGGAGTGGCAAGCTCCAGAACCTGCATTTAACGCTTGGTCAACAGCTGTTGCTGGAATATATCCAAATGCTTCTGGTCCAGGGTTATTTAGAATGATTGAGCTCACCCCTGGGACCACTTACAGCCTAGAGAGAAACTATACCAATTATGTATCAATAATAAATGGAAAGGAAGAGACAGGTAGAATAGTCTTTAACTACTCTGGAATAACATTACCAGCTCCTAATAATACTGAAATAACTGTCATGTCCAATGGGACAATACTATTATGGCACTCTCCAAGACCTGTAGAGGACTTGTTATATAATGATGGAATGTTTTACGGTTATTATGTCAACTCAACGTGGTATTATCCAGACAGGGCTGCGATAATGTGGTATTTAGGGAGTGGTGTACCGACTAAAGACGACATGAACATAGGCGGAAAATATCCAGGACAACAATTTGATGGAATAACATTTAAGGATGCTGGGGGCTCCCTAGCCCAATCAGGAGGTTCAGCTAATATTTGGATGTGGGTATCTGGTGCTACTTGGAATAACTCCACATATGATCCTGCATTCAAATCGAACATTTGGCAAAACGAATCGTTAACTGGTTTATCTTATGTGGATAGTGGAAATCACGGCTTCGCTGTTCCTTTATACACAAATAACACTAACATGTACGAGGTAGATACAGCAGGGATATGGTACACTCCAGTAGCATCAGAGGGATTAAATGGCTCATTATTTTTTATATGGACTGGAGCCAAATATGAAAATGGATCATGGGTTGTGGAGTTCGCCAGACCCCTTTCTGTACCGTTAGACTACCAGCCATTTATGCCAAACATAACTGTAGGAAAGACATACTATGTTGCCTTTGCAGTGTGGCAAGGTAGGTTAGGTGAAACTTTATTTGATAAATCGATTACCTCTAGCTTTTTGTCATTAGAGCTAGTGACAACCCCACCAACTTCAACAACTACCTCAACTTCACCTGTGACTACAATATCATCTGCTATACCACCTGTCACACTTTACGTGACCATAATAGGAGTAGTTGTAGCTCTGGTCGCATTGGTAATACTGTATGTGGTGTTTAGGAGATGAGCGTTTTCAGAGATCTAAGAGAAAACTTGAGACCTTTCTTAATAGTGCTCGGAATATCCTCTTTCTTTCAGTTCGTATTTAAGGAAGCTTTCATGTATCCATCTATTCTACCCCTAAACGTGCCAAATGAGGGAATTTTAGAAACACTAGGCAATGTGTTCTTTTACGTCTACTTTTTTACTATACTTTTAACCTCTTTATTATTGATTGAGAAGTATAAATTAATGACATTGATTACCGCATCTCTGATAATTTCCCTTTTCGCTCCACTAATTCCTAATTATAATATGTCTCCATTTTGGTACTCCTTTGAAATATTTATAACGATAGTAGGTATTTCACTGATGATTGAGAGTGTCCTCAAGTCTTCAATCTACTCCCTCCTCTTATTACCCACAATGTTTATGGTAGCTGTAGGTCTAATTGGCTCTATATCATTGAATGTATTTCATCACGCGCTTTTCATGAGTTATATCATGGCCTACTTAATTTCATTGCTAGGTTATTTAAGCTACACGTTATTGTGGGATAAAAAGAAAAGTATTAGAAGTTACATAGGTATAGCAGTTGGTGTATTGGTACTTATCCCATTCATCTTTTCAATATACGAAGTAGGTAGTAATAGGTACTTAGAAATTTTAATGAACATGATATTGCCTTCAACACTAGGAATTGACCTGTATAATCCTTACCATATCACACTCTTACTTCTAGCCCTAGGTCTCTCTGCTATGGGCATCGTAATGTCAATAATAAAAGGTAACTACTCAGCTGGAATAGGTTACTTCATTGTAATCTCTACAGTGTTTTTAGGCATCGACGGATACCAAGTCTTAATATACATGATATCTCCAATTATAGGCTTCTCCCTAATAACCTACAACGAGAAAAAACGTATCATTGACATTATCAGTCCAAGAACTAAATGATATATTTTTTCACACTATCTGTTCATTAGTGATTAAATTTGATAAAGTTTAGATTAGGTAATGATGAAGAGATGAAAATTTTAGATTATTCGGATCTGGTCTTCTTTAGGAAGTTGACTAATAAGATGAGAGACCCTAAGACAAGATTTGACGTGAGGGAATTCATAAACAGGGGAGAGGACTACCTGTTCAATTACACTAATAAGAACGTGGGTGGCGTAGACGAGAGGAGGAGGAAGTTTCTGAAGTCACTGATATTTGGAATGGCTGCAGCTGCAGTTGTAGGAATTATACCTGGAGTCAGTGTTCTAGTACCACCTACAGTTACTGTTGCAACTGGATTTCCAAAGTCACTATTAATAGATTCCTCAGGAAATCCGGTAAAGGCTTCGTCTTTACCAGTAAATAGTCCCTATATCATGGTCTTTGAATACCCAATGACTGGAGAGCCTAATTTCTTAATAAACTTAGGCGATTCGAGTGGGAGACCAGTTGAGATCAACCCTACCAAGGTAGTAATACCTCAAACGGGGAAAACCTATGACTTCCCTGGAGGAGTAGGTCCTAATAAGTCAATTGTCGCTTATTCAGCCATTTGTCAACATCTGGGTTGTACACCGCCGTATATTCACTTTTATCCTCCCAATTATGTCAATTCAGGTCAGCTAACAGCTTCAGAGCCAGACCAACTGACAGCAGCTGCTTTATTAGCAGCGAGACAAGCAAATGTACCAGCTTTGATACATTGTGACTGCCATGGGTCAACTTATGATCCTTACCACGGTGCATCTGTATTAACTGGACCCACAGTAAGACCTTTACCTGCCGTTATACTCGAATGGGACTCCTCAACAGATTACTTATATGCCATAGGATCTGTTGGTGTAGCAGTTTATCCAAATGGCAGTAATGGGATACCTTCTCAAGATCCAACTGAAGATCTAAGCTCAAGTTTTGGCACCTCTGTGGGAGAGAAGATAACAGTGTCTCAAACAGAAAATCCCTTCTCCTCATAAGTCCAACGCTTTATTTTTATATTTTAGATTATGGAACCATCCTTTATGGGAGTATCAGATTGGTTTAAAGAGAGATTAGGGCTGGATGATTTACCATTCTTCAGGACACCAGATTACATGTATAACGTAAACTATTGGTTAGGTTCACTAGTGGCTGCAGCGTTCATTTATACTGTAGTTTCAGGTCTTATCCTCTTATTATACTATAACGCGGAGGCTGGCTACTCCTCAACTGAATTCATAATACAAAAAGTGCCCTATGGTTCTGTGATCCTTTACAGCCATCTTTATGGTGCTTATGCAATGATAATTTTAGCCTATATTCACATGTTTAGAAATTATTTTGCAGGAGCGTATAAAAAACCTAGGGAACTGTTGTGGATAATTGGTGTTATAATGCTTGTACTAACCTTAGGGACAGCGTTTCTGGGATATAGCTTAATAGGCGACGCACTGGCTACTAGCGCTGTAGATGTAGGTGAGGGTATAATAAGCAGTGTACCTGGGCTATCAATCTTCATTCCCATCCTGTTTGGAAATTATGACGCTGGATATTATGGAAGAGTCTTAGCTTGGCACATAATCTTTGTTGCCTTAATTGGCTTACTTTTCATCTTCCACTTCTTCATGGCTGAGCACTACGGCATTATGCCTTCAAGGAAGGTAAAAGATAGGGCTCCTGCAGTGTATGCGAGAGAAGAGTGGCAAAAGTTCAATCCTTGGTGGCCTAGAAATTTCGTGTACATGATGTCACTAGTATTCTTGACCTGGGGCTTCATATTGTTAATACCCAACGCCTTGGCTTACTTGAACGGTTTACCTCAACAACTAAACCCCTTCTTAAATCCTCAACCAGCCCCCCCACCCAATAGCCCAGCAGCTGCACATATCACAACTTATCCTCCATGGTTCTTCCTATTCCTATATAAGATAGCTGACTTTACGAATGACGTCTTAATATTCCTTTTCATAGGCGTTATTATTCCACTTTTATACTTAATTTTGGTTCCATTCATAGACAGATCTCCCCACTTAGATTTAAAGAAAAGAAGGTTGTTTACAGCATTCGGAATATTGATGGTAACGTACCTAATACAAACCACAATTTTTGGAGATTTGACACCAGGGGTAGAGATATCTATTATTCAACAAATAATAGTCTACTTACCACCAGCAGTAATTACTTTGGTAGGAGTTTTTGCGTTACCGACTGGGTCAAATAAAAAAGCTATAGCCAATCCCTTAGGTATTTTAGCTGTCCTGGCAACCTCCATATTATTTGCCGGAGCTTTAATAACATTTGTTGTATCGCCATCATTACTCACTATAACAGCGTTTACAGTATTTGCGTTAATATTTGTCCTGTCCATAAGGAACTTATCACCAATAGTTCTGAAGTCTGAAGGAGAACATAGAGATGCTAAAGCAGTTCTTGAAAAACCTGAAAACAGAGAGCTTAAGAAGAAGATCGCTGAAATACTGATAAGTATCCTCTTCATTCTCTCAGTTGTATTAGCATCTCAACTGTGGGTGATACCATCAACTGGTTACCTGTCCAATATATTTGGGATAGACCTAGGGTCAATATTTATAATGCTTGGTGAGGCAATTTCACTATACCATTACGTTGTTTATAAAAGGTGACTTAAATAAACAGGTGATGAGAATGATAAATGTAGGGTTTTACTATAAAATAAAAAAGGGACATGAGAAGGAATTTGAGGAGAAATTTCTTGAGATAGTAAAAATATTGAAGACCACGAACTCAGGCTTAATAGAGGCTAAATTATACAGGTCAGTGGAAGACCCCACAGAATACCTTATGTACACTGAGTGGAAAGACCTAGATTCATTTAGAAACTTCATACTAAGTGAAGGTTATAAGAACACTGTTAGCTACGGTAAGACAATACTTGATGGAAAACCTACCCATAGAGTACTTCAAGAGCTCAACACGTGAGTTGCTGAACCTACACCACTGTCAGAGGATGTAATATACATTGTTGAGGGGTTGAGAACTTCTCTAGGACGAAAAAGTACTTAATTAAACAGCCAGCAGTAGAGAAACTGCTCTGGAGACTGAGATCGAAGCGTTTTCTTAGAAATTAAGAATCAAGAACACGTATTAAAGTTAAAATTGAAAGTTAACTGAGTTAATGTTGCTTTATAATCATTATAAATAGACAACTATTTTTACTAATTGTGCGAGTATTTACGTTGTGCATGAGTTCACGTTTACAAAAATTGAAAGACCAATTAGTGAGCGTAGAATTATGTTTTTAAGGTCTGATATCTTTCAACGCCTTTCCGATGACAAGATTATGAAAATTATTTCGTCACATGAGAGACAGGGGATAAGTAAAAGCTATTTTTATTTCCTTCTAGACAGGCTCAGGTACCTCAAGATAATGAAAGATAATTCTATCGCCTTTAAGATGATAATCCCATTTAGGGTAAACGGTAATATAAAATTCTCAAACGGTTTAGCTTACATTTCATCTAATAACACCTTGTACTATATTAACTTGGAATTCAATGAGTATTCATGTACAAGTTGTCCAGTAAAGAATCAATGTGTAGTAGGTATGAAAAAGGTAGCTAAAGAAAATGATATAAAGATATCGAAAGAAAATCCAAGAGAAGCATGGTATTCGGTTATAAATCAAATTCATGATCAGATAAAATATAAAATAATAAACGCGGTTTTGGAAGAATAACATAAACTGATATATACCGTAAGTATAAACTAGGTTTCGTTAAATGAATTAATTCTCAAGGCTCTTTATCTCATTAACTTATATGAAATGAGATCATTCTTAGAATATCATATAGTCCAGCTGAGCTTAAAACGACTTTTCCTTGTACAATCACTCAGTTACCATTCAAAGAGGTAAGGAAGAGAGGTATTCTGAAAGCCATACATATTATTCATACAAACTCAGTCTGATTACACTGTCATCTATACTCCCTCTCTTCATTCCACTTTGACTCTCCCTAGACCAATGCCTCTAGATCTCCCAATCCCAAATATTTTTGCCAAACCCAATAACCTTTCGAAGGTCTCTAAATACCTTGGGTTCACATTAATCACCTCATACTTCACCCATCCCACAAACCCCCTAGCTTGCCTTATCCTCTGGTTATTGTCCTTACCGATTATGACTGTCACAGGTCTTAATGAATACCCTATCTCAGCGAAGGCTACATCGGCTATCCTCCCAATATAGTATGGTGTCCACTCCAAATCACCCTTCACGATCCTCTCCCTCTCATCTGCAATTGAGTTCCACAGATTGGCTAAAAAGGAGAAGATCAGTGAGGGTTGCGGTATAAGCCTATTCATACTCCTCACCTTCTTCTTTTTGAAGACCGGTGGCACCATGTACTTGTTGGACAGTAAGGTCGGTGACTCAAACCTCAGGTTTACATTCCTCTCCTTTATTTCATGTCTGATGTCCTTTAATTGATTTATGTATATGGTCTTGAGCAAGACGTAGAACTCCCCATATGAAGTTGAGACGTCTCCGTCTAAGTCAAAGGTCTTTTCATTCACCTCAGAGGTTGCTACTGAGAAGGTAAAGTGGAGTTTCTCACCCCTCATAGCTCGTAATAACTTCCCGTCGTTTTCTGCATATAAGAATCTCCCGTTGGAACTCAGGGGAGAGATGGATAGTTCCTTGTACTTCTTCTTACTACCAATTAATTCCCCTATTTGTTGATTCTTACTGAGAATGAACTTAGCCACCTTTGAGGTCAGGAGAGGTAAAATTACGTCATGTTTCGGTATCACGTCTATTTCGGCTGAAACTATCAGTGTCATATACATATACCAGTGGAATAAAGTTATAAAAATAATACGACTTTCAATTCCACTAACGATAATATTACCGTCACTAATTTAATGAGACCGTTATTGAGTTAACCATTTTTGTGAAAAACAGTTAAAGACACTGCTGTACCACAGTAAGTAAGCTAGTGTCCCTTCTAACTCTATCAAAGTCCAATCAACTGATCAGAGGGAGGTGTGGTGCTGAAAATAAGGGGAAAAGTTACTACTAACCTCCTGACCCATATGGACCATTAAACTCTCCACTTAATTTCATGCTTAACTACTCGTTTAAACTTTAAGACCCACAAGGGATGACCAAGTATATTGATATGCTAAGAAAACAATGAGGTGAGTATTCCCCTTAGATGTTTATTTCACCTTGGACTATACTGTCTAACCCTAGCTTCAATCTCTCCCTAATATTTCTAGGTTCCAAGCCCTCCTCGATCCCCTTTATGGCTAAATCCAGACCTAGCTTAACTGCCTCCTTCTCTAATCCCCTGTAGGAAAGCAGTAGTAACTTTCTTATAAACCTCAAATCTCTGGGTTTAAATCCCATGAGGTTAGAGGCGTAAGGGAACAAGTAATGCTCTGCAATAAGATTTATTCTCCCTTTAAGCGTGGTCGGTGTCGATAGGCTGTCCTTTTTCACCCCGTAGTTCATCCTCTCAATCTCCTTTTCTACACCACCATTAATCTCGGCTGTAAAATACCCTTTCATTATTGCATGTAAGGTCAAGATATTCTCGTGATGAAACCCCCTAAGAGTATGACAAGGTAACCTAAAGTCTTTGTACACCTCCCTTTTTACACTCATATTCTCTGCCGTTACGGTAATTGTCTTTATAAGATCTCCAGCTGACCTCACAGGTCTATCATTTGGAATTCCGTAAATTGTTAAGTAACCCGAGTACCCGTCAAATAGTTCAGAGAACTGGCGATATATTATCTTCTTTGCAAAGTCCTTTAGTAATTTTTTATTGTTTAGATTCTGGTTCTTACGGATGACCTTCCCCCGAGCAACTCCTAACATCTCGTATTTTTCGTGGAACTTTTTGTGGTCTAAGACCCAGTTAGGATCAGGTATGTTATCATCGTCGATAGTTAGTAGTAGGTCAGCATTGGCATTGGAGTAAATTAAGTTCATAGCCTCCTCAATATAACCCTCATTTTGATAAATAACCATAATATCAAGGTACTTCTTAAACTCCTCTACAACTTCTAGAGTCCTGTCTCCCTCACTAGGTTTATAGAGAATTAGCACACTAAAATCCTTGTATGTCTGCTTTGTTAAGCCTTCTAAAGTAAAGCGAATAGTCCTGCCGTCGTTTCTATAAGTGGGGATAGCCACTAGAATATTCAAGTAAGCCACCTCTTCTCAAATAACATTGTCTAAACTCACCTATTACAATTGTTTAAATACTTGTGACCGCTTCCCCCTGACCCGTATATCAGCCTCTTAGTCTGCACATCAATGATAAATGTACTAGACTCGAACACTGTTTCCCCAAAATTCGATTTCGAGTCCATCATAACATCAGCCCCTTCATGTAGACAAAGGTCTCGAATAACTCAGGGATATAGTACTCAAACTCAACCTTACACCTTAAGTAATACGAACAGTCCTCTCTCTCATTCCAATAAGAAGACGAGAAAGTGTATGTCAGGAGGTCGTCTTCCGGAACCCTTTTATCATGAAAATTCTGTTTATTTCTAACATATCTAAAGATGCAAGAGTCAAAACCATACATCATTAGAACCAACGTGTCTCCAAAATTTGAGTGGTTTAAAATCTTATCACCTCTCCTTCCGAAAGGAGCACGTACCTCGTTTTTCGTCTTCCCAGCTACCCTGCTCACAACTCTTATCCTATATAATGAATTTAAAAGCTTTACCATCTGTTTGTTTTTAAGTTCATTAATACTTAAGATTTCTTTGTAACGTGCAAGCGACAATAGATTAAGAAAGAATCTATGATACTTCTGTCACCTATTTTGATACTCTTTTTTAAGCCAAGCTTTTCTTTTTATTTATATCCCATTGCTCTTATTAATTAATGACGTGATTTCCTTTTAATAGCGTTAATATTGACAGTCTAGCCAGTTTGGAACCATTTACTTACGCTACCAAGAGTGGGATAGTGAGAGTTGATAGCCATAAAGCTAAGCATTATATGACCCATATTTAGACCCTGAGACCTTCTAATAATGACTTTTCCCGACCTTATTGTGTTCCTCTAGGTGCATATATATCTCCAGATTAAGATACGCCTCTGTTGATGACAGCGTAATTCTTAGTGTTAAACAAAAATAAAATTTTCCTCTTATGTATCTTTAAGTATCCTAATATCCAATATTTTCTTCGTAGTTTCTTTTCAAATCTCTCTTAATTACCCTTTATGTACGAGTTATTTCTAATACTATAAGGCTCATTGTTGAAAGGGATAGTAGATAATAACCGATCTTAATTAAATGTTTTTGTAGTCCTACAACTGTAGGTAGTTGGTTAGCTTTATGTAGGAAAGATAACAATAACTTGATTTTCATGTGGAAATCTCATATACCTGAATTCACAATCTTTTGAATAAATAACAGATGAGCGAGTTGCAAATTGTATCAGATAGAGAATGTTCTCTTACGTCCCTGGGTTCACTTGATTTTTAAATTCATCTACTTTCTTTTTAACTATCTCGGCGAAATTCTCTAGCACTTTAGATCCCTCTACAACTTCAAAGCGCCAGTAGACAAAGGAGGAATTTATATTCCTCCTGCCACCTATCTCCAATCTAGTTCTCTTTTTTAACCCATACCTTAATCCAGAGATACCTTGATATATAAATAACCCTGCAATGAACCAGAGTACAGTCATTAGTATAAATAAGTTTCCAAAGGTAAGATATGGGGTTATATAATGTTGGGCTATAGCGTTATCAACTGGTCCTATCCTACTGTTAGTAGTGTAGGTGAACGGTCCTGAATTAGCGAGACTTAAAATATTAACGTTATTAAAAGGAGGTACGTTGTTCATTGCTAGGAGTAATGCAATATAAACACCGAAATAAACTAACCCGATCGACAACAGTATAGATCCTACTATTATATAAGGTAAACTTCTCCTCTTATGTATCTTTAAGTATCCTATTTCATTGTATCCAATATTTTCCTCGTAGTTTCTTTTCAAATCTCTTTTAATAACTCTTTCTGTAGTAGCTATCAATTTGTATCTGTAGCCTGGGAATTTGTTCTTTTTAATCTCCATGGCATAAATCACTTTTTCTTCTTTACCTTCTCCCACGATTTATGTTAATAAAAATAAAATAATAAGTTTTTTGGTAATTAGAGTATAAATACTAAGGGTAAAAGGAGATCATACAAAGCGAAGTTATATGAGGCAAGTAAACCCGAACCGATAATGGGAAACGCTATTTATGGCTGGGCGAAAGTCAGATTTGAGACTAAAGCGATAGACAATATTTGTTAAGCTTTAAATTGACGCCCATTAGGATAACATTGAGGGAAGTGAAGTAAGACTATAGTGAGGGGATAGTCTGAAGAGATCTCTGTCCTTTCTTGTTCTAGAGTGTAACAGAGTTAAGGACGAGTTCTCATCTTTCTTAGCATAACATAAAATATTCATTCCGTTAAGTTTCAAGTCTCCTTATCGACTTTATTTACTTCATTCAAGGATAACTAAAACGTCTACGATCAAGAAAGTGAATTTCTTATACCTGTTCTCGAAACGCCTAGAGTTCTCACTCATTACACCATTAACTGACATGTCAATATTGTTTAAAACAGACCTTACTCTACTACCATGGACGAAATTATTGTGACCCCCTCCTTCTCTAACTCTTCTTTAACCTTCTTGTCAACATAGTTCGCCACAAGGAAAAGTTTAACTGGTTTATTGAAGAGCTGTGGGACCAACTTCTTCCTGACCAACATTTGCTCTAACGCACCCTCATCTGCAAAGTTCTTTATCTCGAAGACGTAAACGTAATCGTTGGTTTCATAGAAGTCCACTTCGAATATCCTGCCCTTATCTATTATACCTAACGTATCCACAATATTACCGTGTTTAACCTTGTTTGGGTCTATCCCGTGTAGCTCTAAAGCCTCTTTATATACCATCATTATTGTCTTCTCTAAACCCTTACCAGCCCTGTTGGTAAAGCTACCGATCTCTGTCGAGAGCTTTATGGTGAGCTTGCTGACCTCTTTTATATCGTTGGATAACTGTTTTACTGCTTCCTGTAAGCCCTTTATTGCTTCGCTGTGTTGTTTTACTGTCTCTTGTAAACTTTTTATCGCTTCGCTGTGTTCTCTTAGTATCTCTCCTTGTTGTTTTACTGCTTCTTGTAGTCCTCTTATGGCTTCGCTGTGTTGTTTTACTGTCTCTTGTAAACTTTTTATCGAGCCTCCCTGTTGTCTTACTGCCTCCTCTAACCCCATTATCCCCTGTTGCAAATTTCTAATTGCCTCAGTATTTTCCTCTAACCTTTTTATCACGACTTCGTCTTTAAGCCTATCATAAATTTTACTAGCTAGGGTTGAAATAAACTTAGGATCCTCTAATAGTTTTTTAACCATGTCGTCGCTTTCGCTAGCCATATGTTCATTACTCCACAAGAAAGGATTTATACTTTTCCCTATTTAGCTGGACCCATGGATAAGGTCGTAGAGTCGATTTTCTCGCCTCACCCAAAACTCTCCTTTATGGTAAACTGACGTCCATTCTGCCTAAAGGGCGAGCGTTCCACCGAGGTTTTAGGTGTTGCTCCCCTTTTTTGAAGTACTCTGTCAGATGTCGCAGGAAAAAGAAAGAGGTTTTTCCCAAAGTAATAAGCAATTTCCTTTATGTCAAGTCTCACAATGTTTAACGCTCCATTAACGTCACTGACCCACCTCAAACCTCCAAAGCACCACTAAACCGTTAATACAAACACTTAACTAGGTATAGGAAGACTTGGTTCCTTGATATCGAGAAGTATTATTACTTGAAAATTCTTTTCTGTAATTTTAACTTTGTTTTAATCTCTTGGTCTAGGAAACCTCTTAACCGTAAAGGGTTAATACAAGATATCCATGTCTCTTGAGGAGCTTTTACCTAAACCGTTCAACCCTGAAATTCTTTAACCTAGTAACGCTGAGAGCTCCTCTTTTGACTTTATGATGTTAACTTGCACTTGATGCATTAAGTAATTAGAGTCGCTCTTAGCTCTTCTCGAGTAAACTTCATTGACAACACTTTTAGTTATCATATTACTCACTACATTAAAGTCACCGGTAATTAGCGACGGTACACCGTAAGAATTTTTACCTCTCTGGGACTCCCGGAATATTACATATGACATTTCACATATAGGTTGATAAACCCTCTCAATTCTAGCCACTTTTAACTTACTACCAATACCAAATCCACGAACAAAGTTATCCTCTAGAATACGTGTAACCACGTCTAGTTGATCCTTTGGAGGGCTGGTTTTACCCTTCTTAGGTGGTCTTAACCTATACGTAATATTAACATTATTTACATCAAAGGTAAACGCGAATCCCTGGACAGGACTAGGCGGATTACTGTAGTAAAATAATAATACAGGAGGGACAGCTTTGTAACACAACATACCTATTACCCTACCACTTAAGTGCTAAGATAAAATAGGAAAATTTATTATTATAATTTTTTCTATCCAAATTTTAAATTCACTAGCCTCGCTTTTGGAACATTTAGCTATGAAGTTACTGAAGTACAACGGGATTTTTAAGGTTCTGAATACCTATCCAAGAACATTTTACCTAAGGAAGGTGTTGAGTTAGGGTTTTTACCCCCTAGCAGTCAAAAATCGTGTGGAAACACCGTTCTTTAGACCTCTAAAGGTCTTTAAATCAACTCCTAATATTCATATAGACAATCACTATCTACATAAGGTTTAAGGGTTGAAAGTTTAGGGAAAACGCGTTAACGTTTCCCGAAAACACTTAAGGCGACTGAGAAACGGACATTATGACATAACCATTTTCGATGTCGGGCAAGCAGTTGTACTCTAAATTAGTGTAGTATTTGAACATTTTAGGAAGGAGTACACAGTATGATGTGGGTTCAGGTCTATCTTACGAGGTCGATAAGGTAGGAGTGTTGACTGAGGAGGGTAAGGAGATTGGCTTAGGAAAAGTCGTCTAAATACATGAAAGGGTCAAGTTCTCAAAGATAAAATACAGAATAGCGTCTCAGTAATGCGAATAAATGGTTAATTTTTAACCCTAGACTTGACGTGTAAGATTTATGAAACCTACTCCTTGTAAACTAGTTCACGCTGAAAGTTAACACGGTTTCTTTTTAACTAGAAAAATTCACGTTGGAAGAAGTTATTTCAAATCGAGTTAAGCCCCACTTCTCACTTCTCCAGCACCTTTAGCAACTCACTCACCTTAGCCCTCTTGGAGGGGTCAGGGTGAGTAGCCTTAATAACCACCTCACTTATCTCCCTTGGTGCACTGGTCAGAGTTGAGGGCAGAACGTTAAAGTAGTATTCCTCATACCTATCTCTAGCTAACTTTAGCTTACCTAAGGGGCTTCCACCCCTCGTGTAGTCTTCTACAGCCTCCTCAACTAAGCCCACGACCTCAGGGGGACTAAACGCCTTACCCGTAAGTGCAGTATATATGGTAGCACCAAAGGCATATACGTCCATTGTGGTCTCAGCTCCCTTGCCCACTATTAACGCCTCCACCTGGTCTACAGGACAGTAGTTTGGAGTGTACTGAGATACCCTCTCACCTACTCTCTTCGCTGAGCCCAAGTCCCCCAGTTTCACCTCATTCCTTCCCTTGACAAGTGAGTCAAACACCTCACCCCCGGTCTTACCTACAGGGGCGGAGAAGAATATGTTCTGGGGCTTAACGTCTAAGTGCACATAGCCTGAACTGTGTATGTAGTCCAAAGCCTTAGCCACCTTTCTAGCCACGACTTTAACTATATCACCCCAATGAGAGGAGTTCACGACAATGTCATTCCTCATGAGGTCTGCTAACGTACCACCCTCCATGTACTCCATGACAATAGCAGGAGGGTTAGTGAGGTAGTACTTCACCTCACCTCTCTCTATCCTCCTCAAGAGGTTTATGTCCAGGAAAATCCCATATATTTTCACTACGTTCTCTACCCCCTCAGAGAGCCTCTGCAAGTTTGAGGACTCCTTATAGAGTTCCTCGAAGGTGACCTTACTCAGCTTGGTCGCTGAACTAGAGGGCTGGCTGAGCTTTGGTACCTTGATCGCAAACCTCTCACCTGAAGTTGCTGAGAGGACATAAGACGTACCACCCTCACCCAATACGCTCTCCACCTTATACCCGTAGATCTCTCTGCCGACCCAGAGGTTCGGGTCCCACTTCTCCAGTGGAGGTAGGTTGCTAGTGTTCGTAACAGTTGTCCGGCTCGTGGAAGCTCTAGAGATAGCCCTGAGTACTTCCTCAGCTTTAGCCCTCCTGTGGTCCTGTTTGGTCACTTTCTGTAGTACGACCTTGGCTAAGTCTACAGCCTCACTCTGGTTCACCCACCTGAGGCACTCCAGTAGTCTGTCCACTGTGTAAGGTATATCGCCTGTAGTTTTCACACATTCCACTGAAGTCCCCCTACACTCCCTGCACTTACAGTAGTCTATGAGGAAGTTGTCCATTAGCCAAATTACCTCGTTACACCTCTTGTAGGTACGTGTAGCCCTGACAAACTCGTTAAACGCCTCCTCCACACCTACCCCCTGGTTCTCCAGCTCCGCTAACACAGCCCTGGCGTTGTCGTACTCACGGTTTAGCAGTGAGTTTACGAACTCCTGCAGAAGTTCGTCCTTGGAGTACTGTGTTGATGATGTAATGTTCATGGGCTGAGTATACACCCTGCTACCCTCAAGTACGGTGAGCCAGCCGAAGCCAAAGAGGTTAATTACCGGGAAGATTGGGAGTGCCACAAATAATGCCCCTAACTTCGACTCCCTCCTGAGCTCTAGACCAGAGACTATCTGCCCCACAACAAAGAGTAGGCTCTCTGGTAAAAGGAAGAACTTTAGGAACGGCTCTTGTGGTCTAGCAAAGTAAAGTACAGTGCTACTGGTGATCATAGAGGTGGACACCAGGGCTAGCCCACGTGACCTTAAGTCATAAGCCCTCTTAGCCAGTACTACCCCTGCTAAGAAGTCAATCCCTGTTACGATCCATACAGGGAACCAGTTAAAGGCATCTCCGTCAGGAACACCCTGTACCCTTAGGGCTAAGTACTCCAAGTTCTGCATGCTAACTGGGTTGAAGAAAATACCCATGAATGTTACTTCCGCCTGGACTAGTTGATCACTTGGCTCTCCCTTTAACTGGTAGATTGAACTTTTAACTTCCATTGAGTAAAGGACAGACGATACGAAGTCTTTACCCTGGACTGAGCTCAAGACAGAGGGTATTATTGCACTAAAGTAGTTCCAGGACGTGAACAAGAAGGTAAACGCTATGATTATGAGACAGAGCCCTACCAAGGGATCAGAAGAGTTTCCGTCTCCCATTAGTTAGAGATGTTGTACTTACTTTAATAAATATTGTGAGTTCTAGCCATTCCTCCTCAATGACTACTATAAAACATAAACACTCTAACCGTGTATCTTGTCTACATTATGTTATCTTTCAACAATGACTAGTGATGACGTAGTTCTCCGTCTTGATACTCTGAGATTTCCAGTAGTCTCCGGTTATAAGGGTGAAGGAGTACCTATCATTTATTTTCACGCAGTCAGAGAATTTACTAGTGATGATGGAGTCGCGACCTGACTGGTGATGTAGCTGAGCACTCTGATATGACGAGTGCTTTTAGACCTTGGTACTCCTCCAATATCTCTAGTTAATGACAGCCCTCTCTCCCAAGACAAGGTATAGTCTCTCCTTATAGCTCTTTGAATTCACTGTCATTACATCCACTTTGTCTCCAGGGCGAATGGGTATTGCTAAATTCTCAGTTAAGTTAACAAGTCTCACTCTAATAGCTAATACTGTCATATCAGTCATTGAGACCTTTGAAGTTCCCATCCCTCCAGGTTAACTCTCTGCGCCGAAAAGGCAAAGAGATATAAAATGGTCGCTAATATTCCACCCGCTTCGGCTCTAACACCTTAGGCTCATTCTCCTTTGACGAGATAGATGACGTCGAGAACTTTGTTACGCATAAATGTTTTAGCGCTCCCCTAAAAGATGAGGAGAATATTATAGGGTGTCCCATCGGATCTCTCTACACTGGTAGATCAACAATACCTGACCCCATTCTTACGCCCATATGGAGTGAAGTTACGGCGTAAACCATGAAAGGATAGACCTTATGCATATTAAACGGAATAGAAATAAAAATCTATAAATACTTTTTGGTAAATTTTCATCTTGTAAAATTTTTCTCAATATTAATGCAAAATATAATTAGTGTCAGTATATTTCTGTTTTTTATCATTATCACTCTATACAATTATCCTCATTAGATACCTAGAAGCTCAGTTCTAGTTTCCTCACGTTCTTACTTCACTAAGCTTACAGCTTCTCCCTTCCTCGCCAGAGGACCATCGATCGCCATTAAGACTACGCCGTGATACCCTATCTTCACATCTCATAACTCTATGACCTCAGCTTACCCAAAACTCCTTAGTGCAGATGAATGCGTACTCCTCTCCGTCACGACCACCCTTACCTTTTACCAAATACCACTTCCCGCAGTCGTACGCAGTGAAGACCATCACTTCGCCGTAGTTCTCGACATTAAGCCTCATCCACGTAGGGTATTTCAAGTTCTTGTTAACCGCGCCAAATGGGTCAAAGTGAGGTCCAAGAATAAGGTATTTTTGTGGCAAAATGGGCATTTCCTCACCTAGTAATTCAAAGTCTTTCAGTACGTATTTTCTCCAAACTCCTCTTAAAACTAGGTCTCTTCCAGTTCTTACCACCTCCAGAGGTAGATTTGGGTACAACGAGAATGCTATTGCGGGAACGAAGAACACAGTTATTATAGGTGTGATAATTAGTAAAGGCGTTACTTCACTTAAATGAGGGACTGCCGTCAACGCTTCAATAATGGCTATAACGGTGAGAAAAATGGGTACATACGCTGGAAGCAGCAAATACAGGAGAATCTTCGGATTACTCTTCACTATGTCAATTAGTCTCGTCAATTATCCTCATAAACTAAATCAAAATATTGAGAGAATAAAAACTTTTTCCTTATTTGTTACAGCAGAGTTGAAGGAGGGAACATTTAACGTTGCAGACTCCCCCTCCGCCGAGATTGGATCAATATGGTAATCAACTTTGTATGAGTACTGATTCTCATAACCACACAAGGGACACGTTATAACCCTACATAAGCGATAACATTTGGGACGTAAAATTTTGCTTCAAAATTAATATATGTGTCATGATATTTTACATGGAGTTTTAGTTTCTTGTCGTTATTACATCATTGGAATTGGGCTAGCCCTATTTTTCTTGATAGTTTTAGTTTCTTGTCGTTATTACAGTTGGTAGTGGGCAGATATCTAGCCCTGACCACTGTTTTAGTTTCTTGTCGTTATTACTGATGTCGAATACCGGAGTCAAGATGTTGATGAAAAGTTTTAGTTTCTTGTCGTTATTACAAATAACGAAGATTTAAGTGGTTTTGAACCAAGAGAAGTTTTAGTTTCTTGTCGTTATTACTGATCACATGTTTTATCGGTAGTACATAATGTAGAAAGTTTTAGTTTCTTGTCGTTATTACGAGGAGTTTGATAAACTTTTGGAATTTCTTGAGAGGTTTTAGTTTCTTGTCGTTATTACGAAATATAGCAAGAGTTCTGTGGTCGCTATATTAGTTTTAGTTTCTTGTCGTTATTACATCATTAGCACGATATTTCATCATCACTGCAGTAATCGTTTTAGTTTCTTGTCGTTATTACCTCAAAAATATAATGCGTAAGCTTAAATACCCAACGTTTTAGTTTCTTGTCGTTATTACTTTTTATTCTATATTTGAATAAAGCATAAAGTAATCGTTTTAGTTTCTTGTCGTTATTACCTAATATTAATGGCAGTAGAAGTCTCGAACAACACGTTTTAGTTTCTTGTCGTTATTACTATCTCGCAATAAATGAGAGAGAGTCGGCGAGTGTGTTTTAGTTTCTTGTCGTTATTACTATGTTTGTTGTATTGCTAGCGTAATATTGTATTACAGTTTTAGTTTCTTGTCGTTATTACACACAATATCTTAGTCATTACTGGAATGACTACAACGTTTTAGTTTCTTGTCGTTATTACATCATTAGCACGATATTTCATCATCACTGCAGTAATCGTTTTAGTTTCTTGTCGTTATTACTGTAGTAAATTGATATAATCGGATTGAAGAGAGTGGTTTTAGTTTCTTGTCGTTATTACAGGGATATCTGGAAGTAATACACCAGTACTATACGTTTTAGTTTCTTGTCGTTATTACGCCATTCAACTCAAAACTTATAGAAGATTACGAAATAGTTTTAGTTTCTTGTCGTTATTACCCAAATGCTAAAAATAGAAAAGGTAGGAGAGTTATTAGTTTTAGTTTCTTGTCGTTATTACCGGTCTTCCAAAATTACTTAATGCTCTTGATAATAAAGTTTTAGTTTCTTGTCGTTATTGCTAAGGCTAATTTTGATCGATAAAGATGAAGAAGAAAGGTTTTAGTTTCTTGTCGTTATTACTATCTAACCCTCTCTTTTTCAACTCTTTGAAGATAAAAGTTTTAGTTTCTTGTCGTTATTACCCTCCCTGATATTCACCTTCTCCATTTCCTGTAGCAAGTTTTAGTTTCTTGTCGTTATTACACCAACTCTCAATTACTCATAATATTCAAACTAAATGTTTTAGTTTCTTGTCGTTATTACATTCCGACTTGCTTAAATTCAGCTTTTTTGTACAAGTTTTAGTTTCTTGTCGTTATTACACAGTAGTAGCTCCGGCTGTCATTCCTAATAATATGTTTTAGTTTCTTGTCGTTATTACAAATGATATAAAAAATGAACAACAGAATATAAAAGTTTTAGTTTCTTGTCGTTATTACAACAAGAATTGATGAAGTATTCAAAAGAGCGATATGAAGTTTTAGTTTCTTGTCGTTATTACCTTTCAGAGGGCGAGATCGCAGAGTACTTGAGAATAGCGGTTTTAGTTTCTTGTCGTTATTACATTTCTGCAAATGTATAATACATCAATTTTATAATGTTTTAGTTTCTTGTCGTTATTACGCATCAGCAATTATGGAAGTCGCTAGATATTACTAGTTTTAGTTTCTTGTCGTTATTACAGGAATGTGTACAACAGCTATAAAAAAAGAAAGAATTGTGTTTTAGTTTCTTGTCGTTATTACTTTGGAATATCTTGCGAGGCGAGGGTGAGTGAACCTGTTTTAGTTTCTTGTCGTTATTACAATAAAAGGAGATTTCATAGACTCTATTCTCAAAAGTTTTAGTTTCTTGTCGTTATTACTTGTTCTAGAAGTGGCGCATTAAACGGCAGTTTTTGGTTTTAGTTTCTTGTCGTTATTACGAGAGACAAAATTTCCAAGTAAGTGACTCTGAAAATTGTTTTAGTTTCTTGTCGTTATTACAATATACGCTGCATAATATACGCTCTCTTACGCTAAGGTTTTAGTTTCTTGTCGTTATTACAGAGTGGCATACCTTATTTGTTTTGTTGAGTTATGAAGGTTTTAGTTTCTTGTCGTTATTACTTCCATTTTCTTCATAAGTAGCATCTCTCAACAATGTTTTAGTTTCTTGTCGTTATTACATAACAATTGTCGGTAACTTATTTAGACGCTTAGTTTTAGTTTCTTGTCGTTATTACTTTGATACGATTACAATAAAGTTCACTTAAAGTAGACGTTTTAGTTTCTTGTCGTTATTACAAAGTCTATTTTTATTTTATCTTTATCTATCAGCGTTTTAGTTTCTTGTCGTTATTACATTGGATAGTCAGTACCAAAAGGTACATTAAGCCACTGTTTTAGTTTCTTGTCGTTATTACATCATTAATAGAATACGAAAAGCTAAAAGCAAAAAAGTTTTAGTTTCTTGTCGTTATTACATGTAGATAACATCACTATATTGATAAAGAGACTCGTGTTTTAGTTTCTTGTCGTTATTACAAAATCATTGAACTATAATGTAGATCTTGCAGTAGTTTTAGTTTCTTGTCGTTATTACTTTCCAGCCCAGCCTCTTTGCAGCTTCTAGCCTATGTTTTAGTTTCTTGTCGTTATTACATCTAGTGAGACAAAAAGAACCTCAGTCTCAGAGTTGTTTTAGTTTCTTGTCGTTATTACTTCCTTATACACATCAAGTAACACAGGCGAGTTCATCGTTTTAGTTTCTTGTCGTTATTACTGCGGGATACTACTTCGCCCCAAGTTCTGTAAAGACGTTTTAGTTTCTTGTCGTTATTACTGGTGAACTGGTACAGATACATCCTTATGAAGAAGTTTTAGTTTCTTGTCGTTATTACCCATTACTGGACAAAGACTATGTCATCACAGCTGGTGGTTTTAGTTTCTTGTCGTTATTACTTAACACTGGTTGAATTCGCAAGGAAAGTGATAGGTGTTTTAGTTTCTTGTCGTTATTACAGATATTTAGCGTTAAAACTGCAGGAGACAGGGGCACGTTTTAGTTTCTTGTCGTTATTACAAGTTTTTGATATCTGTCCCTGCAGTGTCTAGTGGTTTTAGTTTCTTGTCGTTATTACCTTCATACTCATACCAATTGTAAGTGTTTCCTTGTGTTGAGTTTTAGTTTCTTGTCGTTATTACTCTTGGAAAGACCTTAAAAAAAGGATTGATTTATTGTTTTAGTTTCTTGTCGTTATTACTCGCATGCCTTAAATCGATCGTTTTCTCTACATCTGTTTTAGTTTCTTGTCGTTATTACTACGCTCCATGCCCAGCTGTGCTCTCATCAACACATAGGTTTTAGTTTCTTGTCGTTATTACGCGAGAAAGACTTCTACTGGGGCGCCGAATTTAACGTTTTAGTTTCTTGTCGTTATTACATCGCTGAGATCCTAGCGACTTTCTACCTGCCCGATGTTTTAGTTTCTTGTCGTTATTACCGCTAAAGAACGCCCTAAGGGAAGCCTTCAAATAGTTTTAGTTTCTTGTCGTTATTACTATCGCCTCACGCCATCTCTTTGGCGTGGTATAATGTTTTAGTTTCTTGTCGTTATTACAAGTCGCAAAAGAACTGCTAGACAAATTTGACAGTGAAGTTTTAGTTTCTTGTCGTTATTACTGACTTATTTTTTGTCTTAACTTCACTACTCATTTTCTGTTTTAGTTTCTTGTCGTTATTACAAAGAACTCATTATCTTTAAGGACAAAGTCAGGGGTGTTTTAGTTTCTTGTCGTTATTACTTCCCCTGCGGATACTTCTGCCTCAATTTGGTCACAGTTTTAGTTTCTTGTCGTTATTACAAACCTTTTCAGAGGCTTACCTCATCAATGTGGAAGTTTTAGTTTCTTGTCGTTATTACAAAGAAAAAGAAAAGGCGGGGGCGAGGGCATGGAGTTTTAGTTTCTTGTCGTTATTACTCTGTGTAACGTATCAGCAATGCGCTTTGTTATATGTTTTAGTTTCTTGTCGTTATTACGCGGATTTCCACTGTTTCCAGCCTGAGCTTGGGCGTTTTAGTTTCTTGTCGTTATTACAGCAAATTTTTAACAAATGTATTCCATTCTTGAAGTGTTTTAGTTTCTTGTCGTTATTACAATTTTATAATGTCTGTAAAACTAAAACATTGTTTTGTTTTAGTTTCTTGTCGTTATTACAAGGGATCTAGCCTGGCTAGAGAGCTTGCCGCTTTAATTAAGTTTTAGTTTCTTGTCGTTATTACATGGGTGCACCACCAGAAGTAGTAGAAGAGGTCGAGGTTTTAGTTTCTTGTCGTTATTACTGTATTGCCCACAATGTCCCGTTTTCGTTGTACAGGGTTTTAGTTTCTTGTCGTTATTACCAAGAGAAAGGAGCTAGGAAGAGGATCTTTTCCCTGTTTTAGTTTCTTGTCGTTATTACATTAGGACTCGAAAAATTTATATAAAAAAAGACATTGTTTTAGTTTCTTGTCGTTATTACTTCTCATCAACATTTGCTGTACAAATTTCATAATCATGTTTTAGTTTCTTGTCGTTATTACACCAGTCTTACTCAACAAGTCAGCCCTTACTTATAATGTTTTAGTTTCTTGTCGTTATTACCTCAGTCAGATACGTCTTCTTTAGCTGGCTTATGTGTTTTAGTTTCTTGTCGTTATTACATCGAGTGGAAGGCGTTAGACCCAGTAGCTGCCGCGTTTTAGTTTCTTGTCGTTATTACAGCCTGGATCTGAAGAAACATAACCATGAGATATGTTTTAGTTTCTTGTCGTTATTACAGGTCAGGAATATAGATTATTCGTACTTTGCTATGTTTTAGTTTCTTGTCGTTATTACAAGTCTTCAGAAAATCATCAACACGCATATACTGGTTTTAGTTTCTTGTCGTTATTACTTTGATTAAAATGGGTTGGTATGGCATAAAAAATGTTTTAGTTTCTTGTCGTTATTACATCGGAATTATAGGCGGATTTTTAACAATATTCCTAACATGTTTTAGTTTCTTGTCGTTATTACGGAGACAAAGTTTGTCTGTGCAATATATCCCAAGTTTTAGTTTCTTGTCGTTATTACAGAAAGAGGAACATAAGGTCTAGATCTTACCCAAGTTTTAGTTTCTTGTCGTTATTACTAATTCATCTTTATAGTGTAACTTTTTGAAATAAAGTTTTAGTTTCTTGTCGTTATTACAACTAAGAAAAATTCAGTCAGCAGTATTAACTACTACTAGTTTTAGTTTCTTGTCGTTATTACTACACCAGTGAGAATGTCTTCCCGAAACTACAAGAAGTTTTAGTTTCTTGTCGTTATTACAATTGGCAACTAAGAAGTTTGTACAAATAACATAAGTTTTAGTTTCTTGTCGTTATTACGAATAGGGGATGCGATAAACCAGTTAGCACAACAAGTTTTAGTTTCTTGTCGTTATTACGGCATATAGAATTTTTCGCTTTGTTGCCTCTTTAAGTTTTAGTTTCTTGTCGTTATTACATTCAATTTTTTTCGTTTTGTCGGTGAAAATAAAAGTTTTAGTTTCTTGTCGTTATTACGCTTGTGGTAACTATTCCATCGTCATCAGCAATCGTTTTAGTTTCTTGTCGTTATTACAACGCATTATTGCTAATGCACGGTGCTAACAATCTAGGTTTTAGTTTCTTGTCGTTATTACGTTTAAAACGGTAAATAGATAAAACCAAGAAAATGGTTTTAGTTTCTTGTCGTTATTACACGTCTTGTGCTGACTTGTAAACATCGCTGTTCTTGTTTTAGTTTCTTGTCGTTATTACAAAGAAGTGCAAAAAAATGGCTACGGTGTACATTGTTTTAGTTTCTTGTCGTTATTACATGCATTCATTAAAGACTTAACAATTCAAGAGTTGTTTTAGTTTCTTGTCGTTATTACAAGTTTCTTAATTTATTACAGTTATATGAACAGCGTTTTAGTTTCTTGTCGTTATTACACAATAGCCCGCAAATGTCAGTATCATCACGTTGTTGTTTTAGTTTCTTGTCGTTATTACAGATTTTATGAAACATTAACTATTTATTTTATCTATGTTTTAGTTTCTTGTCGTTATTACATTAATCAGATAGAAACTAGCAGTGTTTTTTATGTTGTTTTAGTTTCTTGTCGTTATTACACCTTCACTTATTGAAGATGGGGCTGAAACAACTTTGTTTTAGTTTCTTGTCGTTATTACTTGGTTACTGATATTTTCTGAACTCCAGCAAATGTGTTTTAGTTTCTTGTCGTTATTACCGTTAAACAGACTAGGCTCAGGACAAGCATTCACTGTTTTAGTTTCTTGTCGTTATTACAGCCCAAATCTGTTATCTCTTTAGAATGAAATTTTGTTTTAGTTTCTTGTCGTTATTACAGAGTACCTTTACCTAACCAGAGCGTCGTATATTATGTTTTAGTTTCTTGTCGTTATTACTGTAGTCTTGCGCAATACCTGCGCTCTTTAGCAGTGTTTTAGTTTCTTGTCGTTATTACAGAAGCTATACAACGAGGCTATATAAATAAAATGGTTTTAGTTTCTTGTCGTTATTACGTGAAGATGTCGATAGTGACGATAGCTGAGATAGTGTTTTAGTTTCTTGTCGTTATTACAAAGTAAGCCCGATAGTCCTTAGGTCAGGATCCCTTTAGTTTTAGTTTCTTGTCGTTATTACTATATTTGGTCAAGTGTTTCTACAGCATTTTAATGTTTTAGTTTCTTGTCGTTATTACGCAGAGTCTTTCGCTACGTCTTTCAGCGTCTCAAAGTTTTAGTTTCTTGTCGTTATTACGATCACAGTAATGCGTTATATAAAAAGGCAGAATTCAGTTTTAGTTTCTTGTCGTTATTACCTTTGATCAATTACTAAATTCTGTAATTGTGCCTCTAGTTTTAGTTTCTTGTCGTTATTACGTAGAAAGTCATAACCCAAAACTTCATTTTTTTGTTGTTTTAGTTTCTTGTCGTTATTACACAGGCTGTACCAAGCTGTTAGCGATGTAGTTAATGTTTTAGTTTCTTGTCGTTATTACAGCTCCCATTAAAATCACGACCACTCCAAATATCAGTTTTAGTTTCTTGTCGTTATTACAGTTATAATCTATCTCCGGAACATTAAAATATTTTAGTTTTAGTTTCTTGTCGTTATTACATAGTTGGTGGGACGGAATGGAGAAACAGCTAAAAGTTTTAGTTTCTTGTCGTTATTACTATAAAAAAGCATTTGCACAGTCTTGGAAACCACTATTTGTTTTAGTTTCTTGTCGTTATTACATGCTCGCCCACCAGCACACCGGACAGATCGACATAGTTTTAGTTTCTTGTCGTTATTACAACTGAAGGAACCTTGTAGAGCGGTATGCTTTGCTTCTTCTCGTTTTAGTTTCTTGTCGTTATTACAACTGGAGCAACGTATTGTTGAATATAGCCCCTATGAGTTTTAGTTTCTTGTCGTTATTACAATGAGATATTCACTGAGGTCATGGAGCGTGAAAGTTTTAGTTTCTTGTCGTTATTACTTTCCTTATTTTTTAACGAGGGAAATGGTCAGGCTAAAAGTTTTAGTTTCTTGTCGTTATTACTACGGTAAACTGGGGAGTTAACTCAGCATCCAGTTTTAGTTTCTTGTCGTTATTACCTTTCGCATACTTCCTCGCCCTCCTTGAGATATTTTCTGTTTTAGTTTCTTGTCGTTATTACTGATCCTTGCCTCCATCAATTTTACATTCTTATTTCCTGGTTTATAAATATTTTCTCTCCTTCATTGTCAATTTTGTGCCCTTAGGTACGGAAGGGAGTTTTAGGCTACACAGGGTAACCCTAAAACCATTTTACGTAAGGATACGGAAGGAAATAACATAATACCACTTCCATTTCTTTTTTTATGTTTATCCATGAATTTCTTCGATGTTCTCCTGGTAGACTAATAAGTGTATAATAAAATTCTATGAATTTTAGACAGTTTACTACTAGACTCAATGAAGCTCTTACTTTTAATTATCTAGGCATGTAATAAAATTAAAAATTTTTAAAGGTATATTTGTAACTTAAAAATTTTTATATATTACACTTTTTAACGCAGTGGACAAACTTCAATGAAGTAAGTGTAGAGGCTCACCTACTGTAACTGTTCATGAGATCCCAAGCCCTACAACATATTAAATTGTTCAAAAATAATTCCACATATGAATGTAAAGACAACTACGACTGTGTCCTTATGACTAATAGTGGTACCACGGGATATGAACATAATGTACGTTATACCATTGCTCATTCTCCTATGTAGACCTAAACTAGAATAAGCAAATTATCTATACTATCTTTCCGTTAGGTTTTAGTGTTTTAACTAAGTGACTAAATAAGAGGGGATCCTCGTAGGGAAATCTCAGAGAGTTTTAAGCAAGTGACTAAGGGGCACCGATACTTTTCGTCCATACGAACTGATTTTTGTGATTTAAAAACTAATTCTCGACACGAAGTAGGTTATACTCAGTAGAGAGTTTAACTAGTTAGTGTTTGTAGTAATGATGATAATAATATTCTTGTTGGCTTAATTAGTTCAAGACTCCTTTCAGGTAACATTAACAGTTTTGAAGCCTACCATGAGAGTTTTCAGCTAATTTTTCACGTCACCCTCTAATTATTCCTTGATCCTGTTGACTTGTCATAGTTAATGTATATTACAGTAAAAAGTAATGGAATAAGAAGGAAAACTCTCTCCCCATGCTCCACACCGAGTAGGTAAAAAATTCTCGTTGTACAGTTTACTATCTAGGAATTTTCTCATAAAAACAAAAGTAGTGCTTTAGGGTATCTACAGTATTCTTTCAGGTCTCCCTCACATACGACAAGGGCAGAGGCATAACTCGAAACTAGGTTAGCCATATTGCTGAAATTATCCCACTGTATGCATTTCGGAGTTATTGGGATCAGGTAAGTGTTTTTCAGTGAGTCTATATTCTTGGGCTTGGTCTTTATTATCCCATTCCTACTCAAGACTAGGTTTGGGTGATACGCCTTATCCATGAAGTCCAGAAAAGTCGTTATTTTACACTCCTCTATGCCTTTAAGCTTGTCCACCAATAAGTAGGGGTACTCCTTTAAGGGGTCTTTGAGCTGGAAACAGTCTCCCTCACTGTTATACCTGAAGTTTCTGAGTAGAGTGAAGAAGTTCTCCGTCCCTGAGTCCCCACAGATTTTACCTTCAATTCCTTCGGGTCTGAAGGCAAATATCTTGAAGTAGTCTTCTGATGAAGGTCTTACATTAATCGTTGCGTCTACATCCCTCCAATTCTCTCTCATTACCGGTAGTGCCATATCACCGTTTGCTATATAGTATGCCAACAGGAAGGTGTCAAATATTATTTTCTCCCTTAACCTCGAGAACTCTAGTTGGTCCAACTTATCATAGACTCTCCCTTGATATATGTTATTTATTAGTTGAATGAATTCCTCATAAGTTAACTCTTTTCCGTTCACCTTGTTTAGCGAGTCCGCTGCCCTTTTGTTAGCCTCAACAAATATGTGCACCTCAGCGGTTGACTCACTTGGACTATTTGAACTTATATTCTTGTTCATTCTACCAAACCTCCCAAAACGCTGTATAAGTGTTTCTGCATCGTTAGACGTTATATACCCTAAGTCGAGGTCAGGTATGTCGACTCCAAATGACAGGGCGTTGTTTCCAACTATCACTTTCGACTCCCTACCCACGTCTCTCTTGACGCATCTCCCATAACTTACATCTAGTCCCCATATTAGTGCTACGTCGTTCCAGGTTATTTTGTCACAGAGCTCTGCTATGTAGTACACCCTATCAAGTATAATCCCTGTCTTCTTAGTTGGTGGCTCAGCCATTGAAATGATGTAATTTACTAAAGCTTCCTGGGGGTTGCTACCTCTGTTCGAAACGTCTATGTTTGAATTACTCTGAGTAGTAGCCTGTCTTTCACCTAGGACTAAGTGAAACACCACCTTGGTCCTCTTCCGTATTACTGAGTTACCTTGTCCTGACTGAGCTGTAATTACCTTATCAAAAGTCATGGATGTAGGGGTTGCTGAGGAGAAGACTATACTATGCGGGGTCCCTAGGTACTTCCAGTAAAACTCGACCATGTCCACCAATACATTGAGTGAGCTCCTCTCTATACCGTTATATAGGTGGAACTCATCAACAAAAAAGTAGCCATTGAAGAACCTGGAAAAATCATTGAACAAGTTAACTAGGGTAGCTTTACTCATGTTAACTGACCTTATTCCCTTCATAGCCATCTCTATTAACTGAGACGAGTGGGGACTTTTCCCTAGGGTAGAGAGGAACATGTAAGGATATTCTGGGACTGTGAGAACAAGTAGTAACTCTTTAGGGTTAGGGATGAAATGTTCTAAGCTCTCAAACACCTCCCTCTTAGTATCACTGGTCAACTTCACAACTCTAAGCTTCACCTCTTCCTCTTCCGGAATACCCTCAGATTGGTCTACTCCCTCCACCTTAATCTTACCCATGAAGTAGTCGCCGTTGTTTGAAAACCCCATCCTTATCAATGTGTTCTTTAAGGACTCGTACTGGTCGTACACTAGGGACTTTGACGGGTATAGACCAGTTACAGGCATACCTCTCCCTAAATTTTTAAGTAGGCTGACAATGAGGGTGAATGTCTTCCCTGATCCAGTAGGAGCCCTGAGAAGTATCCTCCTGTACTTATCGAGACTGTAGAGAAGTTCCTCCTGAAACTTACGTAGTCTTATACCGTTTACTGTCACTTTCCCCTCTTCGAGGTACACTTCCTTGACTACCACCTCACGTACATACGTCTACTATCACCTCACCATAAGTTGAAACGTGAAAATATACACGTTCAACTGTAGTAGTCTTAAGACCCCTGCAGCGATTATTCATGAATGACACTCTACATCGCACTATTATACACCCCTTCTGGTATAGGTAAGCATATCTTAGACCCTCTTGTCACTATCTGAACGCACTCATCGAGGGTAGCCCAGCCTATTACACCCTCCTCAATGTTAGGGGTCTCTATTAACTTGGAAGAGGACTTTATCTTATATCCGAACTCCTCTGCGTCTTTGATGTTTACGGGAATATTAGTCACTTCATCTTTGACCTTCTCTACCTTGAAGTCCTGTATCTCCTTCACATCGACCCTCATAATCCCCCACCTCTTTTTACCTATTCTTATCCACTTAGGAAGAGGGGGGTTTCCAACTACGATTAAATAAGTGAAAAAGACGCTCTCTGGGGCAAATGCCGTATAGCTTGTCAACCTGGGGTATACGTTCTTTATCCTCCCCCTGACAGGTAAAGCGTAGCTCCATGACTCTGAGGACATCAGGAAGGACATAGTCTTTATACGCTTAGGCATGAGAGGAAAAGCGTACAGGGAGTCCTCTTGACCTCTTTTAAACTTACTGATCATATCACTGATGGAGGTATATCTTAGACCTACCTTACCGGCATAAGTTTTTTCATGTAAAGATGGGATCACAAAGTACGCCTCAGCTGACTTTCCCATTAGCCCATACATTACCGGATAATTGTGTATGTATGGCAAAGGGTTTATGTAAGATCCCTTTGCCTGACCCTGTGATACTGCAGGTCTCACCTCTGTGGAAAATATTAGTACACCTTCTAAGGTGAACTGCGCCTCAAGAACTCTCATCTTTAGTCCCTTTCTTGGACTGTACGAATAGCTCTATTGACTTCCTGAGGTTAATAGCGTCTTTCCAAGCCTCTAACATTATCTCATGGTCTATGTTACCGTTGTCTGTCAGTTTCTTTACCACTAGGTCTCCTAAGTCATCGAAAGTGTACACTAATCCCTCCTTACTGAAGTTCTTCACCCTCTCCCTTACCTTTGCGTTCACCTGGTCTACACTGTCCAGACCCTTAGCGCTGTTGAATAGGTCTAAGCCAGATGACATTTCATAAGGTGATAGTATTACAGCGGGTATCCTTATTTTTACTTTACCGAAGTCTGTGGTATTACCGCCTATCCTCGCAGTTGTCGCTAAGGACAAAACCAATACACTGAACTCAGCCGGTGTTACGTCCTTCATTGATACTTTACCAACAAATAAGGTACCACCCTTTACCAATGATAACCTGAATAGACTTCCAGTTCTAGTACCCTCAGTTTCTATAAATGTAGTCTTCGTCGCGTCATCAACTGCGTTAAATGTCCTGACCACTACGCTCTTCTGCTCAGGAGTAGTAGCTATGAACAGGTCACCCTCAACTCTGCTCTTTAAGTTGTACTTAGCATCTTCAGCTACAGCAAAGCCGAACGTCATACAGTTAGGACACTCTCTGCAAAGTCCACCCATTTTCTCTTCCTCCCTCTTAGCTGCCGATGTGGGTCTAAGCATACAGTTCCAAGGGTTGCTCTTTCCTCTTAGGGCGTCAATTTCACTTATGTGTTTGTCATAGTCTTTCCTCAATAACGCTAAAAGATTCCTCCTCCATGCCGACTGGATCTTATCATATAATATGATTGGATATTTCTCACTTCCCAGTGTTGCTAGTGATATGTCTTCTCCTCCCTCGTGTCTTATCAATAGCTCATTTTCAGCTTGTAATGTGACATAGACATTTACTACTCTTCCTCTTGGTATCACAGCGTTTGGGTCTTCTTTACTTAGGTTAGAAAAAAAATCAATGGCTTTATCTCCAAACAAATCCTTCACTAAATCTTTACCTTTCACTTTTTCTCACCACTCCTTTCGAAATATAAAAACTGTAAGTAGATCCAAGTAGTCAAGGAGTTTGCTATACGTATAGCAAGACTCCTATCACTATTATTTTCTATATCGTATAACTTCTCAAAAATATCTCTAAGGGCAAAAAATAGTTTTGACTTGGACTCATCTCTTAATGTGTACTTGCTCTCTAGGGAACTGATTGCATCACTCACCGCCAAATTGATCCTGTCCTCCTTCTTTAGTGTTAGAGAAGAGGTCCTAAAGAATACGTCAACTCCGTCCCTGAAGAAACCTACAACATCGTATTTGGAGGACCTTTTCTTTATTACATTGACTAGTTCTGAGGAAAGGAGATTTATTGAAGAAGATAAGGTTTCACCCATTTCACTCACCTCTCCCATTACGAAATCTAAAAAATTTAAATAACGTAAAATTGAGTCGTAAAATTGTTTATTCTCGTCCATTACGGAACCTATTCCCAACCCAAACGCTATTACAAAAAGTGAGGGGTCAACGGCGTAGTACAAGTCAGATTCCTCCACCATGGAGTTAACGCAATTTTCAATATCACTACCCCTACAGATACTCACAAGTGCCTCATACTTAGACTTATATGCTAACAATATGAGCAATGTTCTGTAGTTAACGTCTTTCCTCTCCTTACTGTACGTCATCCAGCTGTAGTTGAAGACCGAGTCCACCTTGATCTTACCCTCTTCCATAGGGATGTTCATTATTGTAGACGAGATAAAGACAGGTGAAGCAAGATATACTATGGAAAGTAGTGGAACATACCTCATGAGATCATTTACATCAGTTTTGCTTAACCTAGTGGAAATTCTGATATCCTTATCTGTGAAATGCCTATAGGGAACTAGTATCTTTGAACTCAAGTAACTGACTATTAAGTTTTGGTCTGACCCACTCTTGATATCACCACCGCTACTCTCGAATACATCATAGTAGTATGAGTTTTCCTCAATCATTTGAAACACATCTCCCTCGTAATCATTACCTACATTTATTGACTCCAAGAGCCTTATCGGTATACCAGGGTAAAAGGAAACTAGTGCGAAAGGTGGTTTTGAAACTTTAGAGAGATAGCCTGCCTCAAAGTTACATATTGGGCAGATTTTCCAGTCATCTCTTAGCCTGTCTATGTCATCCATAGCCTTAGCCCTCGGGATGAAGATCTCTACTGTTCCACCCCTAGCGCCTATAGAGAATCCATATTGGGTAAATCTTGCACTCTCCTCATATATTGGCATACCACAAACTATACAGTAGGACATGGGTTCTTTGACAACCTTTGACAGATCATCTTCAATGTCTCCTCCGAAGGATTTCTTTACAAACGAGAGCAGATTTTGGTCTATAGTCTCTCTCTTCTGTCCATATAGTTTCTTTAAGACAGGGATTAACTTCTCTAATAATTCCTCAGACTTGAAGGTCTTTACATATTCTTTTGCCTTCCCTAAGCCCAGCTCTTTCTTGATCTGGTCTTTCTTATTGGACTTCTCAGCAAAGTACAATATTAAAGCCCAAGGCGCTACATCTTTGTACTCTGCCACCAGATCGTCAATAAGCTTCGAGACACTCTCTGGCTTAAGCAGACCAACTAAGTCCTCAAATGGCTTGCATATTTTTGAGGGGAAAATGGAATTGGGTATTTGTTTTACTCTCTCTTCGTCGTCTATAACTTCTGGTTTGAGTTCCAACTCTTTGAAAATATCTATGTTCTTTTGTAGGCATTTGTTCAAGTTTTCCTTCACATTGTTTAAATTGTCCTCACTGCCAGAGCCATACATTATCTCTTCCATCACATTATACACTTTTGACAGAAATATCGGTTGGGAGTTCACCCTTGAGAGGTAAACTAACCCGTCGGTATAGGAGATTAATGGGACAGCCTCTGACTTCAACTGTTCTACCAAACGCTTGGAGGCAATAAGTGTGAATAACCTGGGAGAAGAAGATAAAGTCCTCAACTCAATTCCGTACACACTTTTCAGAGCATTTATAGCCTGTAAATAGCTGGGAGAGTTCATGAAGTAATAGACATCGTTAACACTCCTGATATCGCTTATCATCAACATGTCCCCTAACTTCACTGCTATCCATAGGGGTAGATGTAGAGTATCTGGTAGTGGACCCTCAGCAGTAAGGGCTATCCTCCTTATAAAGAGGTCAGGTTTAATATTGGGGTTCTTAGTTAGCTCAGCTATCCTTGTTATTATAGCCCTTGCTTCCTCCTCTTTTTTAGCCATTCTGTCCTCCTTATTTTGAACAGACTCATCTTCACCGGGTAACTTATTCCAGTCATGGATAAACCCGCCAAAGAAGCAGAGTTGCTCCCATGGTATGGAATATGTTTTAGAAAGAGTATCAAGAGTCGTCTTACCTGTATCACTCATTTCATAGATTGTCCTACATATCTCGTAAGCTATAGTGCCAACTGATATTGTGTGGAACGCGAAGCTCTGTGGAGAACGGACTTTAGCCTCTCTGACACCTTCCTTGAACGTGATGGAGCTCAAAGCAGTTTTCACTAAATCATTGTATTCCATAATAGTTGTATCCTTCTCCACATATAAAAACATTTCGCCGGGGAAAAGCCCTTACTAAATTGTAGGTTTTCATCAAAATAATTTTTAAACTTTGAAGTAATAATCTAATACATGAGTGTAACAAAAAAGGCATTAGCATTTACCATGGGTTTCACAATCGAGAACCTAGTGAAGGCTATCACAAACAGAGGCATTAACGAGAACGAACAGGTGGTACTGCTCTCTGTACTCTCAACAGACGAATTCAACAAGAGGAGGTCAGAGGAGGCTATAAGATTCGCCATTGACTATATATCAAAACTAGGGTTAAAATATTTTATTAAATATATTGACATTAGTACTTCTTATGAAATGATAATCTCACAGATCCATGAGGTTTTGAGGGACTTCGATGAAGTGGAAATTTACATAATAGGAGGGATGAGAATATTAGGTCTAGCTTCATATTACTATTCCATTTTGATTTCTCCGTTCAAAAAGATAAGGACAATCTCGTTCACAGAGAACATGGACAACTCGTATGAACTAATTATAAGAGTACCTAAACCACCGGAGAGCAAAGAGATGATTGAGTTGATGTCTGAGCTGACCCAAATGAGGGAAATAAGGGAGGTCGCATCTAGGTTAAATAAGACTGTCTCTACTATATCTAAGCAACTGAGCAAAATAAGTGACCTAGTGGAGTGTACAGAAAAGAGACCGAAGATGTGCAAACTCAACGAATTAGGGAAGATCCTTCTGGATGAGATGATCAGGCTTGACAGGAGAGGTAGATAAGATGTATAAGCTTGTGAAGATTAAGGTAAATATACCTACCCCGTTTATCACTAATGATTACACAGGGAAGTTTGTCAAGACTGTCCTCATAAATGCCAACCCCGACCTCCAAGAAGTTTTCGAAGGTAAGAAAAAAGTTCAGCCTAAACCTATGAGAGTTACTTCGCTGTTGGACGAAAACAACGAAGCGGTATACCCTAAGCATATAGTTAACCGATTTGAGATGGACCATAAGCCCAATCTACCTCCTAAGCCAATTACCATAAAGGGAAAGTTCTCCTTCTATTTGGGATATGATATGTCTCTGGAGCCAGAGGTGAGTAAGGTCATGACGTCTCTGTTCAGCGGTCTACAAATGAAGTACGGTGAGTTTAACGTAGAGCTTAAGGCTATTGAATATAATCAAGTTGAATTTGATAATTTCCCATCAGAGTTCTCGCAGATAAAGGTGAAACTGATTACACCATCTATGTTCAAGGACCCCTTTGAGAAGTTGGCTGATTTAGACCGAGTTAAGTATAGGAGATATCTCCCTTTCCCGGCGTTTATCTTTTCAACTAATGTATTTGAAATTTTCAGGGAGACGTACAAGAGGAATATAATAAGGTTATCGTACGGGCTGTTAGAGTCGCACAACAACCTTAATACTGTGAGGAAGGTCTGGTACTATTATGACGGGAAATGGTTACCGGGTGTAGTCGGTTATTTGAAGTTCTTTGTAAGGAAAGGATTGAGAAAGGAGGTGATGAACATTTTTAGGGAGATATTCATTCACGCCAACATTATGGGGGTAGGGACAGGGAGAGCTGCTGGATTCGGGTTCGCAGAGATTACCGCTAAATGAGACGAATGTTACAACGTCTTTCATTGAGAGATGGTGGTGTTTGAGTTAGTTGAATCTGTTTACAATTTAGATGCAAGGGTCAACGTGTTTTCGTCATGAAAAATGTTATCTCCACGCTTTCATACACACATATTTTTTGTTGTTAGTCCTTCAGATTAGCATGAAAGTCAACGTAAGGAGAGGCAACTACTGTATGACGAAAAGGGAAATACGAGAGTAAAATCATTGGTAATGAGAGATGATTACTTAGTTGCAAAAAAGAGCACTTGATATAATTCATGTCTTGTTATCAATTTTGTCCATTAATATTGCTTCTCTGAGGAAACTTGAGGTAATTTGTGGATATAATAATCAAACTAAAACAGTCTTGCATCATACTTGTTATGAGTCCTTTACGACCGTAAATTATATTTCCCACCAAAATATGGGTGTTCAAATTTTGATATTGGTCTACATTATGATGACAGATTTTTAAACATGAAAATTATACAATAATAATATTGTATTATGTACGTGGTTGTGGCGTATGACATTTCAGATGAAAAGGTCAGAGGTAAGGTTAGGAGGTTACTACGCCGTTACGGTCTATCATTTATATCTAGATCAGTCTATGCAGGACGACTCTCTTGGAATAGAGCCCTCCTCATATCGGAAAGAGTTGCTAAATATCTTGAAGAGAGAGACTCAGTGGTTATCGTCCCAGTCCAAAACGTTGACTTCTCAAGAACTCTTATCGTCACCCAGAATAAGATATCAAAGAACGAACTACAAATATACGTTGCCGGCGAGGATATTTGACGACATATCAGTGTGTAAACTCAGAGGTAAGTACAACCTTTACAAGTACTCACAGGAGAGGGATCTCAGGCTGAGCTATGAGCGTGAAACTGACATTAACTTTGGTGAAAAGAAGACCCTGGAGATCTACTTCAATTTTGGGGACTGGGCTAAGATAATAGGAGTACCTGATGGTTTAATAAGTAATTTAGCCATTGAGTTCACCATTACTAGAAGTGAGGACTTCCCTAGATACCTGTTAATGAGGAGTGTGATATACTCTTACATGTGCATGCAAGACCACATAATATGCTCAACACTGATAGTGCCGACCACACCTCCGATATTTGAAGACCAACCACTTTTCGGCTACTTGGTAATACCCAACGGGAGGGTCTTGGACTACATTGCTGATCAACTACAACGTATAGTTAACGGGAGAGTGGAGGGAAGAAGGAACAAATTCTGTCCATCTTGTATATACAAGAGGATCTGTCCGGAGTGGATGTAAAACACCCTGATGGTTATCCTGTAATTAAATCAAACTAAACCTTAGGATTGGAGGGAAAAGCTAAAAATAACCTGAAAGACATTCTCTCATAAACGATAACCTGTTGATCAATACGTGTCCATTAATTCCAGAGCACGTAGGAGGAAAGTATTACATCTTATTTTAATATCACCACTCCGCAAATAAGTAAGACGGTGTGTACGACGGGAGTATACAGTACAAAATATACTAACAAAATGTCTTCCCTAGTCTAAAAGGTTCTTTCTCACAGATACTTGGACTGAAACAGTTACATCATCTATTACACACGTAAGATGAAAGCGTCATCTGACCAAATTCATGTACAGGCAAACTCTCGTCCTTATCACAGTGTCCACCCTTTGATATCAGACCAACGTAAACTAGTAATATTGAGGAAAATTACCTAGGCGCAAGTTAGTATGAAGGCTATATATACAGGGCTCAGACTATTTTCCAACGCTCGGACCAAGTTATTATAAAGGAAGACTAAGGTTAAGACGGGGACGAGAAAGTGCTCATCCAACAAAATTGTTCTAAATCATTACTAAGGTAATAGACGTATATTATACGCGACTGATCCCGTAAGATTACTGTGAAGGGCTAACTGTACTACCTTTATAGAGAAACCCTTCCTATATCCACCCTCACTTCTCCTACCACACGAAGTCTTAAGTTAGCTAGACACGTTCATACCTGAGCTTACCTCTAATTCATCTTATTGCTTAGGTTTGTATACGAATGGCTCAAAATCAATACCCTCTGCAATAAAGTTCTTAGTCTTCATCCCCATGGAGTAAATTTGTCCCCTCACACTCCTTTTCCCCTTGTGTAAGGTCTCATATAAGTGCTTCGTCAAGTGCCCTAACGACTCTTTAGACAGGTAACCTGAGTTGTCTAGTTTAAGCTTCACCTTTCTACTGACAGCAATCACTGAGTGTATTGCAACAGGCTTAAACATCTCAGAGAAATCATAGGTTAACGCTGTCCTTCCTGGGTACTCCACATGCATCAACCCTCCATAGGGATCGAGACCAGAGGCTATCAGGGAGTGAGTACATAGGGCGTAAATCACCGAGTACGCATAGTCCACTGCCCTGTTTATCTCATCCTCATTTCTAGGCTTCCTCCCGGTAAAAGAGGGAGGTAAGAATTTCCTCAGTTGCTCCCAGCACGCCTTACTCATCTCAGCCTCTACTGACCTCAGCTCATCTATCGATTTCGTATTGTCGATCTGTTTCAACTCAAGGTCAATCTCCACTGGGACTTTCGTAAGGTACATAAAGTACTTTGCCACGTTTATCATTCCTAATATTTTACCCTTTATGAACTTCCTGGCTAAATATAATTTCATATCATCACTTAGAGTATAAAACTTCCTCCTCACGTTCACTAAAGAGTTCAAGAACGGCGACACTAGGACCACATCGTTTCTCTTTCCGTGGACGAGAACTGGTATATTTAGACTGGAAAGGAACAAGATCACCTCTGATGTTAGCCTAACATTATTACCGACAATGACCACTAACTCTAGGTCCAGACTAGACACAGTTAAGTTCTTTCCAACGGACCATGTCATCTGAAGATCTGAGCCTTTCCTCATAATTGTAGCGTTTTTAATCACTAGAATGGACATAATAGAAATTTTTCTCTCAAAAATAATAAACTTTTATCATAATTAATAAATTTTGGGTATTATGTTATTTCCTTCCGTATCCTTACGTAAAATGGTTTTAGGGTTACCCTGTGTAGCCTAAAACTCCCTTCCGCACCCCAGGGAACAAAATTGACAATGAAGGAGAGAAAATATTTATAAACCAGGAAATAAGAATGTAAAATTGATGAAGCCAACGATCAGTAATAACGACAAGAAACTAAAACATCTTCTCTGTCCTCTACTACTTTCTGCTCTTCTTTGTAATAACGACAAGAAACTAAAACTGAAAAGTTCATAAAAAAGTACCCTAACGTAGAACAGTAATAACGACAAGAAACTAAAACAATTTTATGATATCGCTTTTGTTCAAGGAAACATGTAATAACGACAAGAAACTAAAACAATTCTAAGTGCACAAGAAGGACTAGAAGAGGCAGGCCTGTAATAACGACAAGAAACTAAAACTAATGCCCAGTAACATAGATGCCTCCTTGATTATGTAATAACGACAAGAAACTAAAACAATTTGGATTGACGTCACCTCAAGATCTATTACCTGTAATAACGACAAGAAACTAAAACATATTTAAGCCTTACTCTTTACATTAAAAGTAACAAGTAATAACGACAAGAAACTAAAACTCGACGTTAGTCTTAGATTTTTATCATTTTTAGGTGTAATAACGACAAGAAACTAAAACTTGTGCTCTTTAATGTCAAACAGTGTGATCTATTGTAATAACGACAAGAAACTAAAACACAGTGCATGAAGTAGCATCATATGTCGTAAGTGAGTAATAACGACAAGAAACTAAAACTCTCTGGGTTAAGTGCAAAGAGCACTGGGATTACAAGTAATAACGACAAGAAACTAAAACCAACAAGGCTGAGAAGATAGCAAAGAAGCTAGTAGTAATAACGACAAGAAACTAAAACTACAATAATTTCAGATTTCCAGTAAATGATACAAATTCGTAATAACGACAAGAAACTAAAACTTGTCATTAAACTGACAACTTTGTCTCTGACCCAAAGTAATAACGACAAGAAACTAAAACAGTAGCGGTATACAAAAATGTATTTGTTGTGATAGTAATAACGACAAGAAACTAAAACTGGCTCACAGGCATTAATACCTGCAAAGCCTAGGGTAATAACGACAAGAAACTAAAACAAAAGTTTGCCAATTTAGGTGCTGTGCAGGAAGCATTTAGTAATAACGACAAGAAACTAAAACGAATAATTGTAGATCAGCCATCAACTTCCACACGGTAATAACGACAAGAAACTAAAACAGAAAATGAGTAGTGAGATAAAGACAAAAAATAAGTGTAATAACGACAAGAAACTAAAACAATTTCTATATAATCCAAGAGACACAGAGAGGTTTCTACGTAATAACGACAAGAAACTAAAACTACATTACTTTTAGAAATATAGTATGAGCGTAACATAGTAATAACGACAAGAAACTAAAACCAGTACACAAAGTGGATAGGAAAAGTCAACAATGTAATAACGACAAGAAACTAAAACATCGTATATTATATTGGGGCAGAAAAAATGAATGATGTAATAACGACAAGAAACTAAAACCAGGTTCAATTTCAGTAAATAATGGCATTACAATGTAATAACGACAAGAAACTAAAACAACATCAGACTTTTGCACTTTTATTAGAAGGCTTTGGAGTAATAACGACAAGAAACTAAAACGATACATTGCATATATTGGCAATCAGCAATACAAGTAATAACGACAAGAAACTAAAACACTATATATTGTTTGGAGCTTATCATAAACTTCATCGTAATAACGACAAGAAACTAAAACCTGAATAGAGAGATGATAGAAGAAACGGTAAGTAGTAATAACGACAAGAAACTAAAACTCAGCCTCTAATTCTGCTGCAACTTCCATCAATTTCCTTGTAATAACGACAAGAAACTAAAACATTAATTCCAAAGGACATTGAGAAGAAATTTGGCTTAAAGTAATAACGACAAGAAACTAAAACATATGAGCAACAGCAACTCAAATCTTTATATGAAGTCGTAATAACGACAAGAAACTAAAACCACCAAAGAGTTTTTGTCCAAAGCCTTTTATGGAGTAATAACGACAAGAAACTAAAACCAGTCTCAATGTCTTTATGAGACAATTCTATATCCAAGTAATAACGACAAGAAACTAAAACGCACTTCTACTTGCTTAACGCTATAGCAAGCAAGAAGTAATAACGACAAGAAACTAAAACGTTCATCAACCTCATGCTGAGTAAGACTATTAGTATGTGTAATAACGACAAGAAACTAAAACCTCGTATTCGTAAAAGCCCTCGTGGGTGGTGACGATGTAATAACGACAAGAAACTAAAAACTTTACAACTAATTTTTTCAGGAAAACAAATTGAAGTAATAACGACAAGAAACTAAAACTATGTCTTAGATAGTTGAAAAAGCTAAAGCTTTTGTAATAACGACAAGAAACTAAAACGAATGTGTCCCCCTAGAGGTTTTCACCAAACAACCAGTAATAACGACAAGAAACTAAAACAAAAAACCTTTAACCTCTATCGAATGCTGTCAAAAAGTAATAACGACAAGAAACTAAAACAACGTTACGACCACTACTACTCAGAAGAAGATAGTGTAATAACGACAAGAAACTAAAACGAGGGATGAAGGCAAATCAGTATCAGCAATAGTAGAGGTAATAACGACAAGAAACTAAAACGAAGTAGAACAGCTGTTTTTCAGGATTGAAATTATGTAATAACGACAAGAAACTAAAACAAGAGAATACTTTCTCGCCTCAGCAAGAATCGTATCAATGTAATAACGACAAGAAACTAAAACGTATGTGGGAGAGCTTTATGAGTGGTAAGACACACGTAATAACGACAAGAAACTAAAACATGCAGGTACTATACTGAGCCTGATGAACAGCAGTAATAACGACAAGAAACTAAAACAAATTTAAGGAAAATGGAGTGTATGTATATAAATGTAATAACGACAAGAAACTAAAACCTCAATTATTTTCAATGCTTTTTCTTTTTCGTTGTGTAATAACGACAAGAAACTAAAACACATCAGCACTTATGGATACTACGCCATGCTCATCTGTAATAACGACAAGAAACTAAAACACTATTACTTTTGAAAATATGTAGATAAGACTGGTGTAATAACGACAAGAAACTAAAACTTACAGTTGTTCCGTTAGGAAGTATATAGTTACTGTAATAACGACAAGAAACTAAAACAAAATAATCATAAAACCCGAGCATTACGAAGAATTGAGTAATAATGACAAGAAACTAAAACTGTAAAGGACTTCTTAAAAAGGTTAGAGGGGTTTCTCGTAATAATGACAAGAAACTAAAACGTAATTATTCTGATGGGTGCTATAATCTCGATGGCGTAATAACGACAAGAAACTAAAACAGCGATTAGTTTAGTCGAATTAGCTATTGCGACTTGTAATAACGACGAGAAACTAAAACATGGGATCCTGATAATTCGGCATCAGCACAATTCGTAATAACGACAAGAAACTAAAACCTCTTCATTTGTCTCGTGAAATATAGGGTTTTTCAGTAATAACGACGAGAAACTAAAACATAGGGTAGTTCACAAAGAGCCAGCCCTCGTCAACGTAATAACGACAAGAAACTAAAACCTTTACGTAGTAGTTATAGAGCTTCGTTACGTGCTGTAATAACGACAAGAAACTAAAACCTTGAACCATTGAACCTGCGATTGCAGGGATTAAGTATGTAATAACGACAAGAAACTAAAACGCTGACTGGGGGTGAGCCAGAAATGAAGACTGGAAGGTAATAACGACAAGAAACTAAAACTAAAATTAGTCTGCTGGCCAATTAAGAACAAACTCTGTAATAACGACAAGAAACTAAAACGTGCAACAGGGTGAAACATAGATGAGCACATTTTTGTAATAACGACAAGAAACTAAAACATTATGCTCATTATCTCTGATTTCGACCTTAAAGCGTAATAACGACAAGAAACTAAAACCTACATTGTCCTGAAGTCCTAACTTCTTTAATTCCTTGTAATAACGACAAGAAACTAAAACTTTTTATTTTCAGTAGCTATCACCATAGTAGCCCTAAAAGTAATAACGACAAGAAACTAAAACTACTCCCCAGGCTTACCCAGCAAGAAGAGGAAGCCTTGTAATAACGACAAGAAACTAAAACTAGGAGGAAAATATAGGAATATAAAGATAGTACTAGTAATAACGACAAGAAACTAAAACTAGGAGGAAAATATAGGAATATAAAGATAGTACTAGTAATAACGACAAGAAACTAAAACTAGGAGGAAAATATAGGAATATAAAGATAGTACTAGTAATAACGACAAGAAACTAAAACTAGGAGGAAAATATAGGAATATAAAGATAGTACTAGTAATAACGACAAGAAACTAAAACTAGGAGGAAAATATAGGAATATAAAGATAGTACTAGTAATAACGACAAGAAACTAAAACCATTTTAGCTCAAGCATCACCAGCATCAATTGAAAGGTAATAACGACAAGAAACTAAAACACCGTTCCGTAGATATTATTACTGTAACTCCCTCCCGTAATAACGACAAGAAACTAAAACACTGGGCTCCCCGTGATCACTCCAGGTCCTTATGTTGGTAATAACGACAAGAAACTAAAACGACGCTAAAAAGCAAGAACAACAATCACAACAATCGGTAATAACGACAAGAAACTAAAACTTTCTTAGTGAATCCCATGTACGTATATCTAATTTAGTAATAACGACAAGAAACTAAAACACTGTAACTATTTAAAATAGAATGATGAGAGAATGACAAAGCCTTGCCGTTTATGGCGAGGTAAAGGTTTCTACTTACGAGAGAAAAGTTGTTATTAAGAGGAAGCCCGTAAGAGCATGGGTCAGTCAGTGTGTGTCCCTCTTTCCTGGTACATATCCCTGAGTCTCGAGGAGCGTGGAGTTAGGGCAACTCCACCAAAGGGATAGGGGTTGAGTGGCTGAAGGCTCAGCCAGTGGTCTACCACTGAAAGAGTGGAGCGGAGCGGGCTTCTGAGCCCACTAGCTATGAAGTGATAAAAGTGAAGGTGATAAACTACAGACCTGTGAACTGCCCTAGGTAACCCTCACTCTTTAGAGCGAGGAGGAAGTCAGTATCACACCAGATGCTGTGATGTCTGTTGCAACCTTAATTGCAATTGTATCCGACGAGACTGTCATGGGAATCATTCAAACTTAGAATACATAGATCCTCAATTCATCCTCTCCAATCATATGTCTAGATTTTAGCCCAATCTCTCATTGAAGAGTTTAAAAGGGCTAAGAGGAGAAGTAGAGAAGTATCCACGAAACCTACTTGTCTGGGCTACTAAAATACAACACAAATATATTAGAGGAGAGTAGAAACGCCACGGAGATTACTAAGAAGCTGGGTGATAAATTGTTAACTAAATGCATGTTTAAAGGCAAAAAAGAGAGTGCAGAAAAAAATCAAAAGAAATAGTTAACTTCCTGGTTAATCATAAGGAAGTATTTTCATTTAAAACTAACTGTCAAAGAAAAGTTGTAACCATTAGGACTTAACGTTATTGACCCGGAAGAGAAACAACAAAATCTAGGATTTAGTGTTATCAGTTTATCATGGAGCGAGCATAACATTCCGAGCATAACATTTTAAATAAACTTTACCCATAAGATTGTAGAAATCTCGTGGGTAAAGCATTTGTTAGAATATGCACTCCACCCTTAGGATTGCCTTAAGAAAGAAAATAATAAGTTCACATAAGCCGACTAGAACTTGAATAGGACATGGCTTATGAACAGGTCTTCTGTCAAGTGTCAGTGTGCTCATTACATGTGTTAATTTACAACTTCCCCTAACGCCAAGTATAGTCAAGATATTACAAATCCTAAGAATCATGGAAACCACATGACTATTCTCTAGCTAGAGGACAGTAGAATAGAGCTTCCCCGTTCATAACTCTTAACTTAACGTTTACGTTAAATTTTTAGACCTAGATGCGTATACATAATTATGTCAGACGTAATTAGTGTAAGAGTAAGAAAAGAATTGAAGAGGAGGGCTGAGGAGTTGGGAATTAACCTGAGGGAAGTTGTGGAGAGGGCACTTGAGGAGGCTATAAGGAAAAAAGAGATGGAGAGGGTTAGGACTATAGCTAAAAAGATCCAGGAAAATATGCAGGGTATAAGTGAGGAGGAGTGGGCTCAATTAGTCAGGGAGAGTAGGGATGAGAGGTAAATTCCTTTTTGACGCTTCAGCAATATACCCCTTAATCAAATTCGTTGATAAGGTGGACCTAAAGAACATTTACATACTACATTTAACTTTATATGAGGTAGGGAATGCAATATGGAAAGATGCTTTTCTACACGGGAGGATTAAGAACGCTAAAGAAGTAGCCCTCCTCTTCCAACAGTTAATGGGAGAGTTTAACATCATCGACGACCCTCCTCTGGACGAGGTCATAGGAATAGCTATAAGTAAGGGCATTACATATTACGATGCTTCTTATGTCTACGTCTCTGCTAAGGAGAAATTGATATTAGTGAGCAACGACAAAGAGCTCATCTCTAAAGGTAATACTATATCCTTTAACGAGTTTATGGAAAAATATCTCGCCTAAACGACTAAGGTAATAACGACAAGAGAAAAATACGCATAATATTTTGTACAGAATGAGCAAGACCTAATTGCCACGGTTAGATATAGTAGTCAACAATGTTAAATACTCCTACTGACTTTCTCCCAGAGGGCGAGGCTTGTCGCTCCTTTATGTCATGTTCTCTACCAAGGCTCATACACCTAGAGTCCTCTCCTCTTTTAATAAACCTATGTGCTCTTGAGGGATAATCGTCTAGTTAAGAAGGTGTGTGGTTGAGAGTGCTACGACGAGGCTAGAGATTTTGTCATGCCTAGGAGAGACAGTCCCTGTGACTAATGTGGACTAGGAGATACAGCCTCTTTCGTTTTTATTTTTCAGGGATTTTAGCTTAAACCAACGAGATCCAACATGTCTTGTGTGTCATTTGGGTTAATCGAGTATGATACATGAGAGGTTAGGTTGTCTGACTCGGCTGGTTTGACCATTTGAGTACATAAACTTTCTAAAAATTCCTCTTTAACCTCATGAGGCTTGACTCCCCTAACTTTTCCTTCAGCTCCTTTAACTCACTCTCCTCATAGACCGTTCCTCCCTTCTCCACGTACTTGAGTACTTCCAAGCAGAACCTGGAGGCGTGTTCCAACATCTCTACGTCTTGAACTCCAGTTACGTAACCGGGGACAACTTGCTTTGAAACAGTAGCTATCCCTATGAGGGGAGAGTTAGAGTACAACCAAGGTGAGACCAAGGTGCTTATGTGGTAGACGTTATACTCCATTGGGGTGAGGTCACCAGTGGTCAAGGGTACAAAATAAACCTCATGTCCAGTGACCCTGTTATAGATGTCCACTAACTCGTCCTTCACCTTAAGGATGTACCCGTCCTTTATAACGTGGGTTATAGCGAAGTCGTCATACTTGGCTATCCTATTCCCCTTTGTCGAGTCTATTGACAGTATTAAGTTAGCCTCCCTGTCTACCTCTTCTCTTAAAGCTTCGTCAAGACCAATAAGAGGGACCATGAAGTTAAACGGTCTGTGGGGTATGAGCTTAGCGTCTAAGGAGATGTTTGTCACGAAAGAGACGTCAACGTTCAGCTCTACCCCCTTCTCCCTTAAATTCAGCAACTCAAAAAGGACAGTTAGGCTAACTATTGCGCCATCAGCATCAGACACTAAGCCCTTCTCCTGTCTCACCTGTATTGCCCCTAACCTGCCCAAGACCTCTACTCTGTCCTTACCTCTACCACGATATAAGCACTTAATGTAGGTGACCTCTCCCAACTGCTTCTCCTCATATTCATCCACTTTTCCCTTTAACCTCTCCCTGACCTTGTCAACGGGGTCTTTGGACTCTAAGAGGTCAATGACTTCCATTAAGGTCTTCGACATCATAGTAACAACTTCCCCGGGTTGAGTATGTTGTTGGGGTCAATGGTCCTCTTCAACTTCTTCATTAAGTTTAACCTTGACTCCTCGTCCACCCTGTAGTTCACCTCTATTGAGTGAATTTCAAAGGGTATCCCCTCCCTTGTCATTATGCTGTCAATCACTGGGAAATTGCCCTTATCTGACATGAACACTGTGTAGACTATTGTCTCTCCCCTCAGGGTCATAACGTCCCCGTGGACTAATACACTACTGCCTAGAGCCATCTTCACCTGCTTTACTACCCTTGAGAAGCTCTCTAAGGGTAAGAGCCTTACCTCGTAGAAGTAGTCCTTAAAGCTGGTCAACCTGCTCATTGTGACGTAAATTGCAGCAAAGGCAAGTTCGTCCAGGAACCTCATGTTGACCTCCTCTCCTAGGCTCAGAGTGCTAGCAACTATTACGTTCCACTCACCTACCTTATCTAACCTGTCCTTGGCTACTGACGAGAGTGTCTCCTTGTCCTCTATTGTGATCCTCCTTATCTTGGACTTGTAGTCTCTTACTCTCACCAAGTACTTTGTCACTTCCTCTACGCTGTTGAACGTGACTAGTTGGTCCTTCCAGTCCTCATAGTCCACTGTTGCCAACTCCGCTGAGGAGATTATACCCGTAGTCCCGGCTGCTTGGGCTACCCCTAGTGTGTCCTCACCCCTTAGCTCATACTTCCCAGTGGGTCCAACGACTCTGACGGAGTTTATCCCTCCGTTGTCGAAGTGGTAGCCGTACTGAAATGAGCCTATCCCTACGTCTCCCCCTGCTATATATCCCCCCAGGGTGGATATGTAGAAGCTGCTTGGGTAGACCCTTAGCTCTTTACCCCTCTTTCTCAGGTACTGAAGAGCCTTAAACACTTTCACACTGGGGGTTATCCTCACCCAGGAGTCGTCTGACTCTATTACTTCCCTCATTCTGTTGATGTCTAAGACAATGGTTGAGGGAGAAATAGGTAAGACCTGTCCTATAGTACTGGTACCGGCTCCCCTGGCTAGCAGTGGTATGTGGTGTGTGTCACACAACCTAACAGCGTTAAATATGTCCTCCTCGTCATCTGCCATGACGACCCCTATCACTTTTTTGCCCATTTTAGATAGGACTGGGGAGACAAGGTATGGAGCCTTGGACTCTTCCTCTAGGACTCTGTCGTTCGTTATGAACTTCTTGTCGCCGAACTCCTTCTCAAAGGTTTTTGTAATGGTCTCAGCTTCCATGATAATATTTACGTTGAATATGTATTAAAGTGTGACCTTTTCTCAGTGAAAGGTGGAAAGCCTGTGAATGAGTGATGACATGAATTTTTAAGAAATGGCTCCCTCTATAATTTAACTTAATCCTGGTTATGGTAATACTCTTATCTAAGCTGTGAGACTTTACAACGTTAATTTTGCAGTGTAGGGGTTACGATACCTGACCTTTCCCACTAAAACAGTTTTTGAGCGTTAGCAAAGGTATTCAGTTGCTTTTTCCTAGTCTCTGACCAATCAGAACACGGTAAATATTGAACTCCTCATACTTTCATCTTTTACCTCGTCCTTGTCTATGCAGGTATGTCTAATAAAGACTCTATGCTCTTTTATAGTGTCTTGCAACATCTTATCTCCTTCTGCATTCTTAGCTTTACTACAGTCTGAAAGGAGTATCTCTCTAATCCTTGCATCAATCCTAGCCTTAGAACATTTAATATGTTCTATAGCATCATTCATATACCTTTCATCTAGCGTTTCCTTGATCTCCACGAAAACGCCTTATAACTGTAGTCCTTTCCGCTCTCAAAGCAGTATCTTACTTCATCCTTCTCATAACTAACTTTCTGAGTTACACAGAGTGCATCTACGCTTTTCCATATGTTGTGAGCTTATCATATTTTATGCACAAGACTCCTTCTCCAACACTTATGAGCCCATTTAGTTTCAATGTTCTCTTCCTCCCTGCTTATCAGCTCTTTTATACCCTAATTAGAAGCAGGGAATATAGTCTTAAATGACTCCACAAAGCCCTCCTCATCTACCTTCCTCCCCTTTTCGTGTATTTAATCACAAGTAGTAACAGTACCACCACTACTAGAGCCGTGATAACAACATATAATGATAGACCCTCTGTGGTCGTCGACGATGAAGGACTAGAGTTACTAGAGGTATTCATTGAAGTAGAGTTACTAGAGCTATTGATTGAGGTAAAGTTAATGGAAGAGTTAACGTATTCTGCCACAAGCCTCCCACCCTCATCTATATACACGGTCTCAGGAGACGGTAGGTAAAACACCTTCGACCTTACACCGTCTATTTCCACAGGTTGGGGAAAACTCAACTCTATCTTCTTCTCTAGTGCGAACGTGTAGTTTATGGTCATGAACGGGCTTACCCTATCTCCACTATCAAATGGAGTTTGATTTTCGAAAAAGTGTTCACCATTCGAAACCCACAGGCTGTCTGGAGGGAAAGTGTATACCGTGTTATTGACTATAACGACACTGAAGTTATAGAGTAGCTGAGGGCTAGTAACGTTACCATATACTACCCAGACCCTTCCGTTGTAATAGTAAGCTGTACCGTTATAGGCTCGCTCTCCGGTGTTAACCCAACCGCTGTAAGCTACTGGCGGGACATACCAGCTCCCATTGTACTTGTATAAGCTCACTATCGATATGTTAAAACCCTTAGCCAGATAGGATATCTCCCCATTTCCATAGCCCGCTACAACAGTACCAATGGTATAGCCATCGTATATTATGTCCAAAAACTTTCCTTCCAAGATGTAGGTCTTCTCGAAAGTTGAAGTCCCGTCTGACGCGTAGAAGGTTATCACGGTGTTGTTTCCTTCAGGAGTCCAAATAGTGGTCAAGTTTATCTCATTTCCCATAAGGTAAGATAGACGAGAGACGTCATAGTGCCCGTTATAGTAAACACTGGTGGTCCAGATAGACTCGTTGTTAGTTAAAGGTTGTATTACGTTCTGGACGAACGTGCTCTCTCCGTTCACGTTCAGGTAGATGTTCTGCTGTACGGAGATCATAGGTGATCCAGAGGCTAGAGAAATGTTATACATAGTTATTATGGACTGGATTCCTTCCATTTCCACGTATCCGAATTCATATCCATAGTTTGTGGGTTCATAAATTATCTCCCCAGAGGAGTGGGTTGATGAAAGAGAGAGGAGTAATAACAATAGAGGGACTACAAATCTTAGTATGCACATATTAATCTAGGTAAATATATTAAAAACATTTTAGCTCACAATTAGGTTATTGACCACCCAAATTAAAGGTCTCGAAAACTTTACATGGTTTAGCTCCGCTGTTATGAAGATTTTAACCTTGGTGATAGTGTAGATAGGGTGAAATTATAAGGAAGGATCAAGAAAGAGGAGGTCTAAAAGGGATTGAGGTAAGGGAAATAGAATAAGCCAAGGAGCATACTTATAGGTTTGTATAGCGACTTTGCATAACTACAAGTCGTTCTAGACAAGTTTCTTACAAGTTTGAGGGTATCACTTTTAGAATTAAATTTGTATTATTCTATCAAGTAAAGGTATTAATTGAGGATTATGTAAAGTATGCTTTAAATTCTTTTAATGTGACCTTATTTGAGGTTTAGATTTTAACTCACTTTCTGAAGAAGTAATCCAAATAGCCACAAACTTCACCACAAGACTCTTGATGTGCTTCTAGTAATTTCAGCTTCTCTCTTAAGACCCTCGGCTTTCACAACTCCTGTATAGACATGATAAGTATAGTAAAGACATACAATAATCAACGTTTAAGGATTAGAGGTTCAGAATCATTTAAAAGATTAAGGTATAGATACTAAAGTGATTATCCTTACTTTATTATGTTGGATCAGAGGTGTAGTACACCGCTCAAGCAGTGAAGTGTAGAGGTTTAGAAACCTATCTAATCCCTTATCTACCAGTATTACCAACTTTCCCATAACCCCAAATAAAGGATAAGCTATACTTAAAGAAGAAAATAATTCATATCTAAAGCCAGTATAAAGGCTATATTTAATTATGTCTTCTAGAAAAGGCTTTAGGAAAGTATTTTACCTTGGCAAGTTTTAACACAAAGTATGAAAATAAGAATTAACAACATTGGTCCCATTAAGGAGGCTGACCTCGAGTTTTCTGATAAAGCCGTGATAGTTGGTGGAAATGCGACCGGAAAGACGTTCATTGCCGCGTTAGTGTACTTTTTACTTAATCCATTGATCATGGTAGACAGACCCTTAAAGTATAAGCTAGAGCTCCCTGCTAAGATAGAGGAAAATAGGGAGGTCTCCCTCGAGATTCCAGTAAATTATAAGGACATAATGGAAGAGAATAAAGATTTAATCGGTGCAGCAGTTAAAAGGACACTAACTTCTATATTTGGAGCCAGTATCGGAGAGCTTATAAGATTTCGGGAGACTGAGGGTGTTGTAGAAAACGAAAAAATTAAAATTATTCTACATAAGGAAAACGTTGAAGTAATTCCAAAAGTTGACCAGAGAGAAAACCTAAACGTCCAAATATTTAAGACCTCCAATAACTTTCCAGGCTGTGTTACTTCCATAAGCCCAGACGGTAAAATTGTGGTAATGGGTAACAGACCAGAGATATGTCTTGAGAATTCAATAGGGAATTTTATCCTCACAAGGTTCTTAGTTGACCCTTCCTATTCTCCTGTGGCATACATTAGTACTGAGAGAATAGCATCAATATTTTATCTGCCAAGCAACTTAAACAGGCTAATTCTACCTCCAGTGTCCGCTAGCCTAGTTAAGCCCCTAATCGCCGATTTTCTAAAGTATATAACGCCTAATACTAAATTTACTTTGTTTGGTCATGAAATAGAGGTCAATAAGGAGCTGATGATTAAGGTGTCTAAAGAGGGAAAAGAGGTGAACTCTTCACTGGTGTCTACTGGAATATACCAATTTATCCCTGTGGAGCTTGCCCTACAGCATCCGCTATTGAAGACGGTGATAATAGAAGAACCCGAAATAAACTTGCACGTTAATGCACAGATTGAGGTAGCAAAAAGATTAGCCCGTGAAAAAGCTAAAAAGTTGCTTATAACTACTCACAGTGAATGGATACCAATGTATGTAGCAAAGCTATCTAAGGGTTCGAAGATCTACGAGATTGTAGAAGGTGTGTTAGAAGAAAGGAAAGTAGATGAGGAAGGTTATGTAGAAACGTTTAAGACTATATTCCCTGTGGCTGATAAGGGTATAAAAGAGCTGATAAGCAGGGAGGACGAGAATATTGAAACTAAATGAGCTGATAAGTGTTGGAGAAGGAGTCTTGTGCATAAAATATGATAAGCTCTACAGGATTGGAAAGAGCGTCGATGCGCTATGTGTGACTATGAAAGTTAATGAAGAAGAGAGAAAGAGGTATTGCTTCGAAAGCCAGAATAATGAAAGTTATGAGGCAATTCTGGTAGAAATCAAAGAAAAGCTAAACGAAAAGCATCTGAAAGAAGCCATAGACCAGATTACATGTTCTAAGTCTAGGATCGATGCAAAGATCAGAAGGGCATTTATACTCCTTTCAGACTGTAGTAAAGCTAAGACTGCACAGGAAGATAAGATGTTATTGGAGGCAATGAAACAGTACAAGATCCATATTACAAACGTTTGCCTAGATGTGGATGAGGTTAAAGATGAAAGTACAAAGAATCTGATAAATACTGCAACTGAGTTGAGTTAAAGAGTAAGTAATAGAAAATATAACTGAAACATCTTTTCCTACTTTCACAGCGACTCTATACATTTTTAATTATTTGAATGAAGTGTCGTTTCTCAAATTTAATTTGAGTTAGATAATAAAATTGGGAGAGCCTTTTAATTCAGGGAAGCGAGGTATTCAGAAATTCTCAGTGATATTTGCCTCATCGGGAGTTTTCGTATAATTACCTTTATTCTGTTTAATTATTAAAAAAATACTTGTAAGTCCACTGACAACGGTTTATAAATATCTTGTCAGTAAACTATCAAATAAGGAAGTAATAAACAGGATTAATCCTTGGTGGTTCTACGAGAACTGGGAGTCAAAGGATAAGCACCTAGCAGAGTGGAGTTCTCAGAAGTACAGGTGGACTCCACGGTGGATCAGCGAGCTTTCTCTAGAGCCCTTCAGCTTAAACTTTGTTTATGGCACTAGGCAGACTGGAAAGACCACAGGACTAAAGCTGTTGATAAAGGAGGTAATAGAGAGGGGGAACTTTTCGCCAATGGCTATCTACTACATGGATCTGGACTATGTCACATCCCTTTCAGAGTTCAGGAGGATTTTAGGGAATGTGATCAAAGAGAGGAAGAAAAGGGGTCAGACTGAAAACTTAATAGTCCTCGATGAGGTTACGTCTGTTGACGAGTGGTGGAGGGTACTAAAGTTCTTCCTTGACGAGGGGGAGTTTAAGGATGATGTTATCATAGTGAGCGGTTCCTCCACGCTAGGTCTAACAAAGGTTCCAGAGAAGTTTCCGGGAAGAAAGGGTAAAGGGAAAGGGATTAAGGTGCCCACATTATCTTTCCCGGAATTTGCAGAGGTCTTAGGTCACAAGAGAGAGGGCTTACTCTACGATAATTCCAGAGCCTTAGCTCTGTTTGAAGATTATAAGATGAAGGGAGGATTTCCTAAGTCTATTAACGGTAACCGTGATGCGAGAGGTGCCCTAATCGACGGGATATTGTCTGAAGTGTACAAGCACAGTAGGAGTCCAAGAATAGTTCAGGATATTCTGTACTCACTGATGGACAAGATACCTTCAGCAATATCTTACAATTCAGTAGCTAATGAACTTGGGATTTCCCACAACACGGTAAGGGAGTACCTAGATTTTCTCTCCGACATACTCCTGATTGGAATTGCCTTTCTAAAGGAGGGAGACGAAGTAAGCTGTCAGAAAGGAAAAGAAAGTGTTCTTTCGGGATCCATTCATATTACACTCAACCTCTGAGTGGGTAGGAAGAGAATTTAATAACAGTGCTCTCTTGGAGAGCGTAGTCCAAGAGCATCTGTTCAGGAAGTTCGGTGAGGTCTACTTCTTCAAGGGCTCCTATGAAATAGGCGTGGTCTCAGGAGAGTATAAGATAGAGGTGAAGAGTGGGAGGGCTCATAGGGGATACCCAAGGGGTGTTACTGTGCTATCAGAAGAGAGTATTCCAAGGTTCCTGTTGGAGCTCCTGTGAAAAATGGGATTAATTGAGGTATGTGTAGACATCTTTTACTATATACCACCTCTGAATTCATCACTGGATTGTGGGACTCGTCCTCACTTTGTCGTGCAGGCAGATGGGAATTTTGTTATCATGATTCTGTGCTAAACCCACACTCATGAATTTCTTCGGGAGGGTATAAATCCTTAAAGTACCTCAGTATGTAAACCCCTCTAAAAAATGGAAGTTATTATACATCCCCATGTCTATACTAAAGGTATTTCCATAGACTCCTACACAAAATTATTCGGAGAATTTTCTGAATTACATTGGAGTAATAGTGAGTTGGGTGAAAAAGGTTTAAGAGCTATTGAACCTTATAAGGATGTAAGATCTAAAATTGTCATCTTATTTGGTACATACGGCATAGGAGACTACACAGATGACAGTGACGTCAACCTTCTGGTAATATCTAGATATTGGCTGAAAGATCACATAGAAACCTTTGGTACGCTATATAGGATTTGGAGACATAAAGTGATTCTGACACATATGACTGTTAATATTTTCCTGAACAGGTTTAGAGCCTGTAGCATTTTTGTCCTAAAAATATGGAGGATGGAAACATCTCATGTGATGAGGAGGTGTTGATTAGTGAGGTTTATAGGATATTTCGTTAGGTCGGGAAGAGGTTTAGTTGGTAAAGATTCTTCGAGTCTTGAACAAATAAAAACAGTATAGTCCTGATGTTATATGAGATTTAATAAGGCATAGGTTGTTAATCATCTCATAGTTCTCAAGTGTCTTTACGCTTTAATGTGTTTTGTTTTTAATAACTTTGTAGAACGGTTAACGTAAAGTTTAACTTACTAAATTTTTAAAATCCTATAACAATATTTAATTATGCAGAACAAAAGGACTGAGAACGATATCGAGAAGTTGAAGGTAATACTCAATGTAGTGATGCAATACAAACTATCTGGACATGTTAATGATGAAATAGTAAAAAGACTAGCCCTAAGCGTAAAGTCATTGAAGTACCTGAGAAATGAAGAGTATGGACCAAGAATTGACAAAACCTTTAGCCTTTTAATACAGAATAAACTCGATGAGGCAATTAAAGAGATGAGAGATATAATACTGAGTTTTTATGGTGGGCATGATTGATTAAGGTCATACCTGTATTAATAAAAACCATGTCGATAACTAGGATAGGATCTACGGGTGTATATTTTGACTACGCCTCTGCTGATATAGTAACTTATAAATTGCCCCTTCAAGATTCTAACGAAGTTTACTATATTCCAGCAATACCTGCGACATCTTTTAAAGGTTTACTGAGGTCAACATATGAGAAATACCTAAGATGGAATAATGTAGGTTATCAGAGGAGAGAGGTTAAGAAAGAACGAATCAAGAATATAATTAATGAATATAGTGTTAATCATGGCGATACGGTTAAGGAACTGGTTGAGGAAATGAAGAGCGAACTACGGAGGTATATATCGGGTGGGCTGATTAAAAACACAAATCTTCCTGACGACATTACAGAGCTAATTATACTCTACTTAAACGTAACTGGTTGGAACAGTAAGGACGCATGTTACGTAACTTCAGACCTAGACCAATGTGTTAATTTAAGTATTATAGAAGACGAAGGTGTGAGAAAAAAGAAAGAGTTGTGGTTAAAGCTTATGGAGAGAGACCAAATATGTAAGGTGTGTAATGTTTTAGGTAGTTCAGGGGTAAGGGGAAAAGTCAAGTTTACGGACTTAATAGCTGTGGACCCATTCCCTGTGTATATCGAGAGAAGTACTCATATAGCCATAAATAGATTGACAGGTACTGCAGAAAAAGGGAAGATCTTCACGGAAGAGATAATACCTCCGGGTGTTAAATTCTTGGGTTTTGTTGCAGTGCTAGATAACTCTATCCTCAACCAGGTTAGGGAGATGTTAAGAATACTAAAGACCAAGGCAGAGAGGGGAGAGGTCTGGATAGGAGGTAGGGGTACAGCTGGGTACGGTACCTTTGAGATGCACCTCCCACCTGAGATAATTGAGTTTTCAACACACTCCTTATTTAGGGGTAGACGTTTAGGGTTAAAGGAGAGTGAGCCAGCTCCTAATCCGACTATAGTTAATGGTATCATTAGTAAGCTATACCCGAGTAGTTTTACTTCTTCGTTGGTAGAGGTCACTGAGGGTGAGGTAGAGTACGAGGTGGTTATTGAAGGTGAAGGAGTAACTAAGGTTAAATCTGTTGATGATTTAAAGAAAATTACAAGTGAGCTTGATAAATCTGGTAAAAAGTACCAAATAAAAACACATGGTGAATATCACCTATGAATCTCGATTTAAACTTAAACGGGATTAACGTTAGTTTCAAGATAGATACTGGCTTTGACGGAGAGTGCTTACTTCCACACGATATATTCAGTAAAATAGGTGGATATGAATATGACGGCCCTCCGGTCAGCTTGAGCGATGGAAGGGGATACCTGACGAGGGCTAAAATTGTGGAAGTTGTCTTTAACGGAAAAAATCTCATTTTGGAGTGTATATCAGTAGTGTACATAAATAAGACATTGCTAGGAGAGAGGGCACTCTCTAAATTAGGAATATTGATAGACTACAAAAACCAGGGGGTCAAAGACCCATGATTAAATTGGTCATAAGGTTAGAACCATCTACTGGTTATGTTATATCTGGTGAACCCTCTCCAGATAGAAAAGTAGAGTTCAACGCTAGTATATTTTATAGTTATCCTTATATCAACCCATCTACAATAAAAGGCTTTTTGAGGTCTGCAGCCGTTTACGGGTATCCTGATGTCTCATGTGAAATTCTAAGTTCCAAAACCATTATAAGTAACATAGATAGAATAAAGAAAAAAATACATAATGAGGAGCAAATTAGACTAAGTTTTATGTGCTCTGATATAGAGGATCTGTTAGAGAACAGGAATAGTAGGGAGGCAAGCGTATATTTAGAAGTGTTAGGTGATATAATCCGTAAGCTAAAAAGACCTTGTAAGGTCTGCAGAGTTTTTGGTAACGGTAGTGTGAAGGGGAAACTCAGAATTATTTATCAAATTCGACCTTTAAATACTACTGAGATTAAAGGGTTAAAATTCAGTAGGGAGTATAAGGAGAATAGGGAAGGTCTAAGTGTAATGATGTCCAAAGATCCCATAGAGTTCACTGTTTTGTGTGAAGATAAAGAGTGTCAGGAGGTAATAAAGAGAGCAGTTAGTGTAATTAACGATAGTGTAGTGAGACTAGGTAGGTTTAAGTCTAGAGGGTTCGGAATAGTTAATGCAAAAATAGTATCAATGAGTACTTGAACATTCCGATAAAATTTCCTCCTCTTTCTTCCTATCTATAATGTTTCTGCTCCCATTTTCCTTAATAGTTATGTAATTTAGGGCATTCTCGATCATATTAAACAGTCTGTCGCATTCCTCTTGCTCATTTATCAAGCAAATTATTTTTAATTCATTAGGTTCATAAGACATTAAAATCCTCGACATGAAAGGTAGGTCTTTTTTACCACTACCAAATACACTCCTGTCAAAATCTCTGTTGCATAGAAGTGCATAGCATCTTATAAACGACTTCAGTGTCCAAAGACTCCTCTCGATATTAGAACCCAACTCAACTCTAATTGCGTATATTTTAGGGCTCTTAGGGTCATACTTCAATATCCATCGCATGGCGCAATCACTCCTGTACCCGCTTTCACATACTCTTTAGTATAATGCTCAATTGAATCCAGTGAACCAGGGAATTTATTGTAGAAACTACCAAATTCATTGGATTCGTTGTACCTAAATGTGCATAGTAACACATTACGATCATTTTGCACCTCCTTTACCTTTTTGTCTTGCATATCAAAATAATACACTTTTCTATCTAGACCTAAGAAATTAGTGTTGTTAAACCTTTGAACAGTAATTCTCCTTAAGTAACCTCTATATTCCCCTAGGCTTTCCACGTCTTTCACAGGAAGATTGTGAACGCATAACTCATTACTTCTAGCCGTATACTCGGATATTTCAACCATCTCGAATACAGTATAGTTATTCCCAACTAGAACTAGATACTTTTTCAACAAATCTTCAACGGATCGCAGGTCACTAGATATCACATAACCTTGAAAGTCCACATACGGACCATCCTTTGAGATTAGCTTATGGTACAAATATGGCATGGAATAGTTCACAACTCTATCTAGCCTTATCCTTAATCTATCATAGTGTTTAACTTTGTTACCATTTCGTTTAACGATGTAGAAATTAGTGAACATTATATCATAACTCCTTGTGTCCTTATTTATCACCATACCGTAGACTAAACCACCTGCAATAGTCGTAGATGGTAGTACATCCGCTCTATATCCATTGTATGCCCTTAGAACAGCCTTTAACAATTTCATGCCAACAACCTCGCCACGTATGCCATTATAATATCATCTCTTTCATATTTAACAGAGAATGGTTTTCGATCTGATGAATACCTCTTTACGTATTTCTCAAACCCTTCTACTTTCTTATACTCCCTGAACTCTGGATAAGTTACATCTGGCGCAGAAGATACTACGAATTCATTGAGCTTCTGAGGATCTCCATGCTCAGATATCCTTTTGAAAGCAGTAAATAGTTCATTATAACTGAAAGAATTAAGGTCACCTATGGGCATACCACCTTTGTTCAATATCACTGGCACCACATCTACTACCCTGATATCGTCCTTGCCATTAATCTCTGTAACTTCTCTGTCTAAGAGCCTAAATACCATATATAGAGGTGTTTCAGGCTTTGCCTTTATAAGGAAAATTTTTATTGAATGTTCAAGGATTGCTTCCTGAGCTCTACCAGGAGTGTCAAAGATACCAAAGACCTTGCCTATTAAATCTAATACTTTTGGTAAATCATCTTTCTTAATAGCGAGCATAGAATACTCAGTAGTTGATGATGAAGGTATCAAAGTGATATAATCTATGTTGCTATTTATTAGTAGGTATTCAAGATATTCTACTAGAATTGAGAAATGGATCTTTAGTGAGAAAGTCCTATCTAAAGAGATGGATATATCAATCATTTCATTGTTTTCAGCACTAATCATCTTTACAAATTCTAGACGCTTTTTAAAAAATTTTAATCTCATTTCATTCTCTGGATCATTTGTCAGTGTCTTCCGAGCTATATTGTTTATTAACATGTTATCCTTCTTTTTTGACTTGTCAACCCCATTTATCATTAGTATACTTTTTATCATACCTTTGAGAGTTGTTCCATTTTCAGACTTGCACAGACACTCTACTAAAAATTCAGAAATGGTGTCTGCGTCTGGTTTACTTAAACTAGATAGTTTTTCTAAATATTTCCTCAAGAATAATTCTATACATCCTTGAAAATTCTGATTGAAATTACAATCTTTCTTTACAGGGTAAAAATCTTTTATTTTTTCGGTCATGCCTTTAATTACATTTATAATTTCAGACAAGAATTCATTTAGGCTAACTTCTAGTTTATTAACCTCAAAGAAATCTGATATACTAATTTTTCTGTCCTTTAAAACGTGCTTCATATCTAACTTGAAAACAAGGTAAATAAGATCTTTCCCCTTTGCAAATTCATCGATGCTTTGTCTCACTAAAATTTTCTCAGTCCTCTTTAGATACAATCCCTCATCTCCAGTCTGTTGCCTAACCTCTCCAATTAAGCTACTTGCTATTCTAGTGGTTAAACAAATGTCACAAAGCCTTTCATCCTCCTTGACAATAAACATGCTCCTAAGTTCATCCCATATGGAATCTTCCAACTTTACGGCTTTCCTGACTTTACACTTATCACATAACTTATCCGAAGTGATACTTCCATCGTACTCAATTTTAATGATCCTGAAATAATCGGTATGATCTGTGGTTTTCAGTAATTCATTAACTTTCTCAGCTAACTTTATCTTATCCTCGCTGTCCTTTTCAACCTTACCTAACTCTGAGACTACTAATATTATATCGCTTTTCCTTTCAGTGCGTTTAGGGGGTTTGTCGGATACTAATTTAGGCCACGCATGTGTGTATATTGTCTCAATGGTATCTTTAAGACTAGTCTTTGTACATTCTTCTAGAGATTTTTCATCGTTATAGAAGACAGTTAAAAAGCTCTTTATTTGACTAGGATTAATCTCCTCAGATTCATGGATGTATACGTTGAACACGAATGAGTTGAAGAAGTCTACTATGGACATATTTAGGAAAGCATAAAGCCCTAAATTCTCCGTGTCTAGAACCTTCTCTAGAGCCTTTTGAAAATCTATATTAAGTTTATCCCACAGGCAAAGATTAAGATGATACAGGAAAATATTAGTAATGATATATAGTCCCCTTACATCCTTAAGGGTTCTTAGATCGGTCTCGAAAGGATTAGAAATGCTGAACACTTTCACGACGCCTTTCCTAAACAATAGATCTGCTAATAAAGCACCCTTAAGGTGTGCTAAAACAGATATATCGTTACCAGAAATCCAACTTCTCTGGGGAAAAAACTTGATCGAGTCAATTAGAGAACTAAAAGTTTTCATGTCAAACGGCTTACCATTTTCTGCAATATTACGTAGTTGATCATAAGTCCCATTACCATACTTGAAGTCAATAAAATTCCTTACGTACTCACTACTAAGGTCTTTAAACCAATTTTGGAACAATGATCTTTCTACCTTGATTGATCTTCCATTATTTTCCTCTAATAAAATCGGAAACCCCCTTAAATCAAAGGAAATGACTATTTTTGAAGGCAAATCATTCATGACATTTTTAAAGAGCTCCTGGTCTCTTGACTGTGCCTCTATTAGTTTTTCCGACTCTTCTGCAATACTTGCAATATGGTCGCATATCTCGTAGTAAGTAGAGTCATTTTTATCTCTACCTGCTGGTAAAATACCCTTAAAGAGGTCATGTATATAACACATTACAGGGCTTTGCCCATAATCTGCCAACATATAATTTCTAAGTACTTCATCATGACCTAGTGAACCCACATGTAGAATTAATGAACTATAAAATAAATTCTTTATCCTACTCGTCATACTAGTAGTGTAATTGCACTTTGCAACAAGTATTTGTGTTAGAATGAAAATTTCGATAACGTCGTTGAAGGGTCTAACCCTATTAGGACGTATATTCTTTAAGTTGACATGAAAACATTTTATGTTCTCCCTAGTTCTAATGAACGTAAAAACTTGTTATTCCTTTGAACCTCGTCTCATATAAACTATGAGAAAAGATCAGTCTTCTCTTACTTTCTCCTATTAACTATGATTCTTGTGAGAGGTATACAAATTCGTCTGTATGATTATAGTACAATAATTTTTCACGTTTCTACCTTTGTTTTTTCCTCAACTATGTCTACGCGTGATCTCTGGTAGACCAGTTTTAACGTTAAAGCGGTCAGAATAAGACTTCCATTAAACAACGGCAATTGATCCTCGATATTAGAAGAAAGGTTGATGAGTCATATTACGGAGTATCTAACTTCACCATTGCCAAATGTTATAAAAAGAGACGTTTTACTTTCTTTAGACATGGATCGCATCATAACTCTAACTGTAGGTAAAAGAAATACTTATTCATAGGTTAAGATGAGGTTCCATTTTAAGAAACCTATTGAAGTATTCTTCTCCATGTTTTCTGTGTATGGTTGTATTGCATTTATGAAGGTAAAAACTCTGATAACGCTTTTTATATATACGGAAAAATTAAGGCTGTCAAAATTGTAAAGGAATTTAAGAAGCTAGAATTACAGAAGAGGCTTTAAAGATTTGAGGGAAAGTTAAATTGAGGGTCTAATATATAGAGTTAATGAGGTTTTTAAATCTTTACTCTAGTTATCATAATCTAGTTAAAACTGTAAAAAATATCTGCTTCTACTTAAAATATACTACCATCAATAAATATCTTTCACTTAAAAGAGGATTATTTATCATATAAAAAATCTCTCTACTACTTCACATTATAAAAGTGGGTTATTCACTAGTTCGCTTAGTGTTGAAAAGCTTTAAAGTTAGGTATTACATTCTTATTCACGTGCCAAGAATTAGTAATGAGGAATTGCAGCGGATCTATAACGACCTACCAAAATTTTATGATCGAGCTAACGCCTTAATTTCATTCTTTAAGGATGTGGAATGGAGGGCAACTCTGGTAAAATATATATCTTACTACTATCCTGATACAAGAAGAATATTAGATGTTGCATGCGGTAAGGGTGAACTATCTTATGTCATTAATAAAATGATAAAAGCTGAAACGGTCATGGTTGATTATGCTGAAAATATGTTATTAAACTCTTTTGTTAAAACAGATCGAGTTCAAGGGTCATTCTATAAATTACCTTTTAGAGATGAAAGTTTTGATTGTGTAGTAAGCAGTTTCGCTTTACATTCTGCAGATGATATAGGGGAAGTAGTAAAAGAGATGGCTAGGGTGTCCAGAAATTGCGTGGGAGTGATAGCAATGGGGAAATCAGATAACGTGATGTACAGGAAGTATGCGTCATTTTATTTAAGTTACATTCAGCCTTACTTAGCATGTCTGGTCGGAGCTAAATCAAGGGATTACAAATACATTTTCTACATTTATCAGAGGATACCCACAAATAACCAATTGAGAAACATTATAAGTAAAATCCTTGACCTAAAGATCTTTGAAGAAAAAGCTCTTGGAACAGTTTACATATTTTTAGGTTCAAAACATTAAATAATGGAACATTAAATCCTTAAATCGTTAGTACACAAATGAGTCATAAGGTTTGTTTTAGCAACTAATTTTTATGAGTCTCTTTAAAGGAGCAGGAATTTCACTTTAAATACATCTTTGGCAGTCAAACCAAAAGCATAACTGTTCAAGTTAAGGCACCTTTGATATCACCTAAAGTAAGTGATGAGAGAGTTGTAGGAAAACATAAACATGGCTCAACTCCTATAACACAAAATTCCTTTACGCCTTTAATACTCCCACATCAGTTTGATTTGTTTTGACCAGGACGAGAAAGGAAGGTAAAGGGCGATGATGTCCGCTTTGGAAGCCTATTTAAAATTGAAAAGTATCCCATGAGCGAGAAGACATGTAAACCTAAGCAGGAAGCTATTATACCTAGAAGGGTTAACGTTGAGATCTATGAAAAAGAATGAAGATTTTGGAATATGAGATCAAAGGTCATGGATATCTTATATATTTTATGTGAGTAAAAAGAGGGTATAGTACCAAACAATGATTCTAAAAGTAATAATTTTACTGTTGTTATGGATCATTATGATATTCTCATTAGTCTCCACTACCATGAGAATGAAATTTTTTAGTGTACAACTAGATTTGAGGAATGACTACGTTCTATGGCTGGGTATATAACTGCGTACTTAGTAAACTTTTCAGATCGTATAATATTATGTTTTTTAAAAGGGTTTTATTTATTCATGGTAGAAGGTCAGGGTACAATTCCCTACATGTGTATAGGAATGTCTTTAAAGTACTCGTTGATAGAGCTGTATTTAGTACCTTTAAATCACATTTAGTTATTAAAGTACTAGTGTAGTCTTTCAAAAACTATTTGCGTTAATTTTATACGATATAGACTTAAACCTTTAATTAGCCGGTCTGATACATTTTGATAACATAATTTTTGATAATAAAATAGGATACGAAAAGTCGTTCTTACTCTCGGTTAAGGATAGGTAAGAAAAGACCTAAGGAGTCGAACAGACTACTAAACAGTAAAATAAAGTAGATCTCCACCACCTCTTCTTCTATGAAATAACGTCATAATACAACAATTCAATGAGAGTATATACACGTCACGAGAACCTTTAGACTTGAGATGATTAACATGAGCAATAAATAGACTGGGATCACTCTAACATGAAGTAACCACTGAAATGTGGATTTATTATGATTTATACCTTTTCTCCAATACTATAATAAATACTATAATAAAACATTTACCGCATATGGATATAATGAGAACAGGGTTTCGTAGAACAGCTCATTCCCTAGTAGTCTTAACCACAAAGGTAGATTCGAAGTAATAGTTTTGTGCTAGAGAATCAAGATTTCTACGTGTGGGAGTACGAGAGGTGAGAAGTTTAAGAAGAGAGCCGATGAGTGGCTATTTTCTTCGGTAACGAGTTTTCAAGGTTATTTACAGAAATGGATTTAGAGTCAATAGAAGACGTTCACACAGAGGCTTAGAACGAAATATGCAAGGAGTTCACAAAACAGCCTACTTGAAATGGGATTATGAAAAACTTCGCATACTAGTATTTAATCTCTGGAAAATTTTTATGGTTAAATTAGCAATGTTTCATGGCCTTTAGTGGGTTAACTGATTATCTCGATCTATTGCTTAGTAATATGCCATATCGATCTTGTGATGAAATAAGGAGAAAACTATGGACTTTAAAAGTTCTTGTAAGAAAGGGGAGGTAGGACTTAATCTTTGCAAAATTAAGAAAGTTGTGTTATTCTTATGTTCTAAAAGTAAGTATGTGTGTTAATGCCTTGTAGAGCAAACAGGTTTACAACACGAGAGAGGCTAAGGGCTCATCCTTTATAAGTGAGATCATATCTGCAAACTCAGCGAGAGCGCTAAGATTAAAGTTCACTCTACCTAGATGCTTTTAGCACATGAAAATTTAATTATCTCTGCGTATACATGAAAAGACTTATAATAAAAAGAGTCCATAATCTTTATAAATGCCGTTAAACTTATATCTATCATGTCATTTCCGCCCCCAAATACTCCAAGCTCTCCCCCACCCCCTCCCCCTAGAAGACCATTAAAGTACGTGATTTTAGGAACAGTGCTTGCAGTAGTGATAGTTGTGGGATTAGTGGTTTATTTCTCCTTTTTCAGCACCAGTGCACAGGCTAAGATAATCCCTGCAAGTAGTGTAGGATCTGCTTTAGGCGGGAGTTGTCAAATAGAGTCCAATAAGTCAGTCCAAATAAATAAATTAGCAAATGGAGAGTATGAACTGACGTATGTTAATGGAACCCATACCACTACCTACTTATCTAACATCTCAATAAGTCTTATTGGAATTGTTCCATTAAGGGGATCATTGCTCCAAGTTATATTCTCAGGAGTAGTGGAATTCCTAAACTGTAATATTAACGGACAAAATGCCACTGTCAACATATTGACAATGGTGTTTACCAACTCAAGTGAGGCAAATCAAGAATTCAGTATTTACAAGGCTTTTGCATCACTTTATCCTAACGCGTCAGTGAGCCAATCATACATTTACTACTCGCTCTTTGATTACTCCTATGGCGCGGGAGTAAGAAATAACGTATTCAGTTCGGTTGTTATTCAAGGCCCAATGATTGGAGAGAACCAGGTATTAGGAATTGTAAACCTTGCACTATCATAATCAGCACATTCTGAAACTGCTTTTATTTTTTATAACATGATTTTTGTAAGGAGAAAAATTTTCTCTCAATTCTCACTCAGCCGTCTTTATTTTCACATTTTGAATGTCTCGGCTGAACTTTAGATAAAGTCGACAGAGATATATAAGAGTATGGATAAAAACTAATTCCTCAACTAATCCAATCTATCAGGGAGTTTTAGCAATAAAGGTGTTCAGTAAGTTTTGAATGATAAATGATCTAGAAATACAATAACGTCAAAGGAGTATTTCCATTATTACACTCCATGTAGTTTATCGTTGTCCTCACGCTATCCTAAATTAGACTTCAAGAACGGGACTTTTCGAGCTATTGAGGAATCCGACATTTTTATCAGACTTAAAAAGACTTTACAGAAGTTTGACGTGTCACCTTTCATGTTAAGCGGCAGTCCTATTGACGTAAATATGTTATGTTTACCTTATGTATATGAAGGCATAATACAAGGTCCTCTCTCCTCGTCATTAGAAAAGGATTAAATATTTGTCGGTCTAGACTTCTTTAATGTCGTGTTGTTTTAAGTACATAGGCTACGTGAAAAGAGAAGACAACTCCCCGTCAAGGAGGAGTGTAGTGAAGATTGTCGTGGACAAGGAGTATGAAGAAGGGTTAAGGGGTATAGAGGACTACTCACACCTTATAATCGTCTACCACCTCCACCTATCCCAATTTGACGGTAATCTGGTGAGAGATTTCCATGAGGGGGTAAGGGTAGGAGTGTTCGCCACTAGGACCCACGAGAGACCCAATCCCATAGGGATATCTGTTGTCGAGTTACTAAAGGTAGAGGGTAATATACTCCAGGTTGGAGGTATAAACGCTGTTGATGGTACTCCAGTCCTCGATATAAAGCCCTATGACTACTTTGACAGAGTAGAGAATATTAGGGTCCCAGGCTGGTGGTTGAAGAAGTTCTATCAACACTAGTTTGCGTTAAGTAATGGGTTTTATTTCTCTTCTCTGCATAGGTTCATGTACTTGACTAATTGTCGACAAAAACCCACTAATGAGAGGATTTGTACTCTTACCTTACAGACTGCCCTTAAAACCCTCGATATACAGGAATCTCGTAATCTAACTGTGACTTGAGGAGGAGAGACTTCGCTGGGTTAAACAAAAGAGGACAACACAATAGGTGAGGTCTCACTGAAAAACAGTTCTCCCTACACGTCTCCAATCACTTTTTAACAGTCTCAGGTATTTGAGTTGCCGACATTAGGACTAAAACTGAAGATATGACTGTAGATATCGCCAAGTCCCTCCCCAGCCCAAACGGTAGCAGAAGTACAAGTGTCACCCCAAATCCTCCACCTATCAGTCTACCCAGAAAGAGTGTAATGTTGGTACCAGTCGCCTTGAAGTTTACAGGGTACACCTCGCTCATCCATACCCCAAAGTAGGCAAAAAATGAAGACCCAACTATCAGAACTATGAAAGAGCCAATTAGCAGAACTGGGTCAGAGAGAGTAGCTCCCAGGAAGAGTGTGATAGACGACACTATACTTATCCCTGCAAATATGTAACTCGACAACCTCCTACCGACCGTGTCTGAAATCCTCCCAGACACCATGAAGCTTATCATCCCCAGTATAAAGGCTGAGAAAATAACAACGTAAAGCCTAGAGCCTAGAAATGAGAACAGGGTAAAACTTAGGGAAACAAGGGGGACTAGATATAGGAATGAGCCTATTGAGAAAATTGATCCAAACACTGTCACCTTAAGCATATCCCTTGGTAGTTTAAAGGAGAAGTTACCCTTCCACTTGGACTCAGGAATAAACACCCACAGTGGTATACTGAGTAGTGAGAGGATAGAAACTATTAAGAAATAAACGAAGATATCACCCTTAACTATGAAAGATGTAACAAGACCTAATATTGCCCCAAGGAAGTAGAAGCCCTGCATTATACTCCCTATGAACCCTCTGGTTCTAGATGGGGCAAGCTCAGTAACATAGACGTAACTTATCCCGTTTACAGCGTTAACTCCAAACCCTATGAGGAACCACACTATGTAGAACACTATAATGTTCAGCTGAACGACATTTGCCAACATGGGTAGTGCAAAGAGTACTATAGAGAGTAAAAGGGCATACCTCTTACTCTTCAGGTCACCGAAAACACCCATTATGAGACCCCCTATACCTCCACCTATCCAGCTCAGGGCTATTGAAAACGCCACAGCCTCACCGTATATTTGCATAAGAGTGGGTAAGACAAAGCTTATTGAGTAGATCGCCAAAGCTGAGAACAAGAATATCAGGAGTAAAGAAGTCAATTGTATGTGTTTGCTGGCGTCACCCATAAAATCCCTGTTAGTAAGTGATAATAAAAATGTTTGTTAGCAAACTTACTAAACTGTCGTTAGGAGAGGGGTATCCGTCAAGTAAGAGAATATGAATATGAAGAGTCTCTTCTTCGAGTATGAAGCTGGAGCATTGTAAGCGTAATTTATGTAAAAGAAGTCTATCAAGATAAAATAAATAAGTAATTCAAATAAATCGGTTAGTAACTAACATGGGGCAGTTCATCAATCTTCAATAAATTGGTCTGGGACTGGTCTACGGTTAGATAACATTACATGGTGATAGGTAAAGTCCCGCATCTTATTTAACAAGAACCCACTGGGAAATGACATATATATTTTATATGAGAATCCTTTTGTGTAATGAACTAATTTAGAAATTTAATCCCTGCTTAGAATTGGGCTATATGCATTACTAATCATATGCGAAGATACGTATGTACATACATACTTCTCCTTATTCATTTCTTCTTTTCCCTGATAATACCCTAAGAATCCGATGGTAACTTCTGTGTAACATTGCTGATTATCTTTAACTCTTGACACCACAACGTAGTTGGTTTAAACAATTCAACCACTCATCAGCAATCTTCTTGACGTCATATTCCTGTGCGTTTGCTAAACACTTATTTTTAATTGAACTCTCGTCATAACCTTGCTTCCATATCCTTATAGCTTCTCTTACCAACTCCTCGTCATTAGATACTAACCATCCTGTCCTGTTATGGCTCACAGTGTTTTTTGGTCCTTGTTTATCATAAGTGATTACAGGTGTGCCACATGCCATGCTTTCGACTGGTATATACCCAAAGGGCTCATGGGTGAAAGTGAAAAGAGTGAAGAGAGCATTGGTGTAGAGGTCAACTAATGTATTATCGTCTACATATCCTAAAATTTCTATGTTTTGGGAGCTTAGCTCTTTCTCGTATTCTTTAGATGATTTGCCAAAAGCCTTGATCTTAACACCTTGTCTAGCTAACTCTTTAATGACCTTTAGGTTAGTCTCCTTTCCTCTAATACCCAAGTATGCTAATACATAGTCCCTGCTTGGCTTTTGGGTTGTTGGTCTGAAGACCTCTAGATCTAGGGGAGGGTATATTACATGGTCAACCTTAATCCCCCAGCTCTCGTAAAGGCTTTTAGTGAAGTTTGAGTTAGTAATAAAAAGTGCTGAGTTTTCTCTAAATTGCATCATTAGTCTCTTCTCGAGGTTGACTAGCATTCCCCTGATAAACTTGTATATTACTTTATAACGGAGTGGAAAATCCCGTGATTGTGACATATCGTCTATCGCTTTCGTGATCTGTCCCTGTCCGTAATATGCATCTGCCTCAGTTATCAGTGAACTTGATGTGTTTATGACTAAAGATTCTGATTTCTCCCTCTCGTGTACGTAGGGTAAGATCAATGCTTTCATCCACTCTCTGAGTAGTGGTATTTTAGTTAAGACAGTTTTACCACTCCTCTGTATTTTTTCTTTTATTTCCGCAATCCTCACTTTATGAAAGTCACTTAACATGCTATAAGGGGTTAAAATGGTCACATCATGCCCTCTTCTTGCAAGTTCCTTTGAAACTGTCAAAGCAGGTCTCACTGCACCATAGACTGAAGTCAGTGGATCTGTAAAGAAGACAAAGTCCATTAGTTATTTCAAGACAACTATACATTAATAAAGTTTATTATCTTTGTTTATATACACCTTGAATAACATATTAATTGTATTAATCTACATACTAGACATTTTTCAATTTAAGTGGCTCTTCATTACCTCCACCTCTCTCAACAGTTAAAATAAGAAAATTATGAAGAGGGTAAGACATCAACGTCAATCTAACCTCTCTACTTTCAACTAGAGTATTACTAAACCTAATGGAAAAGAACCCAGTTGAGATAACTCTGTTAAAACAACTAAAGAGCCCGTAACTTAACTTGATATGAGTAAAAGGATTTTTCCAAATAACTTTAGTTGTCTCGGTAATAAGTTAAGTGTTAAAATAGCTTCTTCACGGCTAATGATTTTCAAGAACTTAATAGCTACCAGTAAGATAACCAGAGACGCTTCCCAAGAGATAAACGCTAAGAAGGGAATAGGCAGTAACAGGAGACTCCTCTTTTCCATACTACCAAGGACTAATGCCTTTTGTCTGAGACAAATGTACAGTAGTAGAATTGAAGACGTGAGTGCGTTAACTACCTGTGCTATGGCAGCACCTAAAATCCCTAGACGGGGTATCAAGTACAGTGACAACACCAACACTTCAACTCCAGATATTACTCCCACATAAAGTAAGGGCTTATAGTCTTTCTTCAGGGAGATAATTGGAGTTGAGAGGTAGAGTAACGGAGAGAGAGCTGAAAGAGCGACTACCAGGAGCTGTAGTACTAAAAGACCTGGCAAATACTCATGAAAGAAAGTGGTTAAAAATACTGTTGAGAGGACATAAGAAATTACAGCTGTGGGGGCTGATAATAGGACGTAAAATCTCAGGGTCAATGATGTCATGTAAGACATGTCCTTATTCAGTGACAGGTAATAGGCTGAAGAGGGAAGAAGTGAGCTGATAAGTGAAAGTAGCATATTGTTAGGAAATGTTGACATTAAGGTAACTAATTGGTATATTCCCAGGTCATACAAGCCTAAAAGGTATACAGTTATCAACCTATCTCCCTGAGAAGCAATAAAGTTTATGACATTGGAGATATATATGGGAAGCCCCTCCTTAATCAACTTAGAAGCAACTCCAGTTTTGAATTCTAGCTTTCTAGGAAGCTTTAACCAATAATAAATAGCCTGTAAGAGTGCTCCCGAAGTCCATATAAGGATAATAATTTCGAAATTGTTGAAAAATATTGCGGGAATCGAAAACAACCATCTGAAGGTTAAGAAAATGACTAGACCTATGTTGGCCTCAGTAAACTTACCGAGTCCACCTAGAACGGATCTTTGATAGTTACCATACAAGTAAAGGAACATGTAAGGTACGGCTAAAACTACATATCTTGGTAAGACGAACGCAAGAAGAAATATAAAGGGGATTGCCAGAAAGGGGTAACCTAAGGAGGTTAAAATTATATCGTCCAGGAGTTTTTTATCTTTATTCAAATTATATGCTATCTCCCTACTCGCTACATACCATGAGAGTAAACCTGTAAAGTTTGATACGAAAACCTCTAAAAGTTGAACTGTTGCTATCATTCCGACAAATTCTGGTGTAGTAAATCTTGCTGCAAGAAGGAAGAAGATTAAGGCGTAGATTCCGTTTAGAATTGTTGTGGATAAAAACTTAAGAGCCCCGCTAATAGGATTCATTACACTAATTTAATTACAGAGTTTTATAAAGTCTTTCCTAAAAATATATAAAGTTCTATAATGAATGAAATATTCTAGATCGTGATAATTTGCTTTACCTCTTGTTAAGAATAGATAAGTATAGGAATTATTAATTAGGGAAAAATAAACGTGGCCATGAGGTATACTCTGGAGATAAGGTAAGTCCACTTTTATTTGAGGAATTAATTAAGAGCGAACAAGTCTCATACGTATCAAGGGGAATGAAAGCTTAAATGTCGTCTTTTTAAGGACTTTCTTGATACCTCAAATGATTAGTATACCTCTAAAATAACGTTGAAATTAAATTGTGAGTCCAGATATAAATGATATGAGGGTTGACATTCTACAACGTAATATACGACATACTTAAGGGACTATTTGTTACCTTAGATATAAAGAAAAGGAGATATCAAGCTCATAAGTATTAGTACCAAGCCTAAGTGAAAACCTTAAAGATAAGGATCGTTTAGTTATCTATGATTCTAAATATTTTATTAACTTTACCAAAGCGAATATTCAAGGATTAGAGGCTCTTAAACTTAAGCTTATAAGTGCGAGACTTTTTGATTCACTAGTGAAATCTAGGAGAGAACTCTACGTAATAAGATAAATAGTTCACAAAAATCAGAAGCCGTAAGTAATTTTTAATTAATCATTCTTCCTTTTCCTGAAGATAAGGAGGGCTGTTAATATGAGTAGTACGACAACAACGATCTCATTCAGCAGGTTTATTATCGCATACCATGAGGTTATGAAGACTGAACTTCCATTAGTTTTGACCGCAAGAAATCCTTTGTCATTTACTAATTCTCCATTGGAAAAAAGTATATAGTCGTTTCTATATACTAAAGGAGTTGTAATAAATGATGAGTGGTTGTTGAACTGAATTAGGAATCCGAAAGGTCTTTCTTCAAGACTCAAATTAACTTGGTATGGTGATTGAAGTATTACCACCTGTCTACCTATGCTCTTATATATGTTAAATCCAGTCGTGTTAATCAACTCCTGCAGGCTCAATTCTTTGGACAAAAAGGCAAAACGGACATCGTAGTTCTTATAAGTTGAAGAATTAAACCATACTACGTACTTCAACCCACTCTCCATTGCTAACTGCATAAATTCAGTCTTGTTACCCGCATATAGAGAGTACACAAGTTGGTAGTAAGGCTGCTTAGGAATTGGTGGCACTGGAACTATAGAGTAGTTAGGATACATACTGAAAAAAGTTACAGTAAACCATATTGGAAACTGTTCATCAGAGTTCACATAAGGATAATAATTAAAGTTTATTGCGTATACAGAAGGGACAAACAACACAAGACCATTTAGGGAGTTATAGGTTTGAATAAACTCCTGAGGTACTGTTACTGGAGTCCACATTGAATTTAGAAATAAAGACATAGGTATAATTGAGATTATGACAAGGAGGATTACCATGACTGGTAACAATAACCTATATGGAAAATTGAGTAGCTCTTTCAAGTAGGCGGTTGAAACTGAATAAAATATGGAGAGTAACACAGTATATTCGGCTGGATTCACGTGAGTTAGTATTGGGAAAATTGATTGGAATAGACTATAAAGACCAAGATAATTACTTGAATAGCTCATGACTCCTAAACTTAATATGAGAAAGGTTAAAGGAAATATACCTTCAACTTTTCTATTTAAGAGGGATATAATACAAAGGACAGAGTAAGCTATTAACAGGTAATTAAATATTTCCAGATACGCATTACCAAAAAGTATAGTCGATACATTCTGGAAGACCCTCTGGTATCCAAGCGCAGTGTTATATGTCAAGACGTCTACTATATTGAACCCTGGAATTTTTGGTGGTATACTGTAGTCCATCAGCATATTTACTGTGTAATTAATATCAAAGATAGCATTGAAGTGAGAGAGAAGGAAGAATAACACCGTCGACAATATGGCTTTTCCTGCCACGAAAACTTCCTCCCTGATTCTCGTTCTATTTCTAACTAAGAAATAGGTCTCCAGGGAGATTACTGAAATTCCTAAGGCTACTATAGTCGGACCATAGACACTAGAGAGGGCTAAAGGAAAAGATAGGGCATATAAATACTTTTTCTTCCTTAAAGATCTATACCTGTAGTATAGTCCAATAAACCAGGGTAGAAAAGCTAGATATAAAGCTCCTGGCGTGTCTACGATAATATTCATTACCCCTGGGTTGATTGTCCCTATTAAACCTCCCATTAAGGATATCATATCGTCATTTGACAGGGTTTTCGTAAGGTAATAAACCCCCACAGAGTACGAGAGGATGTAAAGGAAATAGTAGAGGCCTATCCCAAGATTACCTAGCAGAAGAAAGAGTGTAAAGACTAACATTAAGCCTGGGGAGAACACTATATTAAATGGGGTTCCTACATTTTGGGTTATCCCTATCATAGAGTTAAATATGTAGGTTGGGCTAAGTTTGATGAAATAAGGTATTGTAGTGTAGTCCCAGTAAGCCTTGTAATCAAAGCTTATAAGCGAGTGGAAAAGTACCGTATCCAATATTATAAGGATCACTAATCCCTTGTTGTTAAGGAGCCATCTCGTGATCATCATTGGGTATTAAACAAAATGGATAAAAAAGATATTCATTTGGAGTCGTCAAAGGACAATAGATTTTAGGTCACAAGAGGACTCTTCCCATGTATATGCTTTAAATGAGCCCAGTATGATTTTCTCTAGAACAGATCATTAAGATGCATATACCATAATGATAGTAATGAAGGTGAATGAGGAACCAATAATTTGAGTGAGGGTTAAGCTTCTAAATTTCGGCGTCCTGTAATTATGAAAATTTGGAGAGAAATTTGAAGTTAGGTTTTAAGTTTCGAGGATGTTACAAACGTAATTCGATGTAATTAAGAATTGACGCCTTTTATCGATATATTATTGAAAGCCTAAAAGTTATGTTACCTTAAATCATAAGAGCTAAGAGAAGATCCAATAGCCTTAGCTACCTATGTACTGTAAACTTCAACGTTTTCCTCATCACTTACTGTAAGTAATTACATTTCAACCTATACAAATTTACGCTTCCTAGACTAAGACGCGAATGTATTAATTAGGGTCCAGGTCGGTGTTAAATTCATACTCTACCATGTATATTTTGCTAATATTTAGCCATACTAAATTTATTAAAACTAATCTTCATTTCGATAATTCAAACTTATTACCAAGTTAATTTATACTTTTTTCCCAGAGTAAAAATCTTTATATACAAAATTTTTCCCCCCTAAATATATCAAAAATGATGTGTTCCCATACTTTATCAGAGTTATTGAAAAATTTAGGTCGAAACACTTTAGTTGTTGGCTCTTAATCATTAAACCTTTCACCAGAGTCCTAACCTTAAAGACAATTTCGTTATATAATAAATTATGTGAGTACCATTAGATCTCTCGAAACTGTTAATTTAGCCTGCAGGTATTCAGGGATACTACCCTGTATAAACTCAGCGTTAATATACCTCTTAAAGTTCGCTAAACCTTCCTTAAGATCAACTACTGCATTTAGCAACTTATCTTGAATTACAATCAGTGAACTACCTTGAGAGTGAGGCTTAAGATTAAGACGCTTTTGCTCGTTCTAACCAAGCGAGTAATATTCCTATAGTTTAAATGAAATAATAATATAAGTCTGAGAGAGCACTGTTAAGTAAGCTTGAAGGTTCTCGTCGTAAATCATAGGGACATCTTCCATCCTTATGCTGGTGGCTCTGAGGTTGTAATATATGAAGTTAGTAAAAGACTAATGGAGAATGGTATAGAAATTCATTGGCTAAGTGAAAATACCCGATTGGAAGGGAGGAACGAGATTGACGGTATAAAGCTAATTCATAAAGGTAACAAAGTAACTCTTCACTTTCACTCATTAAAATACGCTAAAAATTACGATGTTGTTATGGATAGTGTAGCTCATGCTGTTCCTTTCTTTTCTTATCTAGTTAATAAGAGGACTGTAGCTTTAGTGCATCATGTACATCAATATGTAGTTGATTATGAATTATCTAAGCCTTTGGCTTACGTTGTAAAAAAGCTAGAAAGATATTTGAAGAAGTATAAAAGGATTATAGCTGTTTCACACTCAACAAAGCTTGACTTAATTAAGCTACTAAAAATAGATGAGCATAAAATAGAGGTTATTCATAATGGTGTAGATCATGACAAATTCAGACCAGGAGAGAAATCCCCTGAACCTATGATCTTATGGATAGGAAGACTGAAAAGGTATAAGAACCCATTACATGCAATTAAAATATTCAAAATGCTGAAAACTAAAGCTAAGCTTATTATTGTTGGTAAAGGCGAGAAGGACATCGAGAACCAAATAATCCAAGCTTCGTCTTCTTCTGACAATATTATCTACTTAGGGAGAATTCCAGAGGATCAAAAGATTAAGCTTTACCAGTCTGCGTGGGTCGTCCTATCTACCTCATTCATTGAGGGATGGGGTATGACTATAACAGAGGCGAATGCTTCTGGAACTCCTGCAGTAGCGTACTCTGTTGGCTCATTACCTGAGATAATACAGCATGGGAAAAACGGCTTTCTGGTAGATTATGAAGATTATACAAAGGCTGCCGAGTATATTGACTACATACTGAGTGATGAAAATATTATGAAAAAAATGTCTCTGGATAGTTACCATGCTTCCTTAAAATACGACTGGAACATTGCAGCCAATAAATACTATGACTACTTAAAGAGAATTACCGAAAACGATTAATGGTAAGGAGTTTCACCCAAGTTCTCTGTGTAATCTAAGTAACTGCCTCACTTTCTTTAGCATGATTTAACGGAGAATTTAAGAACTTTGTAAAACTACTCCCTAATCCAAATAAGCTTATAAACTACTAGGAAGATGTAAACTTGTGTTTTCTTTAAGGAGTGCACTGATCCTTGCGCTATTAATTATAGCGTCTCTAGTTAATACCAAATACTCCTTACCTTTAGCACTATTAGTTGTAGGATTAACATATTTATTAGATGAGCAAAGACTGCTCCCTTATGCATCAATAGTTTCATTTCTAATCCCTATGGTATATCCTTTAGAGACAAGCTATGTTCCAATGATATACGCTCTATCCTCAATAGGAATATTGGCGAGTAAGTATTCTAGGTTATTATCCTCAGTCCTAATAATCTTGGGAGTTTCCATTCTCCCCCTAGGTGATGTTCAAAAATACCTTATCTTGTATCTAACTGCATTCCTACTATTAGGTGTGGATATTAGAGGTACTTTAGGTGGAGGTATAATAATGCTAATACTTGCGACACAAGGCTATGTCCCCTATGATTTAGCATTCTATACTATATTGTTTGGAGTTCTATCTCTGACAACTCTATATAAAATAAAAGTCACGAGATATCATGCCATCGCCATATTATCAGCTATATTTCCCCTCTTGTACTCGTATTTTCCATTACCCTCATTTCTTGTATCATTAGGGTCAGCACTTGTGTTTCCACCAGCCCTCTTCTCTACTAGCATATTACTTTATGTAGAAGGGTTTAAACAAGGGATTTATGGTCTACTACTTATTTTGCTCTCTTTAGTATATAACAGATACGAGAAATACTTTAGGACAATCTCAATGGTATTGGTCAGTGCAGGACTGTCTATATTCTCATCAGTTTTTCCTCCCTTAATCTTAATACTCATAGTTATTTACTTTCTAGAGAAGGGAAAGGTATTAACTTACTCACAGTATTTTCTCATACCCCTTTCACTTTATTTACTCATTCAAGGGTCATACCAGAGCTTAGTTTACTCCTCCATAGCCTTAATAATAGTTTCAACTTTACGCATGATATTAAGGACTACGGATTCGAATAGGTTTAAAAAACTAGTTAAGCTTATGAATGCTAGAATAGTAGGAGGTATAATTTCACTACTTATAGAGATTATCCTGTTTTTCATAGCGCTTCAATACCTTGTCTTCCCACTATCATATGTGGCATTAACCCTTTCAGTTATTTACGCTGTTTTTATCTTTAGGGAGAGAAACGCTTTCGTTCACTTCTCGCTCTCAGCCGTATTGGCACTCTTCTTTAACCCAGTTTTCGCCCTAGGGGGGATTAAACTTAAGGATAGCCTTAATGTTATTGTGGTCGCTCTAACTATTATTATGGGAATCCTTTTTAGCCACACACTTTACTTTTCAATTATAAGTGTCTTCCTGTCTGTGTCATACTTGTTACAAAAATTTGACATTCATGATCTAGTACCCTTGTCAGTAATATCAATCGTCTCTATAATTCCTGGAATTACATGGACCTATGTATTACCTCCTATATTACTTTCCTTCTCATATCTTATAACTAAAAAGTACAGTTATGAGTTAGGATTGTCTTCAATGTTTTGTATAATAATTCTCATCCACTATCTAATAGTGTGAACACGTAACTTAAGTATTAGAGGTCCGAAAATAAATGGTTTTTTCTGCCTACGAGATTGGTAAAGTTTTATAAAACAGAGAAATAAAGATGTTATGAATGCTTAGTGTTGTGATACCGGCATACAATGAAGAGAATAGAATTGGCAATACGTTGTCATGCCTTGGTATATGGTTCGACTCCGCCGAGATAATTGTTGTTCATGACGGAAAAGATAATACGCCTGAGGTTGTGAAGAAGTTTAATGGGGTTAAGTTGCTTAAGAGTCCAAATAGACTGGGTAAAGGTCTTGCCATTAAGATTGGAATAGAAAATAGTTCAGTAGATAGAATACTGTTGATAGATGCAGATCTACCTACCACAAGAGATGATTTGGAAAAGGTTCTATCAGTTGATGCTGATTTAGTAATAACTAAGAGAAGATTTGTTAATATCTCCTCTGAGAGATACATACTACATAAAGGTTTCATATTTCTTGTAAGGCTTCTCTTTCCTAGTCTCAGAAAAATATCAGATTTCCAATCAGGTGTTAAAGTAGTTAAGAGAAGTAAAGTGATCAGTGTTGCAGACGAGTTAATTTCTAACGATCTATTATTTGATGTTAACATAATTTACGCGTTTAAGAGAAGAGGATATACCATAAAGGAAGTTGAAATTCAATACTTAAATGACGAGGATGGCAGCAAAATAGGAAAATCCTTGTCAAAAACTATAGTCCTTATGGCGTTATCACTTCTCAGGCTTAGAATTTTCTATTCTCCCTTCAAAAAATTACTTTACTATCCATTAATGGTAAGGTTCCAGCGTTGGGTATTTAATAGACTGAACTCCTAGCCTCACTTTCCTTTTCTCCTATAAATGATGTCTAAAGTGAACGCTACTGCAGTTATGGCTATGGCTAAACCGAATATAAGCATAGGCTCTACAGGGTATTCAACTTTGATACCTACACTTCCTTGAGGAGGAGACTCTCCGTATACGTTTATCACTTTAAAGGTCTTCAGTTTAGGGAAAGTTATGTTTACTGTCATGGACGTGGAATTTACAGTTAAAGTAAATTTACCGTTACCATAATTATCTGTGTAACCACTATAATATTGATGATTGTTAACGAAAACTACGTATGGCTCATCTGAGAACGGTGCTATCACAGAGAACTCTAAAGGTCTAACGGTGGCGTTATCTAACCTAAAACCAACATACGTTATATTCCACGGAAAATTGGTCTTAATGCCTACATAATATTCACTACCATTTATAAATACTCTAGATAATTCTGCCTTCCCGTTATCATCAGTCAACACAACTGTATAATTAACAGGCTTATTGATTATCAAAGTATCCCCTATATAGTTTCCTGACGGACCAGGTATAGGTCCTATGAGGTCCCAACTATTATTCATGTTCTGCCATAGGTATCCGTTCAGAGCGACTGTAAGTATTGACGTGTTAGACTTATAGTCAGGTAGTGGCGGAGTAAAGTTTTGCCCATAAAAAACTATACCTGATATCCTTGAAAGATTACAAATACCCACGAATGAGACTATCATCTCATTTGATATCGAGAAGTTAACAGGGAATAGAATATAGTTAGCCACAAAACCTTGGTAAGTTAATAGGTTACCATTCTTTATTAACTTGACACCTGTAGAGATGTTAGGGAAATTTATTGAGTTTATCTTGGTCTCTAAGACAGAGAACTTAATTTCTATATTCTGACCCAAATATACACTATTAGGATAACTAAGTTGCACCATAAGAGAATTGGTGTAGGTTGGAATTAACATCAAGAGAAGGAAAAGCATCAACAGAATTATCACAGATCTCATACAATACTATTAAGTATTATAATATTTAAGCCAAATGAAAGCGTTTTCAAGTCTCTCTATCGGAAATGAGGGATTTTAATATAAAGCAGATAAACATAAGATAAATATAATGTGGTCGATTGAGATCCCAGTTGTTCATGGGAAGTATCTAAGAAATGTGTTAGAGTCCATAAGAACCCAAACCTATCAAGACTTTGAGGTGATAGTCGTAAATTCTGGTGACGAATTGATATCAGACCTCATAAGAGAATATGGGTTTAAGGAGGTCAGGGAGAAAGTGAACTTGTTAAATGCTAGATATTTAGCCCATAAAAATTCATCAGGAGAAAAGGCTTTAGTTCTTGATGAGACTAGAGTTCTAAGGAAAGATACTTTAGAAATACTATCAGAAATAGAACACGATATGATAATCGTGGGAGAGGCTGAAGTAGGGAATTCGTCTTTGTGGATAAGATTAGCACAACTTGACAAGGATAACCTCATAAATTGTAATGAACCAGATGCAGTTAAAGGTTTTTTACTTCCCAGAGCATTTAACTCAGAACTGCTTACTAAGACATTTGAGTTGTTAAGGGATAAACTGGGGGATAAGTTTGATAAGGTGTTATATCCTGATCATGAGTTGATTTATTTTACGTCTCGAATGTTTTCCAATAAGTTACATGTTATTAGAGATTCATTGATTTTTCATTATGGCGATGAAACTTTCTTGAGCATAATTAGAAAATATTATAGGTATGGGAGGAGTTTAAGGATATTGAAAGGAACTGAGTTTCAAATTTTGACTAAGACATCTAGAAAGAAGAGGAAAATATGCAAGGGAAGTAAACTTGGACTGTATACCCTGTATGTGGTTAGAGGCATTCCATTCATATTAGGCTACTTATTAGGATGAAAACTTTCATGTCATAAATTGATTAAGACACTGTTGAATAAAAAATTCGATATACTGGAATTCACTGTTCATTAAAGTCACATGTTATCAGTCTCCACTATTTACTTTCACGCAACCTTTCACTAATTAATAGAGATGACAAAATGAGTAACGGTAGGAATGACACAAAAAATAGCACTTTTTTAACATTACTGTACTTGAACTCAATAGTTGCTGTGTAATTCCCAGATGGCATTAACCAGGCATTTCCAAATCCGTTAGCTACGTAGTGATTATTATTAATTTTACCGTTTACCGATAACTCCCACCAATGATTATATCCTGTTGTAAAGACAAGATAAAAGCTCGTGTCACTGTTTACTTTAACTACTATTTTATCGGGACTTTCAATTTGATACTCTAAATGCACATTACTCACGTTTGAGATATTTAGCTTAGGTCCTCCGTCAATAAATGAGACATTAAAAGCCTTGAACTTTCCAGTAGAGAAATTCCAAAAGATTTCATCATAACTCAAATTACCTGTTACTCCACTGCTCGCATAAACTAAGGGTACGTTGCCTTCAACTTCATAAATCTTATACGGGCCATAACTTCCAACGTATTTCAACCCTTTTGAGGAGTTCAACATAATCTCAAAAGCTGTGAAATTCCATGGATAAGCCCCTGAAAAATTATAGTATGGTCTAGCGAATGTACCCGGACCTGGATATGCTCCTTTATTTAACACTACATATTTAACACCAAGTACCTTAAGTAAATTTACTAGGTCTGTTATGTTGTTTGAAGGTAAATATTTAGCCAATACGAAGACAATGGGTGATTTGCCAGCATCCGAGATCACCTGGCCCATGAAGAAGTAGGTTTGGGGAGGTGTGTTTGATCCAACCCAGCTTCCATTGTAATATGTGGCTGTTGAGAGTGCTAACTGTATAGGTAAGAACAGTACGTTATTATAGCCAGCTTTCGACAACACCTCAGAAGATGCAACAAACCACTGAGGATAGTTAAAGGTATTCAGGATCTTCTCGTCTGTATTACCTAACAAAAGGCTGTAATAACTAGTAGATGAATGAGTTATTCCTACATATGAAAATATTATAGAATTAATGAGCAAAAATAAATAGAGGAGAGCATTAACTATTCTTCTAGCGGGGAAGGGATGTCTTCTTATGAAGTCATAACTTAGTATGAGGAGAATTAGGAGACTCAAGTTTATCATATAACCTACATGCACCGGTTGCACCATGTACGAAAAGCCTGTAATTAATATACCAAGAATAGGTAACTTGATTATATTCGATTCAATGAGTGGGACTAGACTTATCACGCCACTTTGGAGGAGGAAGAGTAATATCAGAGTTAAAGTTAAGGACAATCTTAGAGGGAAATACATCTTTGGCTGAGCTCTGAAGATGACACTGAATATTAATGGTACAACAACAGTTACACCGAGTCCAATAGCTCCAACTAAGTAATTAAGGAGAGATGGAGTTACAGATATTGCAGGATAATAAAGCAGAAAAGATGTAGAAAGGTTATAGTTTTTATAGGTGTCCAATAATTGATATACTACAACGTTTTGACCTGAAAACGTCTGGAGAGAGGAAGAATATGCTCCCGTGCTTGAGAAATAGAGATAAAAGATTAGGTAGGAGCCAGAAATTAAGAGAATAGTGAAGAAAAGTAAGAACCTAAATAAGACTTTTCTAACGGATAATTGGAATATCTTGATCAAGGGAACTGTTACCACTATCATAAATAAAATAAAGTAAGCTGTCATTGTCTGAAACTCATATATCATGCCTCCTAGACCTATTAATGATACAAGTACAAGAAGATTTAATGATTGTTTAATTGAGTTGACTGTTATCAGTCTGAGATAAGAGTAGATTAGTAAAGGAGTAGTAAAGTAACCATATAGAGGTGGAACAATTTCCCCCATTATCCAATTTATACCAATAGTGTAGTAGTCCAGAATGAAGAAGTAGGTGACAAAAATAACAAAGAGATAGTCCAATAGGTCAAGTTCTTGTCTCCTGAAGAACTTGAATGTATAGAGGATTCCTACATAAGCAACGTTTGCCATTAACTGCACAACTATCCACTGCACTAAACCTATTCCTAGACCTAGTATGTAAAATGGAACGCTTAATACAGCGAGAGGAAAGTAAGTAACAAATCCGAACTCAGGACCTCCCGGAAAGACTCCGTAGTTCCAAATATTCACGTATCTCTCCAGGAAGTTTAACGGGTTTAGGGGAAAACCCCCGTCCCAGTAATATATAACATCTCCCCTTGTGTATAACCACCAAAATACGGAAAATATCACGTTAAAAGCTATTAAAGACATGATGGGGAGTAATCTCGCTTTCTGAGAGAACACAATAGTCGTATGCTTTTTCATTATAAAAAATATGATGAACACTTCAATTTAACTTTACAAGGTGATAAATTAAAGATGCTTACGCTATCTATGTCTACAACATCCTAAAACAATCCTTAAACTCCTTGCAGGTTTTGAAGTAAAAACTTTAAGAGTAAAGAGGAGAGATGGAAATCAATTTCTAAGAATTTTGAAACATTAGCCTCCCACACGAAATTCTTCCTTATCTTCACATTAATTATTATCTTGAACATCTTACTCGCCAAACTAACATGATCATCTCTACAACATTTCTGAAAATCACTACTTAGCATGTTATAATATCTTCTCACGTGCTTACTGTCCAAGAGAAAATAATAACCCCACTTGCTAAAGTACTTTACCTTTCTCACATACCTTACACTACTCATATATCTTGACATAGTCAAAAACCTTCCAATTGCTTTTAGGAACTTTTTTATCATCTCACAAAATCTCTAAGATAGACTCCTAAGCTCACGCTCTTTTTACAAAGCTTAGTCTTCTTGAGAAGCTCGATTGTTGTATCCTTAAACATGTCAACGATCAATCCCTTTCCCACTAAGACCTTGATACTTAAGTATGAGTGTTAATATTTCTACATGGACTGGATAAGGTTAAGAATTAATTCACTAAAGAATATATGCATTATGTGGAGATTAGTTTAATTACGACATACCTTAAGAAGTTTGACGGTCAAAGTAGGGCAACAATAAACTTTGCTAAAGGTTTGAGTAAGCATGGAGTAAAAGTAAAGATTGTGTCTCTTGGGCTAGAGGATGGTATTAAAGAGGAGCTTAAAAACAATGACATAGAGGTAATTAGTCTAGATCAGCCTAGAAGCGTTTATTATGATATATCTCTACTCTTTGGTTCTCCAAGCCCATTTAAGAAAATTGCCAATTATGTAAACGACTCTATTAGCATAGTTACCAATGATGAGGCGGTACCGGTGGTAAATAGTATCAAAGGACGTATTATATACTGGAGTCAGGGAGCATTAATGAGCGTGTTCCTATGGAAGCCATTTTACGCAAAAAAGGGTACTCTAAAGAGATTAGTTAGTCTTTTCTTAGTTAGAAACTCCCACAGGTTCTCAGACTTTGTATCGAAGTATCATATGTTATTGGCTAATAGTAATACAAGCGCTTTAGTTGTTTCCCTTTTCTACAACAGGGTCCCACAGGGAGTTGTATACCCACCCATAGATATTGATAGTTTTAAATATTCTTCTGAAAAAGAAAAGTTTGCATTAGTGATTTTAAAGAGATCATACCCTACTCATATAGACTTGCTGAGAAAGATTGCCAATTCTGGGATAAAGTTGAAAGTGATTGGGTATAAAATCGACGGGGCAGAATATTTAGGGGACAGAGTAGATGAAGAGAGGTTAAGAGATTTGTACTCGTCTGCATTAGTTACATTATACCCTGTTGATTTTGAGTACTTCGGATATATTCCAGTAGAGTCCATGGCGTCAGGAACTCCAGTTATTGCTTTTAAGTATTCAGGTGGTCCTTCGGAATCCATAATACATGATGAAACAGGATGGTTAGTCTCTAACGAAAAAGAGTTTTATGAGGTTACTTTAAAAGTTTATGAGAGAGGTTACGAAGAAGCCTTACCACAAAAATGTAGAAATAGAGCCGAATATTTTTCTCTATTGACGCAGTCTAAGAGACTTTTAAGTTATATACATCAATCAGAGTAAAGGTTGAAAGATAAAGTAAATCTGTTATTAGTAAAAGCACGACTTACTATTCCTCTAACACGTTTGTATATGGAGGTCCTCTTAATCTATTGTTAACTAAACATCGAATTACTCCTTAACATCCTAAGGTAGATCTTCCTGGCTAACTTGTTTGATGCTGAATTAATTACAGAAAGTAGAAACATAAACCAGTCCCACTTAATCCACTGAAGATCCTTAGCAATTCTCCAAACGTAACTTAATCCACTTTTCTCGCCTGACATAATCTTATATAACAACTCTCTATACACTTTCATCTTTTGAATGTTCTCCATAATTATTTTGTCAGTGAACACCTTTTCGAATAACTCAGCATCCTCTAATTGCATCTTGAATACCTCAAGGTTAACTGTATCTTTACTTTGCTGAACTCTCCTGTAAAAAGTTAGGGTGTTTTTATCAATAGCTATATTTCTCCTTTTCTCCCAAGCATAAAAGAAAAGGAAAGTGTCAGCCGTTAACTTCACTTTTCCTAGAAGATCAGATGACTCCACAGCAAAATTTCTGTCGAGAACTATAGAACTTACATTAAATCCTGCCTTATGTTTATGATAAAGAGTGTTAAGTAATGACCTTGAATTATTAGATGGCTTAAAAACGTCTACTTCATTCTTTACCTCAATCTTGTTGGGGATCTGGTCGGAGAAAGTTAATGCTGCATTATGATAAAAATCTATTCTACTTATGCTGGCTCTATTGCCAAATGTATTTAGGACCCTTGGAATCTTGTCAGGGTGAAATAAGTCATCGTCTTCTACAAAGAATATAATATTACCACTACTCCTACTGATGCCATCCTTTAACTTACCACCCAATGTCGTATCCTTCGAATAAATGTTAATCACAGGCAGGGAATCAAGATAAGAATCTATCCTCTCGTCAAGGAAGTTTTTAACAACTATAATCTCGGAGTCATAATTCTTGGTGTAAATTAGGAGGGAGTCAATTAAACTAGTTAGGAACTGTTTCCTATTATATGAGGTTATAATGACACTGAAGTCTTTGGGCATATCTTCCCTTCTCCTTATACTTTCATTAAATCCTCATATAGCCTTTCGCTTACATTCCTCCATCCTGTATGATCCCTTATGAAACTCTCTACCTTGTCGTTGTAGACAATCTTCCTGTAGTCCTCCCATCCAGCCTTGAAAAGATTTGCCACCTCTTTTGACATGGCATCTATATCGTACTCCCTTACGAACTTAACTGCAGGAAGACCATTGAATACACTCTTTGGTCCAGGAATATCATAACTAACTACAGGTGTGCCAACAGTTATGGACTCAAGAATACTGAGGGAGAACGTGTCCTCATGAGAAGGATAAACTACACATTTAGCCTTACTTACCACATCATAAAGCTCATTACCAGTCAGATAACCTTTGTATACTATGTGGTCTGACAAGCCCATTTCCTCCACAAGGTTAAAGAAGTAATCCTGAAAACTCTCATTCTTCTTTCCTCTAATGTCCTCGGGAAATTTCCCTACGATAAAGAGTTTAGCCTCTTTCACTATCTCCTTGACTTTAGAGAGGATAAAGGGTAGTTCCAAAGTACCTTTTAAAGGTAAAAGTCTTGCAAAAAACACCATATAGTCATCCTTATCAGTCCTCTTCTCCCTAAACGAGAGTAGCTCTCCTTCTATGGCTGCTGCAGGATAAAGTACTTTACCCTTTCCTGAATTAAGGACTCCGAGAGAGTTTAGTTGCCCTGGAGACATACCATAAATCCTTACCACATTTGGGGAGTTCTTCAATTTCCTCACTATAAACTTCTCCCTAAATCCCTTATACAAAGTGTAGACTATCTTATTCTTATGATTAATAAATACGTCAATTGGAAAACCCCTTAATCTGTTCTTTAAATAACGTAATACATTTAGGGGTACTCCAAAAAAGTAGTCATGCGATGCAATACCTTGAAGAAGTACCGAACTTCTAAGATCTGCTTTGTAAGATATATACATGACTTCACCATATTTAAGCGAAGGCTCCATTAAAAGCTCTGAAAACTTAAACATCCTGTAAAACCTATATGACGGACCGTAGTTTATATCTAGTAGGATTGTCCTATTACCCTTTAATTTCTCCACAAACTTCCTCAGCCTCTCAACTGGGTCCAGGTCTTCCTCTAGGTATTCAAAGCCTATGATCTTGTCCGATATTTTGCTCAAGGACGAATATGAATTATTCCCATCGAGGAAGGAGTTCAACTTAGGTAAAATGAAAACGTTGTCTTTATCCAGAAGATGTTTCACCAAATTATATTCAACCTTCTCCCCACCACCTTCAAAAGAGTTGTTCTTCAATATCCTTAGGCTCGTCAGAATAGCTATCGGTTTTTCCATTATCAAGTATAATCACATTTTAGCCATTATATTATTTTTCCCATCTTACATGACGAAGTCGAATCCTATCTTTCACTAGAATTATCAAAGCGATAACTACTGGACTCAGTAAGGAGATTATGAAAAAGTACGGAATAATGTTAGCCGGATAAAACTCTACAATAGCAGTATATTCACCAGCTGGCATTAGCCAACTGTTAGCATAACCATTTGCCAGATAATGACTTTTCACCTCATGACTCTTAATTATGACTCTCCAAAAATTACTATAACCCTCATCTAGCACCAAGTAAAATGGCTTTGTAGCGTTGACCTTTACAACATACATCACGTTGTTGTAGTTATTTATAACTGTCATTTTAACGCCTGAAATGTTAGTTATGTTTACAGCACCATTACCGTAAATTAAGCTCTGCCTCTGAGCAGTCAATAGATTGTTGGAGTAGGTTAGGAAAATTTGGTTATAGTCCAGTGTATTTACAACTATACCCTCTGAGGCATAGATTAGGCTGACATTTAGGTTTATCCGATAAACGTTGTAGTAGTTGTTCTCCAAAGTTAATGTCGCATTAGGTAAGTGAGAAAGGTAATACTCAAATTTACTGAAATTCCATGGGTATCCACCAGCTTGATATAATGGCACTCCTGGACCAGGATACTCATTCTTGCTCAATACTATGTACTTTATACCAAGCAGGACTAGGAAATTTGTCACATTCTTAAAATTTCCAGGGAAGTACAAGTAAAGCGGGTTCGTAACCGTGTTGGGTATGGGAAGCTTCACAATTGTGCCCGTTATGAACTGAGAGAGAGGGTCAATATTGTGCAATGAAGCCATGGTAACGTTATCATGAATGTAATATATACCTGCAATATACTGTAAAGGTAATAATAATACATTATAGTTTTCTGCATTCTGGTGTAAATAGTAACCTACTTCTAAAAGCTCCTCTGGAGGATAGAACACATTAGTTGCTGCAACTGGTAAATAATCAAAGGTCTTTATTTGTTGATAAGAATCAGAGACAACAAAAGTGGACATGTAAACACTGACCAGTATTGACAGGAAAAGTAGCGATAGTATTTTCTTACGATTACTATTGAAAGTCCTCAAAAAGATAACTATTGCATACGAAACTAAAAAAGAGAGGAAAAATGCTACGGGGAATCCAGAGAAAACAAATTGAACGCTAAACATCAATCCTACAGCAATGAAACCTATGGAAGATTGAGACAATGAAAATAATGGGACTAGGTTTACGAAACCTACTGTTGCCCCTCCGATGATCAGAAGACTGAAAAAGGAAGGGTTGAATAACTTATTATCAGTCTTATTCTTCACAGACAAAATAGAGATTATAACTAATACGACGAAGAGGAGTAAACCAATCCAAGTATACCGATTAGGAGCGAAGAGTGAAAAGAGTGACAGAGGTGTAAAACTGTTATACTGATCTTGTAATTCAGCAATAGCCAGTGGCATCCCGTTAAACTGTCCATAAACACCGCTAGAGAAGGCATTTAAGGATGCAAAATAAACATTATATAACTCCTCCAATCCGGCTATAATTGCTAAACCATATAAAATGAGATTCTTTGTGAGGAATAACTTGAAGCTAATATTCTTTCTCCTCTCAGTGTATAAGGATATGAACATGATTAGGTAAATTACTAAGATCCAAAGGGTGTAGGAGGCAGTAACAAATTGATTACCACTTAACATGATGATATAAATAGGCAAAAGGGTCAACGTCAGGTAATTTCTCTCCAAAAATACATACTTCATTGCGAAGTGGAGTAGGAGTGGGAATAGCATATAAAAGACAAAGAACGGATAATTAACCCCTAATATCGGTGGTCTATATCCAAAGAACCCCCATGTATACATAAACCCTCCTAGAATCCCAGAGAGATAGATGTATGACTTATTCGTCTCTCTACCTAACAACGAGAGGAGAGTGTCAATCATCTTTACAAACCCAACTTTGGCTAAGAAAAAGAACAAGAGAAGGTATACCAGTTCTGATGTGGAGAAAGAGAGGTTAAGAACCTGAATTAAAAGGTAAAATATTAGTGCAGTGAAGAGGTTATGCTGTGAATAGGAGAAAGGAGCACCAGGAAAGAAATTATAATTCCAATAATCTACAAATATCTTATAAAGCCAGAGGGAAGGTATGAACGGAAAGCCTGAATCTATCCAGTAAATTATCCCACCTTTCAAGTAGTGTTCGAGAAGGAATAGGTCTAACAATAAGGTAGGTGGATAAAAGATAAGATCAAGCCGGCGAGCCCTGAGAAAGTCCATATTCCAATTTATCTAAAACTGCCAGTATATAAAGTCTAACCTTAATATTTAAAAATAATTAAGTGGTTTGAAAATGATTTTAATTATCATTATAGACTAAGTGGCTAAATTAAAGCACTTCTCATGAAAAAATTTATAATTGAATCCAGGGGAGTAAAAGTTAGATTGTACAGTCCTACAATAAAGAGACTAATTGAACTCTTGAGACAATACAAGAAAACTTACAAGAACTGGTATAGCGTGATGATAGATATATTCAGAAGTAAGGATAGGGTCAAATGTGCGTTTAAATATGGAGAAGTAATTGAACTGACTAGGCTAGAGGCTATTCTGTTGTCAGGGTTGGACGTAAAGAAGTTGACCGATGATGAGGTCACTTTTTCCTTTCTTGGTAAGAACCTGATCTTAAGGGGTTGGAAGGATGGGTTCCCAGGAGATGCATTTAACGACTATCGAAAGGCAGATGTAAGGGAAAAGAAGGTATTAGACATTGGGGCAGCGATAGGAGACTCACCAATATACTTCAGCCTAATGGGGGCGAAAAGTGTAGTAGCAGTTGAGCCTGATCCGAAAAAGGTCAAGTATATGAAAGTTAACCTGGAACTAAATGACATAAGAAACGTAATAGTAGTTGATAAGGCTCTATCAACAGTCGATAATGAAAGAGAAGTAAGATTGAATACACTTCTAGAGAAGTTCGGACCTTTTGATATAGCCAAGATTGACTGTGAAGGGTGTGAAAGGAGAGTTATCTCGGACATAAAAGGTATACCTGAAATAATTATTGAATGGGATTTTGAATATAGAAGTTTAGCCGAGAAGTTAAGGGAGGAAGGTTATGAGGTAAAGGTTGAAAAGCATGCTAGAGACCTTGGAATGATTTATGCTAGGTTTAAAAGGTAAAATTGGTAAGAAAAAGGGTATTTAGAGGTTTATTGTCCTAGTCCAAATAATAACTTATAGTGTTATAAAAAAGGAAAAATCTTCTTGTCATATATTCGTAAACATACGAAACTTAACCCTTAAATATTTAGTCCTCGTAATATCTCCTGGACGACAAAGATGCTTAAATTAAATTAGATTGACCCATATACTAATGTACGTTTCGAAGATGCCTGTTAATCAAATTTTCTTTCAGGTTAAAACCATGTACTATAGCCCTACTGAACTTAAAATATAACACTTTACTAAAGAGCAAACTTTGTACAAATACGAGGTTACGCTCATAATACGTAAAAATTTCTTGTGTAGCTTCAGGGCCAAATCATTAGTAAGAGTGACCTTAACGTCTCGTAATAGACTTTAATCTTAATGTAATGATAAATATAACAACTTCATCTATTAACATATCTTAGTCTATACTGAGGAAAGAGATCGTGATTAGCATCTCCAAGTTTTAATATCTCTCAATAATTTTATAAGTCAAGCGTTTCATATGGTTCTGTGCGTAGGCTAAAGTTATCAAGAGATAAATTAAGCTTCAAAACACTGATAAACAACTATCACCTGATAATTCTGGCACTTTCTTTCGTATTATTTAACATTATTATAAACTTCTTGTTTTTCGTAGTGCTTTATAATCTCAACTATTCGTCCTACAATTTGAGCATGTTCATACAAGAGTTGTATTCCGCATCTCAAGGAAAGCCCTTCTATGATACTATAAATTTACTTTTTAGGGGAATTCCATATGGGTTAGCCATACATCCTTACCTCATACTATATATTTTAGTACCCCTGTACAAGGCATTTCCGTCTTGGTTGACCCTATCGTTAGTGGAATCTCTTGTACTAACATTGGCTTCCCTCTACCTTTATAAGATAGCTCGAGAGGTATTACCTCAGAGTAAGTTACTTCCAGTTATATCATCTATGATCTTCTTATTTAATCCTTTAACAGTTGCATCTTTTCTCTCTGGCTTCCAGGTTTTATCATTCATACCCCTCTTTTATCTAGCGTCCTACTATTACTACCTTACTAAAAGATGGAAGCTATTCATAATATCAACAGCATTGTTATTACTCACATCGGAGGCATCATACCCAATTGTATTGACTTATATGGTTCTTTTGATTATAAAGAACAAAAATAATAACAAGTTACTTAGCAAGTCGTTCTTTAGGAGAAATATACTTTTCTTATCTGTGATTGTAGCTACTATAGTCATTGCATTAACACTTCCAACTTTTCTGCAAACTAAGTATACTGGTACATCACATAGTATCTTACAAGACATTGAACAATATTACTCGTTAAATTACGTTAATTATGATATACTTAATAAACTGGAATACTGGCTACTTGTATTTGGATCATTTGGTGCATTATCACTTTTCTCTCCTCTAGAATTATTACCAGCATTACCCTACATTTTACTTACTGTTATGTCATTTTATCCAAATTATTACACACCAGGGTATTACTACTTCTTCCTAGTACTACCTATGTTAGCTGTTGCTTTAGTTTACACCTTGAAAAAAATACATGATATAAAAAGGGTAGTAAGAGTAGCATTAGTGTTTGTCCTTCTTATTGGTGTTTTCTTCAATCCCTACATCTATACTACTTTTCAATCCTATAACTCCCCAAAAATAGTCTCGCCCGGCTATCCTCCATCCTTTAATACTACATTAGCTAGTGTTAACCAAATGTACATTAATGAGCTTACTTCACTTATTCCACCAAACTCCAGTATAGTAGCAACTACTGATCTCTTACCGTTTGTCTCAAATAGTATGAATGCATATGTTCTTCCACCATACTCTAACGTAAATTTAAATATATTGAAAAATTTAAACGTATTGAAACGATTAGCACCTACACCTAATTACTTATTAATTGACGGGTCATTTTTGACCCCGTCTTTTAATTCAATTGAAGGAAATTATGGTATATATGCTGAGACCAATGGTATATCATTATATAAGTTGAACTACTCAGGAGAAGTGAAACTATTTGCCCCGTTAATTCAGTTTATCCCTGCCTACGATTTTTACATTTGGTCTTATGTTCCACCCACACAAGTTAATGTGGTAAATGATAATCAATTCGGGAAAGTTTATATGTACGTTAAAAATGGTTATAAATCCGATGGAGCTACTCTGTGGTTTGGTCCTTACATTCATTTACCCCAAGGTACATATCTCGCTGAATTCTATCTTAAATTTGATAACGTCACTACTAACGGTAGTTTACTTAGGATAGACATTAATATAAATCCTTATGGGTCTCCAATTTACAAAATAATTAACTCGAGTGACATCGTTCAAGGAAAATGGATGAAATTCGATCTATTATTTACTATTCCTTATAATGAGCTATTATCGAGTGTGGAATTCAGAGGCTTCTCTATATCAAATCAATCCAACATTTATTTTGCAGGTGTCAAGTTAATTCAGATTAGTCCATATGTAAACTACATATATCCTGCCTGTGATTTCGCCACTATTAATGGTATTAAGCAGACCCAAGGAAATTTCATACTAGGTGGTTGTGACATAGTATTAAATAGTAGTACAGCTATCTGGTATGGTCCTTATATAACCTTACCAGAAGGAAATTTCACTGCCTATTATATTTTCTCTATGGACTTAAATAAACGGAACTTTACCCCTAACACTACTATACTTACTTTAGATATATCCTATGACATAGGCAAATACATTTTAAACACTTTGAACATCAACGATAGTGAACTCATTAGATATAATGTTAATGGAGTTTATCTAGTCCCCTTGACGTTTTCGCTTAACCAAACTACAAGTTATGTTGAATTTAGAGGATTTAATTTTAATGCCGAAGGAGAAGTATATTTCTACGGTGCAATAATAGTGCCAGACTATGATAATTATACCCCTAGTTTTTTAATAAATTATCTCAATTCTCTACAATAGTATATTTGACCTTTTTATTTAGACTATAAGGTCTAGACAGTAATATTGAATTATTATAGTAAATTTTTGGTTTGGAGGAGAATTAAATGAGAAAAAATTCAGATTTTACTTAAATTGAAAGTTATAAAGGAACAATTGATAATTATTTTCAAAATACTTTAAAGTATATGTATCATTTGAATAAGTTACTAATACTCCATAAAAGTATATATGAGCAGGCAGGTTAAAGTTGAATCCTCTAAACTCTATAAAACTCGTCGTTGAATTTAAAGTAATATTTACCTTTACTAGAAACAGATTATCATTAATTCTTAAGAGATCATTGGCAGTAATGCCCTTAGATACAATTATCTTACTAACCTTCTCAATAGGTATATCTATGTTCAATATTGTAGTGTTTTTATATAGACTAAGATCTGCGGTGTTATCTATGCCGATTATATAATACACAGTATAGTTGCCCTTAGGTAAGGTCACATAAGGACCGTACCATATAAATTCTGAAGTCTCATCACTGACTATATAAGGTGCTAAAAATGGGCTGTAAACTTTCTGACCGTGATAAACATCAAACATGCTGGCAGGATAGAAATAGAAAGAGTAAGGACTTATCTCAGTTATGTTAACACCTCCGAAATATATAGTTATATTTGGATAGTAAGATAAACCTCTAAACTCTAGTTGTTCAAAGTAGTCTTTTATCGTGAATATTATATTAAACACCATCCACTTCCCTTGAACAACATCATTTGAAGATATGATACTATAATTCAATGTACCTGAGGACGTACTTACAACCTCAACTCTCATAAGGTTTGTAATATAAAGTGGGACGTTTTCTAATTTGACGTAGAACTGAGCTACGTAAGTACCTGTAGGTAGGTTGTAATAGGGACCATACCAGAGAGGTGTATTTAATGGATAAGTGCCATTTTTATATACGTAAACTGTGCCAATTTGAGGATCATTTACTTCAAAATAAGTCGGTGATCCTACATAGAAGTTTAATGCAGAGAAATACTTTGAAAACGGTTTAAAGTAGACTATGGGACCAGTGTAATTTGCCTTAAGTAAGAGTAGACCGTTTGCCTCTGCCAACATACTGTAATTTCCTCGGATGTAACTTAGAAACAATTCAGGTTCACTGAGGAAAATATAGTCTGGAAATCTTGGTGAATATTTTAATTGGCTAGATGTTATTAAACTACCATATAACGGGTAGGAATTAAGGTTATTTGCCACAAATGGAAATAAATTATTACTAGCTAACACAACAGCATTTTCAGGTATTAATGAAGTCATATTAGATATGACCTCGTAATTTGAATTAGCTAAACTTAAATTGAAGGGTGGAACATACCCTCCACCGTAATATCTTGGGGAATTCATAGCTTGTAAGTTGTTATATGTAAAAGGATTTAGTAGAAATGAAATAAAGAGAACTATAACTAGAGCTACCTTAATTACTCCTGGTCTTTTCAACAATGTATTTAATGAATGTAGTGAGGCTGTTGCCATCGGTCCTAATGCGATAAACACGTATTGGTAACCTATTCCTGAATACGTCAACATTATTGAAAATAAAGATGTGCCAATATATGGTAGAGCTGGCAGTAACTCTATGGGGGAGAACAACGGAAGGAAACCGAAGGAAGCGAAATACATAAGCCAAAAACTCGACTTAAAGCTCCACGCATAATTTATTCCTTTTAGAAATAAATAAGTTATAGTAGAGTATAGATAATGGGTAGTAGAGGAATGAGAAGAGGTTGCGAAAATAGAGTTAAGATAATGAGGTATAGTTAGCCCCATTATTATTGATATAATAATAAAAATTAAAAATAATGTAGTATTTTTAAGAAAAAATTTAATTTTTGTTCCTTTTTTATAACTTTTTATTATCAAGTAAATCATAAATAGGATAACTATTGGGTACGCCGCTTCCATGGATAATAGTAAAAAGATAATGAATGTGGAAAACCTTCTCCAAGCTTTAATAAGGTAATAATAATATGCACCTAAATAAAATAAAGGAAAAAACACTTCTGCGTGGAAATCATATAGGTAACCAGATATAGAAAGAGGATTAAATAAATACAGGATAGTAAATATTAGTGGTAATGTTCTAAATCCATTTTCCTTAAATAATGTAGAGCCTATCTTATATACATATATCGATGATAATGATATAATAAGAGATTGAGTTAATGAAAGCGTTAGCCAAGATGGGAAAAAATAGTATATCGGTAATAAGAAGAACATTATGAAATATGGGTGGATACCCAATCCACTTATTACTCCATAATATGTAAAATTAGGCGAATCATAAAATATTCTTCCATGCAGAGTAGAATAAAGCTCCTGTAAGAAAATACCTAGGTCAAAAGCACCAGAGTAAAGATCATATAACCTTATATAAAACATCAAATTCACAAGAATGTTGAAAATGACATTCATAATAATCAAGACAACATAGTCTCGTTTTAAGTATCGGGATAAGGAAAGTATTGTATTATAATTAACATAGAATGCATAACGTCTAGCCATGACAGATATAGTTATAAGGTCAAGTTTATATTTTTAACTTAAACCATTTAATGTATTTTGTAGAGTACGTCTTTTTATTTATTTTAGCCCAATTATTATGTTAAATTTTTTAATAATAAAATAAATAGATGAAATTATTTAATAATGATAAAAATCTGTTCTTTTATGTTAGTGTTTGCTGTTATCATAAAAATGACATGAAACGTACAGCTCAAAATTTTTCATGATCGATGTAAAAAATATTACCAACTAGGGAAACCCTAGAATTCGTATTTTACTTATAAAAAGAAATAAAATTCTGCTCATTCCTCTAAGTTTTTTAGGTAAAAGGTTTATAGCTAGTGAAACTTTTTCCTTTCTTTATAATTTTTAAAGATTTTATAATTATAAAAATAGTTATAATTATAAATTCCTTTGAAATTAAATAGATAAAAGAAATTAATATTAATACCAACCTTTAAGTTCATGGTTATAGAGTGGTAATATTCCTTGATTTACACTAAAATGTAGGTAAGTAAGCTTGTTGTTATAATATTTATGATTTGGGAATTGATGCACTAAATATCCTTAGAGTTTGGGAATAAGATACAAGGACAGACTTACAGCCTTAACACTCGCAACAGCATCTATAATCAGCAAAATAGTCCGAGATAAAACCACTATATATCAAAGCTATTCATGGAAAAAGGATGTTGGTTGAGAAAAGTCATCTGAAGGTTATGAAAATAGCCATTCCAAAGTTACTTTCCGTGAACTTGCCTAGAACATTAAAGTATAAGATAATGGATGGCGACCAACAAATGGTTAGATAAAATTAGAGGAACAAGAAGAAGAGGGGTATTATGAACAAGGGAAAAGTTAATTTAGTGTAAACCAGATTACTCATTTCGGCGTCCGTGGATAACTTTTAGACAATCTCTCTTATAATCAAGTAATTATACATTATATATAATGTGTGAAAACTTCAGCTTAATTGAATTTACGCGATGATACTAAAAAATTCAGGCGTAATCAGGTTGACAAAGAACAAGAAGAATATAGGTTAAAAGTATATTCAAAACTAAGGTAGAGAGAAAATTCATTCCAGGACTTAATGGGTTCACAAGTTCGGTTATTTGATATGGAGATAAATCTCTTTTAAAGAACTGTTAGTGTTTCATTGATTTTTGAGGAAATGGTTCATTTCCTATTTATGGGTACAGTGCAGTTATATGGGTAAAAATCGTAGCAAAACATTTCCTTGTAATTTAATTTATGTTATCATGAACGTGTTAATTGTCCAGCTAACATACTCTGTGTATCACCCTTCTGATGCAAAAAGGACCAACAAACTTTGCGTACATAATTACATGATGTGTATGGGCAATCATTTTGTTATTTTAATATAAAATTAATTTTTCTTCTGTTTATGATCTAAAATAGGTGTTTTCAGGGTGAGATTTAGAACTAGTTATGAGGTGAGGAAAGTAAACAGATTAGAACTGCTTTACCTCATTCAAATAATACCTATTCTTCTAATGTATATAGGTAAAAAGGTTTCAACGCTTTGGATTAAATCTCAGAGGCTTGCCTTTTACTTGATAGTCTAGTTGGGAGACTATATTGGCACACATAACATTACTCTACTACCTCCATAAGTTTGCTAACTAATTATGGGCTTTATCTTGACATCAAGCGAGAGATTACTTACTTATTAACAAGATTAAGGTCTTGTTGGTGATTTAGGTATTATTATGTACGTGTTATTAGACACTGTGAGATTGGACTAATTACATTCTTTATGTCTAAGGAGTAGTTTTAATAGCTATGTAATGTTGAACGGTATTAAACTTATGGACTGGAGGAAGAAAAATGATCCCCGTATATGGCAAGGCACTAGCATACAACGCATTTAACTGGTTTGATACAAAACACTATGTTAACATTTTTAATAAGAGGAGTTTACTGAGTTAGTGTTCAAGGAGTTTAATATATAGATTTCCAAATATTGATCATTGCTTTACATACAAGGAGGATGATAGCTATACGACTAAAGGTATCTATCTCAGTGTATAACTCGATTTACTCAAGTGTTATTAGCATAACAAATATAAAATTGAATTTTATATATGTGAATGAAATTTTTGTTCATACTATATAAATAATTAATGAGAATATATCAACGATTTTGTGAGTGGTGACTCCTGATCCCTATTTTATCAGCTTACTCTATATATCAACTTCAATCTGTTTCAAGACATCAATCCAACGTTCTATCACGTTATCCCAATCATTTGCCTTAGCAGTCTTTATCCCATTCTCAACCAGTCTTAATGCTAAGCGAGGGTTACTTAACACTTCGAGAACTAGACTCAGTAACTCTTTTTCGTCATGATGTTTACTTACAAGCGCGTTTTCTCTATTTATTACATACGCCCTCATGCCTATGTTGTCTGTGGTTACAACAGGTGTACCGCACGACATTGCCTCAACAGTGGTTAACGAATAACTTTCTAGTCTAGAAGTTATTAAAAACACAGAAGCTTCATTATATAATTTGACCATCTCCTCATATGTTGGATGTGAATAGCTGATATATTTGAACTTGATTTTGTCTTTTAAAGTATTTAACACACCGTGATCCACAATTATTGCAGAGAAGTTAATCTTTTCAGCCAAAGAGTTCAAAGTACGTATAGCTAACTCTGAGTTCTTGATTTTCTCGCTTCTGAGAATAGTCATGATAACGTTTTTCTCGCGTTTATCGTAACTTTTTAGAACTCTAAATAACTTACTATCCACACCTACTCCAGTCACAAAGACTCTAGTACTACTTCTGAGCAAGGGTTTTGCTAACTTAGCATCTATGTTTGATAATGCAAAGTAGTAATCATGAGGTAGGAAATAAGAAAGATACCACCTAGGGTCACTTGAATACAGAACTGACATTGGCACTAATAGCTGAGGGAAAAAAGCTAAGCGTTTTACTTTTCCTTGCCATTTAGCTAAGAAACCCCATAAAGCTGTTTTAAACTCATTTACTATTAGTAAGTCTGACTGAGGTATTATCTCCATAACCCTTTTAGCAAAGTCGAAATCAATCCCTAAAAGGTGAGATAGAGCATAGTAATAGTCAAATCCTGCAAATTCCTTAATCATTTTGTATTTAAAGCTGAGAGGTGAAAGTAAGTACTTTAACACCTTTGGCTCTTTAGGGTATATTATGGGGACTTTGTTGTGATCATAATACCACACCTTAGCTCCTGTAGTGACTATCTTTACGTCAAATCCTCTCCTTAAGAGTCTATTAGCTATTTCGAGTATGGAGTAGTTACCTCCAGTTAAAGGTAAGCGTCCAATAAGGAATGTTATACTAAGCATGGTTATACTTATAACTAATTTGTACTATATTAACATTTAAAATCTCTCGTCTTTAGGAAGCTAATGAACGTTAGGAGATCAATTATGGTTCATTTACGAATTAACCTGGTATTATTACTGAGGCACATAACTTAACCTGAGTTTACCACATCAACTCCAGAGTAATCACGGATTTACTAAGTCTATATCTATATCGCAAGAGTTATCAAACATAGTAAGTAATGATCTTATGAGTAGAAAAACTAATAAGAACATAACAACCTACAGTCTTGTAAGAGATATGTTAAAGAAAGTACTTGTAGTGACAGATCCTCTTTCACCTGGAGGCGCATCAAAACATGCTAGAGAGGTTCTTAAAATATTACCGAAACTAGGTCTGGAAGTAAAACTATATATACCCTTTATTCACGCAATCCCACAATCTCCTGAAGAAAAAGAAAGGAAGTATTTAAACTTAAAAGAGCTAGAACGCAATGGAGTAGAGGTATTCCCAGAGGTTTGGAAATACTTGGAGATGGAAAAAGAAAAAGAAAATATATTCCCTTATCTGTTAACGCTTACTTCTGGTTATATTCCAAAGAAAGATATGGAGTTTTCAAATGATTTACGTGAAAATTTTTCTTTAGTATATGATATGAGCGAAAATGAGTACCACTTTAAGGTTTCACACATGATTGCAAAGAAACTTCATGTACCTTTAGTAATATTATTACAGAGTGAATCTTACGCGAATTCGTTCGGGAGAGGGTACCGTAAAGTATTAGGAATTAAAGGACTGTTTTATGATCTTGGGATTACGTATATATTCATGTTTAATAGAAGGAGGTTTGTAAATGCATTAAGAGAAGGTGTACTAAGAGGTATCCTTTCAGTATCTAGAGCAATCATTAAGCAATCTAAACTTGAAAGGCTAGCCCAAGATTATAAAGTATATACAAACGTATTAAAACCTGCTAATGCAATAGACGGAACTTCAATTAGTCACTTTAGAAGTAAAAAAGTAAAGGAAAACTTTGCTTTGTATGCAGGGAGAATAACATATCTTAAAGGTATTATAGACTTAATTAAGATAGCAAAAGAGACAAACGTAAAAATCATGTTAGCAGGATCCTTTGATAATCATAAGGAAATGGAAAGACTTTTCAGTAAATTCCCGCCCAACTTAGTATATTTAGGCTCTTTCATGAACAATGAATTATACAAGATAATTTCCAATTCAAAAGTCACTTTATTACCTTCTTATAAGGAAAGTTTTTCACTGATAACCATGGAATCGTTAGCCTTAGACACACCTGTTATAGCTTATAATTTACCAGCTATCAACGAAATTTACGGTGATATTAAAGCAGTTATAAAAATCCCTGTAGGGAACTATAAGTTAATGGCTAAAACGCTAGAATCTTTAATGGAAAAGGACATTCGAGAGTTATTTGACCCTAAAGTAGAAGAACTCATAAAATTTTATTCGTCATGGGAAAAGGTAGCTGAAGCTACATTACACGAACTGGAGAATGTAAAAAAACTGGCTTCAACTCCCTCTTAAAACATATATGTAATGTTTTAAGGAGGACGTCCTTATCATATAGTCATAAAGTGTAATTATGTTAATGTAGTTAGTGCCTTTACAGGAGCAATTATCTGCAGTGAAAAATTAATTCCACAATTGGAATAATATTCCTCAAGAGATAAGTATATGATTTATCAATTTTTAATGGTTTAGAAAGTTCCTTCCTGCTCTGAATTACTAATGAAAGGAAAATTATAAGTCATAATTCCCGCCTAATCTTAAATAATCTGTAAAGGATCTTCTTATAGGTATCCCCTTATGAGTAAGAGAGGAATAATTTTTATAGAGGAGTTCACTAGGCTTGGTGGAGGACAAATTGCATTCATAAATATTTATAACGCTATTATGCAAAGGTTTGATTACCTCTTACTCTATACAGATAAGTTTCACCCAAAACTGCCCAAACTACGGTTCGATAGAGTATTTGAAGGAAAATACACGTACTCTGAAAACGACCCTCTTATCGTTTTCCCTATAAGAATGTTCAGAGAAAGAAGGCTATTGAAGAAGTTCATAGAAAAAGAGAAGAGGAACGTTAATAATAGTAGAACATTATTCGTATTTAATAATCACCCTAATGTGTTTGTGTATAACGGCACCTTAAACCTCGTCCATGAGAACTTCTTAACTCCCTTCACTGATGAAAATGGCAATATAAGGAACTGGATAGGCGTCAAATTACTGAAGCTGTCAGGCATATACAAGGAATACGAGAAGGCGAATTTGATAGTGACAGGAAACTATGCAAGAAAAATGGTCTCACGTTCACTTGATATCTTAGGAGTAACTCCAAACTCTATACATGTTATTAACTTACCGGTTAAGATGCCTGAGAACGTAGAGCTTGATAATAGGGAAGAATGTGTTTTAATTTTCGGTAGGATAAATAGGGAGAAAAAACTAGATGTAGTGATAGAAATTGCTAAGAGAAGTAGATACAGATTCATTGTTGCAGGCGCAGTTAACAAAGGTGATGAGAGTTATTTCAACTCCTTAAGGGCTAAATCACCTGATAACGTCAACATTATACCTAATCCTAATGAAGAAAATAAAGATATTCTCTTTAGAAAATGTAGCGTGTTCCTTCAAACAAAGAGGTATGAGCATTATGGACTTTCGGTAGCGGAGGCTATATCATATGGACTAATACCTGTTGTACCTAAGGTGGGTGGACCCTGGGAGGACATAACAGAGTATGGTAAGTATGGCTTTGGCTATGAGGACATTGAAGAGGCTATTTCTGCTATCGGCCAAGTTATGAAAGTTAATCCAGTTTTTAGAAAAGAGGTCTTTGAATCAAGATACAGGTTCAGCTTTGATAGATTTCATGCTAAACTCAATGAGTTGTTAGATAAGTTTTTAATGTGACAAACCATTTCAATTCAGCCTGTTACACACCTCAACGAAAGAAACATTAAGGCTAGTAGTTAGCCACCCTAAACTAATAAATTACTTCTTCAAAGCGTTAGTGAAGTCCCGTTTTAGAGTACTAAAGGACTTAACTTACTACGAGCCTCTTTGAAACAAGTTACTAACTGAGTTAATAGAAATTTGGGGATGAATGTAGTTGAGGATTACTTGCTCTTAAAATATAAAGATAAGATATTCAAATTCTTTCAGGGAGGCGTTATTGTTAACATAGCAGGAAGACTTGTAGAGAATTTCATCCTTGAAGAATATAAGCCTTTAAACGTAGAGGATAGAGTCGTAGTCGATATATGAAGTTAAATCTATGGCTCCTCAATATACTTCGCCCTAAAAAACGTCAAAAATTGTCTATGAATTTGAACTCTATCCCAAGTAATGTCAACTCTAAATAAAGAACATCCAAGTTAATGAGTTTAGCTCAAGGATAATTACTCATAAGTATGCCATATAGGAGAGGAAAGAGGTGATAAAAGTAGATCCTGGTGTCTTAAACCCTTATGCTGAATTGAAATTAATAGATGAGGGAGTGGAGATTGAGGCTAATTCTATTGAACATGTGGTAATAAGATTTTTGAGTAGTGAAGATGCAATACTGAAGATTGACTGTGAAGGGTGTGAAAGGTATATGACTTCTTTCCCTGAGTCCTTGAATAAGTTTATGGGATATCCTGTTTCCTATTTTAACTTAATTAAACTCATTCTTTTCAAGAGTATCGGAAATAATCAATTTGTTTCGAACGGTTTCGGGTCAAATCCTCTCTCTTTTAACCAGTGGTGACATGCTAACAACTCCTAGTAAGATAAGATTCTTAATGGTTCTTTTCACTCCCATTAGTGCTCTGGCTTCATTTAAACTTGACAATATTAATTTCAGCATATCATTATTTCACACTTCATACCTAATTCTACAATGAGTGGAATAATGATAGGTCATCCAAACTAAAATAGACAATGCTACTTACTGACTTAACACTAATTTTTTAAGATAGGGTCAGTTTTTACGTATTCGTAGAATGTGGACAAATCTAGCGCATACATGCTTCAGCGTGCTTGGTATATAAGGTCTTATAATAATCTACAACGTCTAAAGTAGTCTAACCTTTAACGTATTGGTTCAATAAATTTTTTAACTGTTATTTGATAGTTTACCTTCATAAACATATTCCTTGGAATATGGTTCATGTGCATCCATCAAGTTTATGAAGAGAGAATAAGGTATGCTTAACTCTTTTATCTTTTTCCTTACCCAATTAGTTATCTGCTTACAACCCTTGTATACAACACTTCCCTTTCTCCTGAGCGATTTTCTTGATCGAAAACACAGGTCGTGAGCAACGTAATTAGTAGTGAGCTTCAAAACTCTTTTGTTAAATCTCTACAAAAACCCACTTTTAGACTTCTTAAATAACTTCCTTTACTCAACAATAGTAAGCATATCATTTCTGTCTAATACAATCTCTGCTGGCGTGTAAACTGCTAAGCTCTTATCGAAGTTAAAGCCAAATCTATTCATTACAAAGAAGTTAGTACTTATCCCTATAGTCTGATAACTCTCCTCTCTTAAAACGGTATTTACATTATCATACTTTCTCAATGCTCTCCTTACTAGCTACATATAGTCAGTAACACTACGAATTTCATACCCCTCATAGACTCCGTGGAATGTAAGATAGAGACCAGTGAACATGCTTATGTGAGAGGGTAAAGTCCAGGGAGAGGTAGAGTACGCGTTCTCGTATTTTACAAACCCGTACTCCAACAACTTGTCTAAACCATGAGAGTAATCATACCTGAGTGTGTAGAGGACTATTAAGATCATATTAGGTCTCTTCAATTAGATGCACCTTTACCAAGCAAGGTCTCTCCATAGCTAACTCTCTTTTCCTTCCTCATTACATATACCCGTGTCTTCTAAGTATCTCCATTATATTCCCCTTGTCTTGAGCCCTACCTACCCTCTCAGGAGTGTTTTCTAAGTTCTGCTCCCACGCAGGTTTATCGCTCACCTTCTTAGTCTCATACTTGTCGTCTAAACTCCTATAGCCCTTATAATACAAGGGGTGAACAGGTAGTCTGTTCCCAAGTGTGAACTCCCATATGTCCCTCTCTGTGAAGAGGAGTATAGTGTGAACCCTAGTGTGTGGTGGGTCTTCCCTGGGCGAAAAGAAGGTCTCACTAGCCCTAGCCGGGTTCTCGTCCCACCTCACCCCGACAATGAGGGCATCAATCTTTAGATCTTTTACTGCCTCCTTAAGCGGTACAGTTTTCAATAAGTGATTACCAGCTATGTTATTTAGGGCAAAGACAAACTCCTCCCTGTTATAACCTAGCCTCTGTAGCTCTTCCCTGTCTTCTCTTGACAGTTCAGAGACCTTCACCACGTCACCGTACTTATGACCTTTAAGCCTCTCATTCCCCTTAACGACAACACTAACCCCCCACTCCTTCTTTACCCTTTCTATGAACTCCCAGGTCTCGTCAAAGTGCATAAAGTGGTCTATCACAATCGCTTTAACTTCCTTGTTCAACTTTTTAGCTACTTCTTTAGCGAAGTAAAGTGTTAAAGTACTGTCCTTTCCACCACTCCAGACTACATAGACGTTTTTAAAAGTTGTATATGAGGCTTCTGTTATTATCTCTGCTATCCTTGCCTTAAATTGTAAGGGGAGGTGCTCTACCCTTTTGGTAGTCCTTGACTGTAAAACTGAAATTAGGTAGTTGTCTGGTGATACTCCAATAGTAGAGGATAGGTTATAAAGAAGTTCTGCTGCTTTACCTCTAAGCGTCAGCGATCACATAAAAATACATACTTTATTGAGATAAAGACTAATATAAAATTTTTCATTTGTCAAAACATATTTAATGAATCCGAAGAGTTTTCCACGACCATGACTCTATTTATAGACTTTATCCTAGAGAGAATAAACATTTATTAAAACTTATAAGGGGTAAGAATGTTTTACTATCACTTTACTGTTTTCTTAATGTGATTTTGTCATTAAATTAAGTTGTGAAGTATGGATTAATTGGTTATATCTGACATAGTCTGAGACATTACAATTAACTTCTACTCCTCAGAACATGTTTAATGGAATAATCAAATCAGTTGAAGGAAATTTGAGAGCTTTCTGACATTTCCAGTTGTTATGTGAGTATAGTATCATTACAAATTGAGGAACTCTAAATTTATGGCAGGGATGATGAAATACATATACTGTTATCTCTCTTCCTATGTTGTGAGAAGGGGGAGTTAGCATGAAGAAGGATGGGTTAGGGATTAATTTTGTATTTAAAGATAAGATTCGCCAAAAGGGCTTCGTAAGTGAGTTGTTTATCTTGTTAAATTAATGGGTGTGTTACTGCTATATTAAAGGGTTTGACTTCCTTCCTCCTTGCCATAAATGACGCTCCCCATTTTGTAAAAAATTAGGATAATAGCTTTAGTGTAGACACAACTGGTATTTTAGCTGTTGGATTTACTACACTTAGGAGGGATTTTCATAAGGTGAATAATGAGGTGGTTGAAATCCATAATAATTCGATATAGGAGTGATCGATGACGGCATAGTAGTAATACAGGCTGGGACACGGAAATAACATCGAGACTAAAAATAACTAATATTATAGTATGTCCTGAACTCAGAGTTGAGCTAAGAAAACTCCTGTGTGAGGATCTCATGGATATACTGGGTGAATGTTAAACAAGTTGGAAATTTGTCAGTCCTTGAGACAGGAAAATTTTTAGAATTTAAAGAATTAAGAATCTAAGGAAATTACAAGAGAATAAAGGAATGAGAATAGAAATTGTCTGTTCTTTACTTTGCAGAGTTTTTATGGAGAAATTGGAAGTAATGCGAAATTGGAAAGGTAAATGAGTTTAGAGACTTGTAGGAATAATGTCAGAGGAAGATACACTGTTTACAGTCGATGTATAGACAACAATTTTGTTATTTTGACTAAATTAAACTGATTTCTTCCCAAGGGTATTTGAGATAGTCAATTTGTTTCGAAAAATTTCGGGTCAAATCCTCTCCTTTTTAACCACCAGTTCGCAATCCTCTTCCTTTTAACTAATGGTGACATGCTAATGAATCCTAGTAAGATAAGGTACTTAATGGTTCTTCTCCTTCTCATTAACGCTCTGGCTTCGTATAAACTCGACCATATTATTTTTAGCATATCACTAGTTGAGATTTCATATGTAGTTTTACAATGGGTAGAATAAGGACTGATAATCCAAACAGTATAAGAATGTATTGCTAACTGACTTAATACTAATTTCCTTAAGACAGGGTCACCTTTTACGTATTCGTAAAGTATCGATAAGTCGAGCGCGAATCTATTCCATATACAGAATAGTGACTTGATTTGTTTGTAATTCCCTTTTGAGAACTGGGAATTTCCAGCGCCTAACCTATATAAAGTTAATTTATCAGCAATGTGTAATAGTTGACCTTCTCTCAGTGCAGTAATGAAACACACAAAGTCAGGCGATAACTCTATCCTGTTAAATATTTGTCTGTTATTTTCGATAACGTCTCTTCTTATAGTCATAGATGAAACATTATGGTGAAGTAGAGGATATTGTTTGTATATTTTTAAAATATTTTGTTTATTTAGTATAATATTTGTGGTCGGTTGCCAGGTAATATATTACGAAAATCTATTATGGTCCATCACAACGTTCCCCTCTGTATCTATGTATTCCTGGAGATTGTGTACTGCTACCACATCTTTTTTAGATTGAAAGATTTCCTTGACTATCTTTACTTTATCTTTGTGAAAGAGGTCGTCATCTTCCAGGAAAAATATTAAATCGCCTGTTGAAGCCCTAAAGCCTTCAATTATCTTGGTGCCATATTTCTCGTCCTTAGACTCTATAACGTAAACTTTGTCTCTGTAAGGGACCTTGTCCGGATCGTCTGCAATGACTATGACCTCATTGGGTTTAACGCTCTGGGTAAAAACTGATTCTAGTGCAAAAGGGAGATATTGGTATCGCTTGTACACGTTGATTATCACACTAGTCTTTAGCTCACTTACCGTGCTCATACCATATTCTAGCTAAGCAGTGATATAAAACTAATGACTAAGGTTAGTTTAGTAGGGTAGTGTATACATAAACCAATGAGGGAAACTCCCTGAGTAGAGTAGCTGACCTATTAAACAGCGAGGCTTATCTTTTTCTTGTAGCCTCTTCATATCGAGTTTTCTCTAAATCAAATCTACACTAATCCAGCATACCATTAACCCTTATTTGTCTTAAAGTCATACTTAATACTATGTACGTAATAAACTTAGCAGGTGATTGGGGGAAGGCGTTATTTAAGTTCTCAGAAAGTCTAGTCAATAAGCTTGGCGATAATCTGGTCATGATAATTGGACTAGAGAACGAGGATGAACTAGTTTATGATAGTAATGTTCTTGTTGTGGTTAGGAGTAAGGATGATGAGACTGTTAGGGAGATAGCTAGGACAGCACTGGAGGTGAACGCAAAGTATAAATGCTCAATAAACTTCCACGTTGCAAGTGAAAACGATAAGGAGCTCATTAAAGCCTTTCTGACGTACAGGAGTGAAGGAGAGGACTGTGATGCTTCGTTTAATTACTTCAAGGAGAAGTTGATGAAACTAGGTAATGTCGTTAGTGTAGAGTATTTTAACGGCTATGATAGTAATGTTCTTGTTGTGGTTAGGAGTAAGGATGATGAGACTGTTAGGGAGATAGCTAGGACAGCACTGGAGGTGAACGCAAAGTATAAATGCTCAATAAACTTCCACGTTGTCGAAGAAAATGAACAAGGCTGATATTCTGCTTAACGAAGCGGAGATCGACCTAAAATTCAAGTGTTTTAACAAGTCAGTCTCAGCTTCGTATTTCGCTGTGAGAAAAGAGATAGAGTACTTAGCAATAAAGCTCGGTTCGACGATACCTAGGAGGGACGATAAGCTGATAAATATCCTTAAACACCTGGGTAAGGATAAATTAGCTGAAGATGTGTTATACCTTTACGAGAGGAGGAAAGACGCAGATTATGGTGATACAGGTATGGATGAGGGAATTGCGATAAACTGTCTAAATATTGCCAAGATAGTTATTACTGAGGTCAGAAGGCTCTCACAGAGTATTACCTAGTCCTTTCTAATTTAGGGTAGGTTTTATTCATGAGATACCTGAATGGAAATCGATAAACTACTTTTGCTAGATAGGGATTCAGACAAATGCAAAATTCACGTTAAACAGTCTTTCGACTTAATTGATCTCCTCACCTCCCTGAAGGGGGAGTCTATCTCCCTCATGTAAAGAATTAAGACTTCTTGTAGTTAGGTCTTTCATAGCATTGGTAATATAATTCTCGACTTCACACTTCACACGTCATAGTTAATGGTTTAACTAAATCCATGTTACGTCATTTCATAAGGCAACTACACTCTTCGCTTCTTAAGGTAAGAGGGGAGTCAGATGCGGAATGGATGGTTGTTAAAGAAGGGTAATTTAGTACTCACATACGGATGTATGAACATTTCTTGACTTGGGAGAGAGTAGAGAGCATATTTACGACTTACGATGTTATTACCTGGAACAGTTATGAGTATATAGGATTTAAGTCTGACTTTAAGAGTAAGGCTGAGGTCAGGTATAATGTAGTATAGTGACCGATAGATTGATCAATATTCATTCTGAGGTAACACATAACTAATTACTTCCTCCTCTCATATGGACGTGTTCAGAGAGTTGTAGGAATAGTGTTAGATGGAGTCAATGTTCTCAGCTCTCTCCAACACTCTAGCTTAGTAGCCACTTCCATAAGGGTATTGCCTTAATACCATTGATCTCGCCTTCATAGTCCCAAGTCAGTATGATCGCATTATCGACCTTAAGCTCAGACTTAGCCTCCACTATAGCCTCAACTTCTCTATCTTCTACCCTATCACCAGCATATGTTACTTGAATTAGAGTAGTGGGACTGAAATTTCTAGCTATTACAAAGTCTATCTCCCTTTTCTTTTTCCAATAGAACACCTCTCTATACCCCCTCCTTAAGAGTTCTATAAACACTGCGTTCTCCATGGCGTGGGATATCGAGAACTCATAGCCCAAGGCTGTAGGGTAACCTGTGTCTATTATGTACAGCTTTTTCGGATTAGCTTTCCTCTTTCTCTCGCTCTTCTCGAACTCCTCTACCAAGAACGAGAAGTAAGTCTCTTTAGCCCTCTCAAAGAGTTCTATTACCGTTTCCTTTCCTATCTTAATCCCTAAGCCCTTCATGTATCCATAGACCTTATTGATAGTTATTGGTCTAGCGTAGTTGGATATCAAATAACTGGCGAAAAGTGAGGCGATATCGGGCTTAACTATCGAGAAGTCTCTAACAATAACGGAGTCAAAGTAGGATTTCAATAGCCTTAATTTCTCACTGTTCTCGATCTCAAGAACAACTGCGGGATATGAACCGTGGTATAAGTATTCCCTTAGAAGTGATAAGATTTTACCTCTTTGAACAGTGTATTCCATTAACTTGTTGTACTCAAAGCCTTTAAACCTCAAAAACTCCTTAAAGGACAGGGGGTAAATTTCATAGTTCACACTTCTCCCCCTCAGCTCTTCAGCAATCCTAAATGGAGTCAGGCTTGATGAGGAACCAGAGAGATAGACTCTGAAATTCGATCTCTTTCTAAACCAGCTCCCGTAATTTTCTATGTTTTGTATCTCGTCCAGGAAAACGTATTTTGGCTGTTTCCCAGTAAGCTCCACAAAGATGGTCAGGATCTTGTCCAGATCATCTACCTTGGAGCCCTTTAGTCTGTAGTCTTCAAAGTCAACGTAAAGTATTTCGTCTTGAGATGCGAGACCACTCCTCATTAGTTCTTGTATTGTTTGGTATAGCAAGAATGTCTTGCCATTTCTTCTACCTCCTGTTACAGTTATTATGTAGTCTCTCTGTAACGGTAGTGAGATATCTCTTTTTATAATGTTTGGTAATGAGGAGGTTAACCACTCTGCAATGTAACTCCTAAACCTCTCTTCTGGTACCACAAAAGTTATAAGAACCTAGGCTAATAAGTCTAATTCTGACCACTTTAACGTTAAGACTGGTCTGTTAGAGACCATGTTTTTATAATGATGTATATAAGAAAATTAATAAATAGTTTAAAACAAAAAAGAAGGTAAAAGTTATTTATTATAACAATTTATTTCCGATCTCGGAAATTATTCGGCTGGTGAGTCGATGAAGCTTCAATTCCAGGGAGGAGGAGAGCAGAACGATACTGTTAACAGGTAGAGTTTTAACATAAGCGGTCTAGCTCTTAGGAAGGGAAGCTACTTGTCTCCTACTACCCTTATCTAAATACGATATACATCGTTTAGGCATTGACCAGTATACGTATGTCGGTATTGTATATTAGGGTTCGTCTCTCAACGTGTAACACAACTGAAGTCTTTACGTAACGAATAAAACTTTACCCTTTACGCGGGGGAGAGAGTTAGTGGATGCAAAAGTTATATAACAGTGGGTATATAGCCGAAATCTATGGTAAAGCTTATAATAAGGTATAAGGTAGAAGGAAAAACTTACTCTTTGAGAGTTGAAGGAGAGGCGCCAAAAATATATGAGGATTTGGACGGTATTTTAGAGACGTTGTGTAAAAAACTTAACAATGGCGTTGATGAGTATTCAGTATCTGAGGTGACTAACATGTCACCATTAGGTAAAATCGTTCTCGGTGTGGGTGCAAATCTGCTACTCCACTTAAGCGACTACAAGATTTCCGATGATAGGGTTATTGATAATATAGCAAAGACGGTTTTAGCGACTTCAATAGGACTAACTATCGGGCATATAGTAGATTCAGTAATAGAGGTTGAAATGGAAAAGTTTAACATAAAGTCCCCTTGTCAGCCTAGAAAAGAAAACCCTCTTACTAGTGTAATAACGGAATGGAAATGATTGTACTAGATACATCAATTTTATAGGCACAGTTATCTGAGATGTCCTTAAAGAGCGTGTAGAAAAAGATTGGCTTATCGTGTCTCGTTACTCTTAGGACAGTTAACAAATTTGAGTGATTTAAATAGTTGGACACGTCAAAGGCTCTCTTTTTATTATTCTCTCCTTTGATAACAGGTCTTCCATACTTTCCCTCTGATCGAGTATTATACCCTCTAGCTTCTCGTTGTCCATAACATAAAGTAACCCATGTGGATACTATGTTTTACTAAACTAAAACAGTCTCTCGGATAAGTATTTTAGCGGACTAAAACACCCCAGGAAAGTAGGATATGCTAAAAGATATCATCTACATTTAGAGACAGTCATGTAGATGGATACAGCCCATGACACCTGAATTATGTTTAACATCGTCTCCTCACCATTTTACTTTTTCCAATTTACGGAGATAAGTCTTTGTGAACTAATGGGCTGAAGATAGGTTAAACGTAAGGGATAGTAAACGCTGGTGACTTTACTGGGTATATCGTAAAAATAACGGATAAAGAGTCACCGATAACACTTATTCTTCCCCTTAATATCTCTATTAAGACTGGAGTATCCATAAGAGTCATAATTTAAATTCCTCTTGCATATCTTCATGACTTTTCTATATCTCTCTAATGTCGTCCTCAGTTAAAATTTTCCTCAGGTCACTTATTCCCTCTTCCCTCTTTTTTCTCTTGTACTCATTAACTAACATCAACAGGAACTCATCCCAATTCATATTTCCCTTCTCCCTCTCCAAGATTACCTTCACAGTATCAGAAACTGGAATCGTGGCTACCCTTCTCATAATTATTGATTATCAATTATGCACAAAAAGTCTTTATTAAACGTTGTCATACTCTAAAGTGGAGGGTTCAGTTGAACTTCAAGGCTTTATTCCTATCTCTCATGGAGAGTATAGGATCTTTTGAAGTAAGCTTGTAAAGTCCGTTAGGAAAGATTTAGATTATGTCCTTCAAAAGGATTAATAGTCCACTCAAATTTCCATGTGCTCCCTCTCATTTTCTATTATCCATTCAACGTCTTTATCCCCAGAGAACCTCTCTAGGTAAAAATTGATTGCGCCTGCCTCTAATCTCCTTATAACGGCTTTAGTGACCTTTAGACCGAAGATGGAAACTAGTAAACCAAAGACGATAAGTGCGTAATATATAGGCTTCTCCAACTTAGACGACCTGAACTTCTTAAAATAAGTCCAATGTGATAACTCCTGGTGGTAAGCCTTTTCTAACTCCTTGAGTTTAAACCTCATGTAAAATGCCTTTGCTAGACCAGTGGCTCCTGCCTCACCGAGTAGTGCCAGGTAGTATTTGTCCATAATTATAACTTTAATGTAATCAAAATAAACCCGTGTAATAATAATTCAAAGTAAACTAAATAAACTGAAGTTGAGAGTATAAAGGAGAGTGTAAAGTATAAAGTAGGGAGTCCAATCCTAGATTTATAAACACCTGGCTCTAAGGACAAAATATCGAAATTTATAAGGTTAACTGTTTGATAGGTTATCTACACTTTCCTCATACATGATGTCAATTGCCACTATATTTCCTCTTTTATCCCTCCATATTTATACGTTAGCATCGTGGTACTCTACCTGTTCAGGCTCGCCTCCAAAATCTATATAAATACCGTCCTTAAAGGTCCTGATTATAATGTTAGGTGAGGGAGGAAAAGATACGTTAGATGAAACATAAACATTAATAGAAGTGTTGGAGGGGGTTATGAGTGAATATGACTCCATGGTAGTATCATATCTCAGTTAAATAAAAGCCTTTTAGACCTCCACATTTAAAGGTGTCTCCTTAATATGCTTTTTCAATAAAAGTGGGGAAATTTTCCTTTTCTGTAATATCATGAAAACATTAACTTGCGTGAGAAACTTAGTTACCCTGAGTTTTCGATAGAAGGTAATTTGGCTATATTTTCATTCAGAACAAGACATGTGTATGCAATAAAAAAGGTGAGTAAATGTTATACCTTAAACTGGAAAATAGTCCATGAAGTCCAACTAGAGTGCTTGATGATGACGAGAAGAGAGAGGGTATCAAAAGAAGTTATATGAAACTCTTTTTATTGACGCTGTAAACTTCACTAATTTATAACCAGTGTAACTAGTGATCAGCTTAGCGGTCTTAATCACCACTCATACCGCGGCGCCATGAATTTAACTCATCATCTTTTCAATAGGGGATAATTGACTGAAATCACCTCTCTCTTAAACACTATCTCATGCACTGAGTAGTTATCAAACTTTTCTGTCCTCTCATTGCACGTAAAAAACTTTTAGGGACTAACAACGTGTAGTCACACATTTAAAAAACACTTATTTAAAATCCTATCTATATATCGTCCTCTTATCTCCTCAACTTTTCCGGTAACATCAATGACTCGGTGTAGGCTATACTTCTCAACAGCCTAGCTGAGTTACCCTCCACATAGTTATCACCAAAATCACCAAAGAAGTCCTCACCAACCCTCAGTATCGTAGCTAACCTCTTGGGTCTAAACTCGACCTCCTCTCCCATAGCGTTCCTCATGGCTACCCTACCAGATATGACAGCTGTGTTAGCTGACATGGGGATGTCCTCGTTTTCAAATGTGGCACAGTCGCCTGCACCGTAAATGTCATTAAACTCCACTGACCTTAAGTACTTGTCAACAAGTAGCCTGTGGTCCTTATTCCTGTGTTCTATTGTGTCTATGATCTGTGGACCTTTGAGACCACCAGCAAATATTGTCAACTCGGACTTCACGAACCCGTTAGATGTAACAACACCTTCTTTAGTTATCTCCTCTGCACTCACTTTCAGCATCAAGTTCACACCGAGCTCTGTTAACAGCTTTTCAGCCCTCTTTGACGACCCTGTGGTCATTGTCGGCAGTAGCCTTTCCTTCCTGTGGATTAATGTAATGTTCTTCCCCCTGATGTTCCCAGCTAACTCCACACCCGTAGCACCTCCACCAACTATGACCACGTTCTTTACTTCCTCAAGCCTCTTCCTCAGTGCTACAGCGTCATCTAGTGTCTCTATCTTATGTGCATATTCCCTTGCACCTTTTAACCTGGGCAAGTTCTGGTGGTGACCCAGACTCACTATAAGTTTGTCATACCTTATCTCCCTGTCCTTATCAAGTATAACCCTCTTACCCTTATAGTCTATTTTCCTCAGCTCACCCAACACGACTCTCTTGTACTTCACTGTCACGTCTTCCAACTCTTTAAGACCACACACGTAGTCTATCACCCATGGGGTTAGGAGAAAAAAGTCCTTCTTGTCCACCACCACTGCCTCACTGTTCTGGTTGTAAGCTGAGACACCTGCAAACCCTCCCCCCAGTATCACTATCAACCTAGTCACCCTGTAGCTTCTCCCTGAATATTGATAGCACGTACTCCCCTGCCTGTTTAAAGGTCAGTTTAGGTGGCATGGGTCTCTCGTTTGGGTCAACTACTGCGTCCAGTACAGCCCCTCCCTCTGCGTTAAGGAACTCCTCAATGACACTCTCAGCCTCACCGGGTTCCTCCAGCTTGAACCCCTTAAAGCCCATTGACTCAGCCAGTTTGGAGAAGTCTGGGTTAAACAGGTCTACTCCCCACTCTGGGTAACCCATGACCTCTTGTTCGAACTTTATCATCCCCAGTTTCGAGTTGTTGTAGATAATGACCTTGATAGGGAGCCCATACTTCTTTGCTGTTATCAACTCCATCATGGTCATTGTGAATCCACCATCACCCACAAAGGCTATCACTTGTCTCTCCCTGTTTGTGGCTAATGATGCACCTACAGCCCCAGGTACTCCTATGCCCATAGACCCCAGCCATGAGGAGAAGACAAATGTCTGTTTTCCTGAGGCTCTGAAGTGCCTGGCAGTCCACATTGTCACATTACCCGTGTCTGTGACTATTACAGCGTCGTCCTTACACTTCTGTGAGACTATATAAGCTACCCTCTGGGGCTTCATGGGTGTATCTGTACTGCTCTCCTGCTTACTTATCCTGTCCAGCCAGTCCTCCTTCTCTCCCTTCAACTTCTCATAGAACTTCTCGTCCTTCTCCTTTACCTCTATCTTGAGAAACTCCTCTGCAGGTATTGGTAGGGATATGTCGACGTCAATCCTCTTTCCTATGTTTGATGGGTTTATGTCGACCTGGATTACTTTAGCGTCTCTGTTTAGAAAGTTAACATAGGGGAATGAAGTCCCCAACAGGATGAGCAGGTCAGCCTTGTCCATCGCAGATATGGAGGGCTTTGTCCCAAGTAGCCCTATTCCACCCATTACCTTGGGGTCTAGGTCAGGTAGTATGCCCTTTCCGTTAAGGGCGTAGATTACTGGGGATCCTATCCTCTCTGCAAATTTACTGATCTGTTCACCAAGACCCCTTGCTCCCCCGCCTATCATTAACACTGGCTTTTCACTCCTCTCGATCAACTCTTTCACTTTGGAGAAGTCCACACTATATTCCACTTTCGGGACAATCTCCTCCCTTTTGCCCTTATACTCCGAGGACTTCCTCAATATATCCACAGGGAGGTTTATGTGTGCAACTCCCCTCTTGGTGACAGCCTCCCTGATAGCCCTCCTCACTGTGTACTCTGCGTTATCAGGGTTAATAAGGACCTGGTTAAACACTGCTACATCGTCAAATAACTTGACTAAGTTGACCTCCTGGAAGTAGTCGTGTCCTAACATATCTGACTCCACTTGACCTGAAAACGCTATGACAGGTGCGTGGTCCATCTTTGCGTCATATAAACCGTTTAATAGGTGTATTGATCCTGGTCCAGAGGTACCCATACACGCAACAGGTCTGCCTGTGATCTTTGCCTCAACTGATGCGGCAAATGCAGCTCCCTCTTCATGTCTCACCTGGATGTAGGACACTTTTGATCTCCTCACTGCGTCAACTAGAGGGTCTATTGAGTCTCCAGGAATACCGTAAATCCTCTGGACTCCGCTCTCCTCTAATACTTTTGTTATTACTTCAGCCACAGATGGCATATATAATATAGGTATTATCTTTTTAAATATGTTATTGACTTCCTCCAATGGCTGCTCGTCCTCTTTTTGTCATGAAATCCTGTGAACCCTTAGGGAGAGTAAGATAAGGATACATGGAAGAACCTCTTACATATGAAAAGTTTATAAAAAATAGTGTGGAATATTACAGTGGTAGGAGAAGTGGAAAAAGGAGAAAAATTAGTAACAATCAAGGTTAAAGCTAGAACAAAACAGAAATTAATAAAGTTAATAGGCAAATTGGAGATGAAGTACGGAAGAAAGTACACTGTTGATGACGCGATAAACTACTTGTTAAAAGAGAGCAAGGTGAAAAGACCTGAACTATTAGATCAGGTATTTGGAGTGGCTAAAGGCGTTGAGCTCTATGAGATGTTGAAGGCTGGGAGGAGTGATGACGAAGACAGAATTGTCAGGAAGTTTAGTCCTTGATAGTGGTGTATTACTGTCCTTTGTTGAGGGGAAGTACAAGGGAATTTTTAACAAGATAAAGGGCGGTGAAATAAGACCTATAGTTAGTTCGTTGAGCTTAGTTGAAACCTATTACATTACCTGTAGAGCTTTGGGTGTGGAGAAGGCTGAGGAAGTAGTTAGTCATCTAATAAGTTCAGGGTTATTTAGAGTAGTTGGGGTTAATAGGAAAGTAATCAGTGAGGCTGGGAAGTGTAAGTGTAAATACCCTATCTCATTAACTGACTGTACAACAATAGCTACTGCAAAGGTAAAAAATACTAGAGCCTTATCTAGAGAGGAGAAAGAACTTAAGGAACTAAATATCCCAGAGGTTATCCTAATACACGAATAAGGAGTTAAGTACGAGAGGGGAACTTCCTCTTCAATATGACGCCAACTAGGAGATTTCGGTGAACTAGATGTTCTATTCCGTGGATTAAAATAAATTTCACATTCTAGCATAACAATTGTTGACAAAACGAAAGGCAAGCTCGCCTTTAGGTCGTAGAGGAGGTAGGTTATTGTCATGTTTATTGCATAGTGTAGATAAAATTTTCAGATATGGCTCGAAATCCACTAGCATGGTTAGAGTAAAATTTTATTTACCTAATGAAAAATTGTTGTTCACAAACCACGCTAGCAAGGCTTTCCTCTCTCGGATTGGCTCTCGTACTCACGTGAAGGTTACCATCCCTCATAAACTGTCTTTTCCCTCAAGTAGAACTCTAAAGCCTCCTCACCCATCTCTTTCCATGTCGTAGCTCCAGAGTTCTTAAAACCACCAAATGGAGCTTGTAGTTCTAGACCCACAGTCGGCTTATTCACCTTTATCACTCCTGCTTCTACTTCTCTTACAAACCTGTTTATTGCTTTTATGTCTGTTGAGACTATACCTGCAGTGTGACCGTATTCCACACTGTTGACAAGGGAAATTGCATCGTCTAAACTTCCAACCTCAGTCACGGTTAAAACAGGTCCAAAGATCTCCTCCTTGAACAGTCTTGACTCAGGTGTAACGCCGTCAAATATTGTTGGCTCTAGGAAATAGCCCTTACCTGGGATTACGTTTCCGCCATAGATCAGCTTAAACCCCTCCCTCTTTCCAATCTCCACATACTCTAGGTCTTTCTTGAATTGACCTTCGTCCACAACAGGTCCCATGTCTACGTCATCAGTACCATTACCTACCCTCCATTTCCTCACCCTCTCTATCAATTTTTGCTTAAAATGACCGTAAACATCCTTGTGGACTATTAGTCTGCTAGTCGCTGTACAGGACTGACCGGTCAACCCAAATGCTCCTCTAACAGCTAACTCTGACGCTAAGTCTAAGTTAGCACTCCTGTCAACGTAGAGGGCGTTCTTTCCCCCTAACTCCAACTGTATCCTCGTCATCCTGTTCTTATCACCAACTAACCTGTAGATCCTCTTTCCCACCTCAGTGGAGCCTGTGAAGGACACGGCTGATATGTTTTCGTCAGAGACTATGATGTCACCAAGTTCCCCTCCTTTTCCAACAACTAGGTTGACAACTCCATCAGGTAGTCCAGCCCTGGAGAGTATTTCAACCAGCTTAGCTACCAACAGTGGGGTCTTGGTGGCAGGTTTTAGGACTACTGTGTTACCTGTGGCTAGTGCTGGAGCTAACTTCCAGACCGGTATTGACAAGGGGAAGTTCCACGGTGTGATTAGGGCTACGACACCCAAGGGTTCCTTCAAAGTGTATATCCTCGAATCGGGGTCAGATGAGGGCAGTGTCTTTCCTCCTATTTTAAAGGCTAGTGCACCATAGAACTTCAGGAGATTATAACTCCTGGTCACTTCTGCCATACTGTCCTTCAGTGTCTTACCCTCTTCAAGTGTCATAAGTAGTGCTAGCTCTTTTGCCTCCTGTTCCATTAACTCTCCTGCCTTAAGGAGTATTTGACCCCTCTTTGGTGATGGGGTCCTTGACCACTCGTCGAACTTACTCAGAGCCTTGTTCAGGGACTCTTTGAGGTCATCCTTTGTAAATAGTTTTATTTTAGCCAATACATGTTCCTTGTCTGCAGGGTTTACGTCTAGGTACTCCTCTCCACTACCTCTTATCCACTTATATGCCAGTTCCTGATACGATTTCATCATACGTATTATCTTATCATTCTAATTTTTATCATATAATGTTAACATGTTTGCTATTACATTTAAATACAGTCACGTAAATACAGTCACGAGTAGAGGGTTACAAATGAGAATATTTAGAGTAGTAAAGAAGGGTTCACATTATGTACATTACGCTATAGTAGGAAACGATGTAGTAAAGTTAGATGAAGACCCAGTTAAAGCTTTAATTAGGTATTCTGAAAGTAAGGAGATTTTAGGTGACAAGGTAATAGGGTTCAACCTGGAGGAACTGCTAACGAAGTTTAAGAATGGGGACACCAGGATAACTAAGCCATTTGACCCCATAGAGGTTTGGGGGTCAGGTATAAGTTATGAGATGGCTAGGGAGAGGTATTCAGAGGAGGACGTGGCTAGAATAACTGGGAAGACAATCTACGAGAAAGTGTATGACGCAGTGAGACCTGAGATATTTTTCAAGGCTACGGGGAACAGGTGTGTAGGACATGGGGAGGCAATAGTGGTGAGGAGTGACTCAGAGTGGACTTTACCTGAACCTGAGTTGGCGGTCGTGATCGATTCAAGGGGGAAAATTCTAGGTTATACAATCTTGGACGACGTATCGGCTAGGGACTTAGAGGCTGACAACCCGCTCTATTTACCTCAATCAAAGATATACTATGGTTGCTGTGCTTTTGGTCCGTTTATTGTAACACCAGATGAGGTGGGTAACCCCTACAGCCTTGATATAAGGTTGAAAATAATGAGGGAGGGCAGAGTCCTTTTTGAAGGCAGTGTGAACACGAACAAGATGAGGAGAAAGATTGAGGAACAGATTCAGTACTTGTTGAGGGATAACCCGGTACCTGACGGGACTATATTGACAACTGGTACTGCCATTATTCCTGGGAAAGACAAGGGGTTAAGACACGGAGATGTGGTTGAGATAAGTATTACCAAGTTAGGTACCCTGTTGACCCCTGTTGTCAAGGGTACACAGTGGTAAGGAAAGGGATGTTAAACCATGGGCACATCTAGGCATATCTCTTTTTCCTTAGATGTCTAGAGACGCAGGCGTTAGTGTGAATATATGCGTAAAAGGGGTTTTACCTTTTTCCTTCTCCTCACCATTTACATCTTACCTATTTTACTTGGTAGACTTGGTTTATGAACTCCAGGACTGTGCTCAAGTACTTTTCCCTTTCCTCCCACATTGCCATATGTGAACTGTTCTCAAACAACACGAGTCTAGAACCTCTGATCCCTTTGTGGATGAGCTCTGCAACATTTGGTGTCACCTCATCGTACTTACCCACTGTTATGAGTGTCGGTACAGCTATCCTCTTCAACTGGTCTGTTAAGTCGACGTCCTTTATAGTGCCTATGATGGTGAACTCATTTGGACCGTTCATTATCTCATAGGTCTTCCTTTTCTCCAGGTATTCAAACGTCCTCTTCACTGCCTCAGGCATTTGGTCTAATCTCAGTAGATGTGTCTTGTAGAAGTAGTTGACTGCCTCTAAATACTCTGGATTTTTGTAGTCCTTCAGCTGGTCGTATTTCCTTATTGCTGCCTTATACTTTTCAGGCAGGTCGTTTATCAACCTCTGCATCTCTTTCACAGTGTATGGCACACTCGAGAGCCCACTACTGACTATCAACCGTTTGTCCCTACACTGTCATTCCCATCATTTTATTAACATTCAAGGTCAAGTGTAGGGACTTAGCCCTCAACCACTCACCTAATCTTACGGTGAGTGGGTCATGGGACTCCTTCGAGCCCAACGGCATTGGGCTCACATTACCAGCTTTCTTTAAGAGGTTGTATAACGCTACTACATCCCTATGCCACCTTTCCCTTCCTCTCTCACAAACACCCACCCTTGGAGCAGAGCTCCCATCGGGTGGGTAAATGATTTTACACTCATGTATTGGACAAACAGAGGAAGTATAAGCAGGGTTAACCAACAAGACGGGTACACCAAACTCCTTAGCCTTCTCTACGATAGCATTCTTCAGAGAGGCGAAAGCAGACTTGTAAATCCTGTCCCTCAACTGCTTGTCCTTAATGTCTTGAACCATCTTCTCTGGAGTGTTCTTTGGCAAATCCTCTAGGATTATACCCTTACCCTCCCTCAAAGCCTCAGTAACAATCAGCTTAGCCAACTTTCTACGAATGTCTAACTTCTTAAACCTCTCTTTCAAGCTCTTCAGAGCCCTCCTAACAACTCTATCCTTTGTAGACCTACCCTCACTAATCCTCTTCCTCTTATAAGCATAACCAAGGGTAATCTTCTTGACACTAGTCTCTACCAGTAAAGGTTTACCATCTAGCAGTACTGAGACATTGTCCTCGTTTAAGTCAACTGGTATATACCCTTTAGCCTCAAAAGGCTTTGGTAATGGTCTCTTGAAGACTAGGTAAAGCTTAACCACATTACCCTTACACAGTTTGAAAGAGGACTCACTAGCCAAAGCCCAACCGTCATTATAATACCTCCAGAATAGTTTAGTGAAAAATGGCTTTAATGACACCCAACCCTTTCTTGTTACAATCCTAACTTCGCTTAGTGAAAACTTCCACAAGTGGTCGTCTAAGTGGACAGAGACATTTCTTATCTCTGGCTTGTCTGTATAAGCCTTGCCTTGTTTCCTCCTCTTCAGATAGCTCTTTAACCTAGCACTTGCATCCTCACAAGCTGTGTAGATGTAATGAGAAGGTAAAGAGTGATGTTTAGCCCTTTCTTGCCTATAGATACCGGCCTTAAGCTTTGTAAACGAGTTTATGTTATTCCTTAAACCGTAATCTATGGCGTCTTCAAGTATTTGCTTATACTCCTCCTCAACCTCCTTGAGCCTTGCATAAACTTCTGAGTTGACTTTAAGGCTTAACATTACAGTCCTAACTATATGGTTGCCGTCCATTTATCCCACCTTATTCTTCTCGACGTTAATTTTCCTCATACACACTGGACATGTAGCATAGTACATACTCTTTCCCTTATACTCCCACACGTGACCACATTTAGGGCATCTGAGCCTTACCATCCCATTAACTACTACTTACTACCAGTTAAAAAACCTTTTTGTAAATCTAGATGACGAGGTATGGTCAATTATGTCAATAAAAAAGGCTACAGCCCTTGAGGTTCTCCTTGTATTTGATCGCATAAGCCAAAGCCAATAACCCCCCATAGGAGTGACCAAGGATAACCACCTTATCGTTAAATATCTGTTTTCTCAGCTCCTCCAGTTCCTCTACTCCATAGTCTACGGTGTACTTGCTCAGCTCCTTAGGCTCCTCAGATCTTCCGCATCCAAACTGGTCGTAAAACAGGACATTTACTCCGTGTTTTGATAATTCAGACAATGGTTCCAAGTAATCATGGGAACCTCCAGGTCCACCGTGGAGGGTAATTAGCTTCTTTTCACTGTTAGCTTTGAAGAGCTTGTAGTAGATTCTAAGACCTAAAATGTTTTTATAACCTTCCTCTATCTCCATAGACATATTTTTTTATTTAGGTATTTTAATTTATCGATTTTAAAAATACCTTAATATAGTGATTTGAAAAAGATAAGGTTAATGTCCAACTCGCCTTAGAGACGAATAATTCACAAAACTGTGGAACCTGACTCAGCCTAGAAGGAGAGGGCTTTTTCAGTTCTTGTTAAAAAATTGAGGTTAATCTCTGTGTTTCACAATCTTTATTAAAATCTCCACATTATATTAAGTTATGACACCAGGAATAAAGATAGTCGTGGCGGTCTTCGTAAGTTTGATTATAGGCGCAATAATAGGATTTGTTATAGGTCAGTCCAGTGTTCCAAACACAGTTGTAACGAACAATGGTGGAGGTCAAACGAATGATCAATATCAAACATTAGAACAACAATATCAAACATTACAGCAGCAATATCAAACATCAGAACAACAATTAAACTATTACAGAGATCAATATCAAACATTAGAACAACAATATCAAACATTACAGCAGCAATATCAAACATCAGAACAACAATTAAACTATTACAGAGATCAATATCAAACATTAGAACAACAATATCAAACATTACAGCAGCAATATCAAACATCAGAACAACAATTAAACTATTACAGAGATCAATATCAAACATTAGAACAACAATATCAAACATTACAGCAGCAATATCAAACATCAGAACAACAATTAAACTATTACAAACAGGTTTTATCTTTAAGTTATAGCGACACATTGATATCGAATCAGGTTGTCAATCAGCCTGCTGGTTACTTCAGTTATTGGTGCTATACCGCGAACTACACTGGGTATATTGTAGTAAATGTACAGAGTTCAACTACTACCCAAACCTACGCCAGAGTGTATTGGAATGCCTATGGTATAAACTATGATAATTCCATTAGTGTAGGTTCCCAAGGAACTGCAGTGTTCCCAGTCCTTCCCTCTAACTACTGTGTAGGGGTAGGGAATAACAACCTCATAAACGGTGCAACCGAGACAATAACGATAACATACTATTACTGAGCCGCTAGAGAATGAAGACATCTTCATTTTTTTCAAATTTTAATGTAATTTCATAGGGTATAACCCATTATAGGGCGGAATGTTTAACTTAAGGCTTCATAGGCTCTGGTTTACAAAATGAGTTAAGCTTTCCCCCCAGGTGGGATAAGTGGAAAGAGAAGAAAAAATAAATAATATCATGTTTCCTATTCCTCCTTATGCACCCTGTCTTTCCATTACTTGTCCTTAACCTTTATCTCTTCTCCCTTAGTTATTGAGTTAAACTCTGAGACCACTCTGGTAAGTGGAGTCTCCCTGAACGTTTTAACTATAGTCTCTAGGGATAGACCCTTAGTCTCGGGGAGTAACTTGTAGAAGAGACCTAAAGCTATGGCATCAAGAGCAGTAAACACAAACATGGAGCCTGCTAAACCTATTGTAGAGAGCATAACTGGAAACACCTCAATTATGATGAAGTTCGCCAGCCAGTCTATTAACGCTATTATTGCAGCCATCCTCCCCCTAACAGGAGTGTCAAAATACTCAGCCTGGATTAACCACCCTGTACCTCCAACGCCATAGGCGAAGAATATTATGAAACCTGCAAATGCTATCAATGCACCTACCAAGACACCCTGCATTACTAAAATACCACCAATGAGGTCAAATATTAACATACCAGTATAGGCAGAGAGGGCTAACTTTCTCCTACCTATCCTGTCTATATACCTAAAGGCAATGTATGTCGCTGCAGTGTTTATGACAGCCAGAATTGAGGAAGCCAAAACTGAATTGATCTGGGAGTACATAGGGTTTGAGGTGGAACTGAACAGGTGCAGGTTCTCGATTATGGTCGGACCGTAGTAGAATGGCACATTTATACCTGTGATCTGTTGGAAAATTATCCACAGGGCTACGATAGTAAATGCCCTCTTAGTCGCTATATCAAAACTTTGTCTAACTTCACTCCTGACCTCTGAGGCTGCCCTGTCCAATAGACTGTCATCAATTTGTAGACCGAGCCTCCTCAGATCACTCTTCAACTTCTCCTTCTTACCTGAGACCAGCAACCACCTCGGTGACTCTGGCATCATAAACCTCAACACTAAGCCTATTAATGAGGGGATTGCTGCTAAAGCCAGGAGTAATCTCCAGTCCACAGTGTAAGCTAGAGAGGGAGCGATGTAAAGTACAGCTGAGCCCACTAGGTATGAGCCAAGTATACCGATTGTTATCATCCACTGTTGCATAATTGCTAGAGAGCCCCTCCTATCTTTAGGGGCATATTCCGTTATGTAAGAAGTCGCTACTGCTGAGTCAGCACCTATTGCGATTCCAATAATTGTCCTCATCACCAAAAACATTATATCGTTTACGCTCAGAGCGGTCAGTATGGCTGCACCTGTGTAGATACCTGCGTCTACGATGAGGAGGGATTTCCTCCCATATCTGTCTGTAGAGAAATAGCCTATAAGTGCACCGATGGCTGCTCCTAAAGACGCACTTGCTATCTCATAGCCCAAAAGGAAACCAGTGAAGTTGTAGGGGACAAACACTGCTACAGTGCCTATGACTGAGGTGTCATAGCCGAAAAGAAATCCCCCTATAGCAGCTAGAACAGTTATGATCCAGTACAGTCTCGTCACTCTACTTCTATCAATTTTATCTAAGATCTCCTGGAGTGCAGAGGACATAAATAAATTTAAGTAATCTAAATAATAAAAATGTTTCTTAGAAGAAAAACTAATTAAATATGTGAAATTATACTAATACCACGGGGAATAGGTACAACAGTTGTTTCTCTACCTCTTTTATCTTACAAAGTGAGGAAAGCCTCACCATTTATGGTGGTGAGGAGGACGTTGAAGCCAGTCATAAAATGAAATAATAGTGAAGAAATTTAGCCGAGGACAACACGCTAAATTCAAAATATTCTAGGAAGAGAGAATTTTGTATTAGAGCATAAATTAATGAAAAGCTACTATACATTACTAAATCATACTAATGTATTTCAATACTTCGAAAGATAGGTTTTCCCAAGAAAGGGGAAAAACAAAAATAAAAAAATTGGTTAAGACATGGGAGCTTTTCCTAGTGGTGGTTTAGCGCCCAGTGATTCAGCTACTACTATTGCGAGACCTGTATACCATGCAGCTATGGCTGTTAAAATTCCTATGTAACCTCCAGCATGGAATAGTGTGTTGTTTCCCATCATTGCACCTGCTCCTAGTAGGAAGAACGTTATCCACAACAGCAAAAATGTTATGAACAGCCCTAGGTTTGATTTGAAGGTACCGAACCACATCACTAGGGTGAATATTCCGAACGCTACTAGTACATAGCCAATTCCAGTAGCGGTTACTCCTCCGAAGATCCCTAATGACGTTAAGAAGAACCACTCCCAGAACGCTCCATATGTGAAAAACGCTACATAACCGAATGTGTTACCTGCCCTATACTCGAGTATCCCTGCTAAGAGTTGTGCTAGACCCCCATAAAATGCTGCAAGTCCTAGAACTGCGTTTTGTCCACTTGTTAGCAGACCTGCGTTATATGTGCTTAAAACTAGGGTTGTTAAGGCGAAACCAGATAGACCAAGAGGTGCGGGATTTGCCCTCTTTTGTTCTGTCATAAAACTTCAGTGTATACTTATAATTTTTAAATATATAAATATTTCTAATATAGGTAATAGATAAATCAGAAAATTGTTAATTTAAATCTGTATGTCAAAATATATACCGTATGATATTATTATATAATTTAAAAAAATATACGTACGTTTAATTTAAATAATTTAGAAAATCTTCACTCTGCATAATTTACGTGTGGACAACAATTTGTCCTGATATGAATTGAATTTTATGGTGGAAAAGCATTTTTAAGGAGTGAGGTCGAGGGTAAAACCCTGTGAAAGGCTGAACTCCTTTATCTGAGGGTAAACCACAAATCTTAGAATCTAGGAGATCATCCACTACATGTTCTCTACATCAATAATATCCCTTAGACTCTCCCAGTCCTTATCACTGCTGATTACGGTTAAATTTAGTCTCTTGGCGACCATAGTGTTCACTGCCTCACCTAGATTTACGTCCCTCTCAAACATTAGCTCAATACCTCTCTCTACGTCCCTAAACGTCACCTCCACGACATTATTTCTGATGTGAGATAACGTGAGGTTTAGAAATCTTATATACCCTTCAGCCCTTGATTTTTCACCCTTTTTGGCAAGTTCAAGGTATTTCCTCCGTATTACTGAAGTTATCTCTATAATGGAGATTAGGCTGACAACGTACGGTTCTTTGACTTCCACAAACTTTTTAGACAATAGGACGTCCGTGTCTAAAAGCCTTTTCCGCGTCTCCATACTATCTCAACTGAGTTGCTTTAAAAACCTCTTAGCTAACTCGTTTTCTGCCTCCTTGTGAACGTCTTCTAACTGTAAATCTAGCTCTGTAACTAACCTTAAAAACTCCTCAGTGACGAAGCTAGAAGCATTTTTACTTACGGCATCAGCTAATCCCTTATCGCTTGTGATGAAATAGCCGTGACCTGAATCGACTAAATAAACAGTCTTTCCCTTATACTCCGGTATGTATATCCTTCCCTTCTCGTCAGCCTTCCTCTCGAATTTTTCCCCTATCATACTCCCACTTAAAAATTCTTCATGGTATAATATAAATTTGCTTCTTGATTAAGACCACAAGGACATCTTAATCATAAATTCAATTTATGGTATCACAAAATCGGAGGTAAATATAAACGTGTTGCCTGACCCACTACTTTTTAAATGATAGACAAGTCTCATGTGTGTATATAATGCCGTCATGAAGCTATAAATTGTAGTTGTAATCCCATTTAAATATATATGGTGCGTACTTTAGCGTTTCTATGCTTACTGTCTTTATTACCCTATTAAGTCTGACGAGTTTGTCCCTCATTGCTCTCGTTTCGTAATATTGGCTATATTACGGTGTGGTTTATCAAGGCGAAGTAAACGTTGTAATCATTACTTACCCGTTTACCTCCCTCTAGGCAGTGTATTTTAACATTCTTGAAGGTTTTCTTATCCTTAGAAAAAGAATATTAGATACATTCCCTTGTCTGTGTATTATCGTGAACACCCACTTGTATAGTCCTTTGACTATTCAAGTATGTCCAGAGGTCTAATTAACAAACTTTGATATTACCCTGAACCATCCCTAGCCTTATCCCAGGGTCGAAGAAGTTATAAGTATTTTTCTCTACCATACCTCTTAATCAGAGTGAATACAATAAGGAATACAAATGACGTTAATTCAAGATTTTTATATTCAAGGTTAATAGAAATTGACAAATAAGGATCATGGATTGTCGAGTTCTTCATCAAGGCTAGGTTAAGACATTTCCTTCCCTAGGGCTTTTTCTAACCCATGGAGGACTCAAGCAGGTTACTTTTCACAAGTAGGGTGGAATGTGTACATAAGGTTTACTTACCACCACTACATACTATTTTAGTATTCCAAATATTTTTACTGAAGAACTAGGACTGACTAAATAAGTTACATCATACTTTTCCCGTATTACGTAAACTTCAAATATAATCAGTAATATATACGATATTATAATGAAAGTAGTCTACAGTATAAGGATAGATAAGCGTCTACGAGAGGAGATGCAAAAATATAATATAAAGTGGAGAGAGGAGATAGAAAACTTCATAGCCCGTAAGACAGAGGAGTTAAAGGAGGAGGAGATCTTGAGGGAGACAGAGGAGAAGCTCAAAGACATCAAGGGAGTGAAGAGGGGGGAAGTAGCGAGGTTGGTGAGGGAAGATAGGGACAGTAATTAATGCCTCAACCCTCGTTAAGATCTTGACAAGAGAAGAAGGGAAAGAGTAACAAATTACCTAAAGGACGGAGAGACCATTGAATTGGTCTTGGTTGAGACCACGAACGCTGTGTGGAAGAAAGTGTACTTGTTAAAGGAGTTACGGGTTGACGAAGCTAAACTAATTATTAATGTTTTAAAGAACGACTTGACCAGGCTAGTAAGGGTACACGAGTATGCAAGGTACGTAGACGAAGTCCTAAAATTGTCCCTAACTGAGGAGCTACCGGTAATGGCTCTTTGTACATAGTGTTAGCAATGAAGGCTAACGCAAGGCTTGTGACGAACGACATTAAGCAACAAGAAAAGGCGAAGAAGTATGTTAACCCAGTACTGATTGAGTAAAGATTACGTTCTTAACAAAGGATCACGAACTTAATGAGAAACCTGAGGGACTTCTTAGAGGCTGGGGTAAGTAAAACTTGATGATTAGGGTCATAATACACATTAACGGACAGATGAGGGTCATAGAACGCATAAAGCTATAGTTTAGTTAAGGATATTGAAAAAGAGATTTAGGCAACATCGACAAGTTATATCTAGGTGTGTAAAAGGGAGGAGAGTATAAGTGAGGACAGGAGATTGTTAAAGAGGTCATAGAGAATAGATTAGTAAGTACATAGCTGGCTCTACATTTAGTGTTCAACGTAACAATTAGTAATGTCTTTATTCCCACACACTTTTTCTTAGCTCATGAAGAGACTTATTTTCCCTGACCAAGTTGAGAGCCATTCTCATGGGTCAAGAGTAGAAGGCGTCATGATAGGTGTTAGTATCACTAGAAGTACTTTGGAAAAAGCGTTTAAAAACCTTTAATCTTCAAATACCTTCTTTTTCTCTATATCATCAATACTCGTTCCCTTACTTGTTTCAAATCCAAAAATGTACCATAGGACTGAAGCAAACAACCCTATGCTCCATATCCCTAGATTAAATAGGACGTATTGAGATAACGAGAAGGATAGAGTGAGGAATATGGTTGGTATGTAAAGACCTATTGAAACTACCCTAGCAATTGCCGTATAAGTTCCCCTTCTGATGGTGGACCACAACTCAGCTTTGAACGTATCCTCTGTTAAGTATTGCACAGCTGTGAACGCATTTATGGCAACTAACAGAGCCCAAAATATTACTAAGTCTGACTTCCAAGCGGGGATGAGATAATAGGTTAAGAATGTAAATACCACTATGCCGAGATTAGACCACAATAGTAGCCCTCTCCTACTCAAGGAATCTGCTAAGAAGGAAACCACTAAGCCAACTATGAACTCAGTTATGTCAGCCACAAATATTATAGTCCCGGTTAGATTTGAAAAGAAGTAAGGTCCTAACACATATGTTATTAGACCAAATCCAGCGGAATTAGCAAATGCAATAGCTGTAGTCACAAACAGCTTAAACGCTGTGTCCTTATCTAATCCCTGTTTTACTACGCTACCTCCATTGGTCATTTTACGCTTAGCACTTAACCACCTAACTGACTCGGGTAACTCTAGCCTGGTGATGAAGAGTACTACAGCTGCTACCATAATAACTGCGCCGAGAACTAGCCTTTGAAAGAAAATAGATGAGAACTGGGTTAATAGACCTAGTCCTCCTAGTACGGCTCCCCCTAGGTTTATGAAGTTTATTTCTAAAAACATTATTCTGCCTCTGTTCCTTTGAGGCATGATCTCATGTGTAGCTGCCATAATGGTGTTCATCTCTCCACCGGCACTGAATAGCATTATAGCGGTGAAGATAAGCACTAGAACGTAATTAAACGAGAAAATTAATCCTATCCCTCCAATAACGTATATAGCCAGTGTGATCCATAACGTGGTTTTTCTACCAATCCTATCCGCTATGGGACCAGCAAATGCTATACCAATTATAAGCCACAGGGGAGCCCAGGCGAGTAACAAACTCTCCAGAATTTTAGGCACGGTGTACCAATTAGTTGCAATGGACTCCAGTCCAAAGATGAAGGACTCTAAGAACATACCTGCGGAGAAAGATACGAAAGCCATTTTTAAGGCTCTGTTCCACTCCTCGCTTGGTTCCCAACTCATATTTATCTATTAATTGTTTCAAAGTAAATATAAAAAATTTTTATATGATCTATTGTCCCTGATTAGTTAGAGACCATCCTGTTGAATTACTTTGAAGGAAAAGGTGAGATAGAGAGAAATGATCCTGTAGAAAAGCGTAGAATCTCAAGTCTGAGTTAAAGCGTAAACGTTGAAAGTTAACTTCTATCTAAGATACAAATCACCTAAATACACTAGGATTTTTATTAAAAGAAAAGTAAAATTTTTTTATTATTATTATTTGTTAGTATAATGTTGATATACGTCTAAAAATAACAATTACTAATTTTTATGCCTCCTTTAAGTCTTATCCGATTTACGCTTTTATTGTGGCCCAATACGTGTCAGTAGTAATTTTTTATAATTTTGTTATAAAACATGAAAAATGTAATTCATTAAAGGGATTCGATCAAAATACAGATAAAGTAATCCTATAAATAATGTATCACCTAGGACAACATATAATAGATTTGAAGAATCTCTACTAGCAACAGTTATCAGTAAATTTACCTATTGTCAACTGAGAGTGCTATTCCATTTTAACGTCATTAAAATGATAGAACGAGGTGATCTGAGGCTTATAAAATGATTAAACCTTCATAATCTACATGAGTGAGACTATATGGGAGAAGTGTAATTGTAGCCAAACTACGTACACAGTGCGTCACTTGACTAAAGTATTTTAATGAGTGTAATCACAAGAAATTCGTGGAAATAATAAAATTTCCTAACGTAAAAGACAGAAAGGGTTATGCACGTAATAGAGTCCTTGAATCGTTGTTCGAGGTTAGACTATCAATAAAGATGCTGAAGGATGGGTATTCAAGAAATTCGGCTAATAAGATTTTCTTGGCATGGAAGGCATTCATTAGTGCTTTAGTAACGCTAAACCTAGATAAATTAGGTAAAGATGAAAAGCAAAAGGAGTGGTACAATAAGATAGGTTTTTGCGCTCCAACCACGGGTATAAAGGGAATAACGCAAGAGTTGGAGGATTTGGGATACAAGGACCTATCAAATGTAACTTCAACTGCACTCCTTCTACACTCCTATGCTTATAACGGAATATATAAGGGCATTACCAACTATTCTTCAAAGGAAGAGGCGATAAGGGATATCATAAAATTAACTAAGTTTATTTTAGACAACATCACTTCTTTTAAAGACATATGGGATAACGAGCTGGAAGAGGAATACACAAAGAGCCTGAACGAGTTTAAGGAGTTATTGAGCAAATAAAGGGCTGATTAAAATTCGCTGATTTCCTTACTGCCCCGAAGGGAAAGGCTTCCCTTATTTTGTAAGGTAGCATCATGCAACTTAGCTCAATGACTTAATAAACCCATGGGGAAAGATAGGCTATATAGAGAATAATACCAAGGCTATAGGACTCATAAACAGAACCTAATCCTATTCTCGTCCAAGTAAATAAAAAACTTCTCAAGAAGAATAAAATTTAATTAATATCTAGATAACAAAAACTGCTGTAGACGCACAGAATTTTACTTACTTGAGAGAAGAGTTTACTGATGCTACAAAAACTTTGAAAGTAGGAATCTTTCTCCTTAGATGAAAAAGAGCCTGAAATGCCTTATACGAGGGATGTAGACCCGAGTCGACAAGGATAACGCTTAGAGCGAGGAGGAGGTCAGATGAGTAGAATACTGTTCAATTTAAGAACAATTTGATGGCTGATTAAGTTACTGATTAAGAAGAATAGTTGAAATTACATTTGGCAGGTCCTTTATAGCTTAAATCCTTTACCTTTAGATAAACTACAATTTCACCTAAAAATTTTGTGGATTACCTCTCACGTAATGTTATCATATACTTGTAAAAAATCAGAATTACGTATTTGCCTGATTAAAGTCCTTCCTAGGTTCCTCCTTTAAACCATTATAGAAGGATAATGTCTCTTCAATCCCTCTTTCCATTTCAAGTATGAAGTCTTTAATAAATGGTTTAACCGGCTTCCCTTTAAAATTTTCAATACATATTACACCGGCAGGTAATGGAATTAAAGGTGAGTTACGCGTTTTCCTTATTCCTTCCCACTTAGTATAGTCCTTCCATGAATTAATTATGCTGTTATGAAGCCAAAATACCTTAATTCCTATCCTCAATGGGTAAAACCCACTCGTCTCGTCAGTGTAAACATATTTTCTTAAAGCGTCTAATTCAACGTCAGTTATTATTCCAAAGCCCAATAGTCCAAGTTCCTTTGCAAATACGAAAGAGACCAGTACACTATCATTTATATCACCCTCTTTATTATCAAAGTAAACTTGAACGTACTTGTTAACCACCCTAGTATTTACACCCTTATACCTCACACTCCAATACATATGTCCGATTTCCCCTTGAAAGGAATAAGTTAAATGATCTGCAATTTGTTTTAATCTACCTGTGATATAACACACTGAAAACTTCTCATCCTTAATATATTTTAGAAAAAAATCTTTGGCGTCAACGGAAAAAGGGAAGAGCTTAGAAAATTTCTCCCTAGGAACTATCCACTTATCCATATTTTATATTATTAAGTCATGTTATTATTAAACTGACTTCCTCTTTTCCTTGAAATCGAGACTCATTTGATTAAGGTGGTATGGGGCAACAAACCTCAATGACTCGATGAACCTATGAAAAAGGTGACAAAGCGAAAGACAAGCCTCGCCTTTTAAGGCGGGGTAAAGGTTTTTTAGTCTAAAAACACTATTGTCTTTTTGAGGGAGGGAAGCCCACAAGGGCATTTGGCGTACGTATATGTGTCCCTCCCTCTCAACACATATCCCCGAGTCCCAAGGAGGGTGGAGTGAGGGCTCCTACACCCAAGGGATATGGGTAAAGTGGGCTAAGACCAGCCCAGTGGTCTACCGCTGGACGAGTGGAGCGGGGTGGGTGCTTAATGCATCCACTAGCTATGAAGCGATGAGAGTGAAGGCGGTAAACCATAAACTAATGAACCGTCCTAAGGGAACCCTCGCCATTTATGGCGGGGAGGAGGTCAGCTAGAGAATAAGACTAGCTTTTGGCACTCGTGAGAGGGGTAAAATCCACAGTATTATTCTTAAGGCTAACTCCCTGAAGTGCTTAGGATACTTGTGCTTAGTGCTCTAAGAATTGTTACCACAGTCCTTCACTATAATCTTGCTTACCCTGAACCTCACCTACATTAACGACGTGGTGGCTATTACACTGTGGAAAGTTATCCGCATAAGCTTCCCTTCTTCCACTCCTACCTATAGGCAATACTTAAGAAATAAGGAGTTAACAAGCTTTATCTCTACTACAACACCACGTCTGTGAATGAGTCTAGTGAGGGATAAAAAGAAGGAGAGCAGGTTGGTGAGCACAAAGTTGATAGGAGTTCAGTATCGTCCACATATACCTTAAAATAACAAAAAGTTTGTCGCATATGACAAATCTACTGTGTTCATACTATAGATAGGTAAAAATTTAATAAGATATAGGTATACTGACATATTATATGGGCACACCCATAACAATCAAGGTAAGTGACGATATTTATGATCTAATACAGAGAATGGTAAAACTAGGAATTGCTAAGACTAAGAACGAGGCTGTGAACCTCTTGATAGAATACGGTAGGGCAGAGGTAGAGAGGATGGTAAGGCTAGAAGAGGAGGTGGAAAGACTAGTAGAGAAGTGGCTAAATGACGGTTTTCCCTATAAGGGACTGTCTACGGAGGACTTGAGGAAGGAAAGGTATGAGTGATTACTGTTACGTCGACACAAACGTTATTCTTTCCTTTGTTGAACAGGACGCGAATTATGAAAGGGCTAGAGAAATCGTAGAGGAGAGAAGGGGTAAGTTAGTGACAGGTGAGGTGACCCTCTTAGAGTTGAGTTCCTTTTACTCAAGGAAGCTCAAAGACGATGTATTAGCTAAAGCTTCAGTTAAATACGCTTTAAAGGTGTGTAATGTGGAGCTGGTTGAAATAGACTTTAACAGGCTTTTTGAGAAAGCTCTCCAGTTAAGCCCAAGGCTAAAGCTCAAGACACTCGACGTACTCCAGGTTGTTTCAGCCTCTCTAGTTAAGGCTTCAGTGTTCATTACTTTTGACAAAGACATCATAGCTAAAGAAGAGATAGTAAACCGAGTCCTAGGTTTAAATATTGAGCACTAGAGTTCTGTGTTGTACCGTTTAACCATTTTTCAGACAGCCTATTATCTCTTGACTAGTCCTTTAACCACGACATTACCTAAACGCGTTTTAGTAACTATTGTTAGTCTACATGTAATACAATACGAGGAGAGAACAGGCTTTGTCAAAGAATAAGTTTCTCTTTGCCTTTTGTGCTCGCATCATAAATATTAGTCGAGTTAAAGCCTCTTCACTTAACTATGTCTATTCCGTACCTCTTTGCCAAGTTGGAGAGTCTCCTATCAAACGTCGAAAGTGGTAACTTCCTGAGAATCGCGTGTGAGAGTATTACTGGGTCATTATACCTAGAAAGAGATATCTTTTCCCTCAGTATTATTTCCATTGCGTTCTTTAAAACATCAAAGTCCTCGCACACTATTTCAGCCTTGGGGCTTTCCACATATGCTGATACGTAGTCCATTCTCTCCAGGTTATTCGCCCTCAAGAACCATACTAGCTCATGAACGACTACAGAAGGTATGACCCAAGTTTCTGCTCTGTCCAATATATCCTCAGCTTCCTTGTGAAACTTTGAGTTCTCCACGAGGTCATAGATTAGTACGTTAGTATCAACTAAAATTTTCATGCATGCCTCTCTCTATACTTTCCTCTATATATTCTATGGTCATAAGTTTTTCAATCTTTATCCTAGGTCTCTTAGACTCTACCTTCTTCATCACTATTTTATCATTCTCTACGTACACCTCCAAAATATCACCCTCCTTAATTCCTAGGACGTTCCTCACAGATGAAGGTATCGTGACCTGGTAGTTCCTAGTAACTTTTACCTTCTCCACGCTAATACTATAACTTTAACTAATATATAAACTTATCTACTATCCCAAAATCGTGCTGACAATTTGAGGACAAGACTCGCCCAATTATTTCAAAAAATATCAATCTTCTACGGGTGTTAACTTATTTCTTTCAACTAATTTTGTAGATATGCTCAACAAGGTGTTCAACTCTTCTTCAGATAGTACACTGAGCTTTCTCCTCACTAAGGTCACGTATAGTTCTTCAATCCTCTTTAGGAGTTGTTTTCCTTGGTCTGTTATCTGAAGAGTAATAGCTCTCCTGTCCCTCTCACTCCTAACTCTTAGGACATATCCCCTCCTCTCAAGCCTATCAACAGCATATGTTATAGCAGATTTGGACACACCAAAAGTATGGGCTAATTTCACTGGGGAGTTAACACCCTTGGATATGGCATTAAGTATGCCTACATCTAAGGGAAGTAACTCGTTACCTAATTCTCGAGTTGCCTCCTTATGGAGTTGTTTATATAGAGTTGAGAGTAACCTAAGTATCTCAATTTCCTTTGCTTCAAGCTGAGCCATTTCCACCACCAGCCCTAGGCTGGTCTGCTATTTCTTCATACACTACTCTTTCACCCCTCATTATGGAGAATACTGCACCGATCAAGACTAAAGCTGCACCAATGTAAAATGAAACCCTCAATGCGTTCATAAACGGTGGAGCTATAGTCTCAGGGAACCAATAAGTACTAGTCAGTGTTGCAATTGCATTAGGACTTATTGTAGCTAAGAGCTGACTGGGCAATAGGGAGAGGATAGTGCCTATTGGGTTATAACCTAGGAAAGCTGCGAACAGTGCACTAGTCGCTGGAATCTTAGATAGCAGTGGTGCTAACTGTGGTGCCCCTGCTTGAGTTACTGCGTTTGATAAGGCTGTTGGTAAATTACTTATCAACACGCTTATGATTATGGTGAAGAACAGGGCCAGGCTAGCTGTTTGAGCGCTGTTCTGCAATGTAGTCCTCATACCTGAGGCAGCTCCTCTACTGTTTCTTGGCACACTGTTCATTATAGCAGCTATGTTTGGAGCACCGAACATTCCACTCCCTAGGCCAAGTACAAATATAGTTACAGCGAATTCAGGGTAATTGAAGTCATAGGGCAAAGTACTTAGCGCTAAGAACGCTGTACCTATAATTACTAGACCGACTGTCGAGATGTACTTTGCACCGTATTTGTCAGACAATGCACCGCTGATTGGTCCCATAATCACAAAGCCCAGCATCATTGGTAGTGTATAAACTCCAGCCCAAAACGGAGTGTCCTCATACTTATAGCCATGTAAAGGTAACCATATGCCCTGAAGCAGTATTATCAATATTATCATCACTCCTCCGAACGCAAATGAGAAGAGTATCTGAGACAATGAACCCATCAGAAATCCCCTTATCTTAAAGAGCTCTAACCTGAACATTGGGTACTTCACTTTCCTCTCTATGAACGGGAATGCTATCAGTAGTCCAGCACCAATAGCTAAAGCTGTTATTACATAAGGATTCGTCCATCCCATGGCACTACTACCGTAAGGCTCTAAGCCATAAGTTATACCCAGGAGGATTGATATTAGCCCTGCGGCAAAGGTCACATTACCGGGTATGTCTATCTTCTCCCCTCTACTTATCACTCCAGTCTCCTTTAGTTTCAGATAGCTCCATACTGTGCCAAGTAACCCAACAGGTACACTCACTAAGAACACATACCTCCAGTTTAACGTTGAAAGTATACCTCCCATAACTAAACCTATCAGTGAACCAGCTAACGCCGCTATTTGGTTTATACCTAAAGCCTTACCTCTCTCATTTGGCGGAAAAGCGTCAGTTATTATTGCTGCACTATTTGAGAAGAGGAAAGCTGCACCAATACCCTGTACAACTCTGAACACGATTAGCTCTAGTGCCCCCGTAGTTCCTTGATTAGGTGTTATATACAGCAATATCGAACCAACCGTAAAAATCGCAAAGCCTAGGTTGTAAAGCCTCACCCTACCAAAGATGTCTGACAATCTACCGAAGGTGACTAAGAGGGCAGCAGTGACGACGTTATACCCCATTAGTATCCAGAGGAGGTATTCGAAGGAGGAAGGGTTTAATGGGTTTATGTTTATCCCTCTGAATATTGCTGGCAAAGAGATCAGTGTTATTGTTCCGTTTATTGACGCCATTAAAACACCAATTGTGGTGTTTGAAAGGGCAATCCACTTGTATTGGACCATTTTGGATCTAGTTCAATACTGAACAATTAAATTATAAACTTATTCTCGTCAAGTTACCAAAGGAAAGTTTAAATACTATTTCTGATAATTTGACACTTTTAGAAATAATGTGGGAGTTTTTTCATTATAAAAAGAGACAAAGCTGTAATAAACTGAGGGAACAGGGACTCATACTCATGGGAAACGAGTGGTTAAGACCACTTTAGACGTAAAGTTGTTAAGACGATCTAGACTACACTTACAGATGAAATCGAGGTTTAAAATACAGGGACTCCAATGGGCAACTGGACTAGTTTAATATAAAACTAATCCACAAATTCTGAGGAACAGGAAAACCCATTGCTGAGGTAAAGGAGGCGATTAACCAGTTATACCCAGGACATCTAAAAGTTTATCACAAGTGTATAACTTTTTCCATATATATTAGCCATAGTATGATTTCGTGTTGATTTAATTGTGATTTGCTTTTCTTAGATTTTTCTTAGTCTAGGTTCAAATTCATGTCTGTTTTTAAAATCTTATGGTAAAATTTTAATATATGTACAATTATAGATATACTGAGGGTGTTATTTCACTTTGATTACAGAAAAAATAGAAAAAATTGCTGTCCTTTTTACACTGATTGCATTTGTGTTTTTTAGCCTTTTTCTAATGTCCCTACAGACCGTAAACGCATCTAGTAATGTCTACAGTAAATACGTATATGTGGATGGAACCCTTTTCGGTAAGGTCATATATAGAATAACTCACACTCAAGTTTGGACTTCGGATGAATATGGAAGAGTAGTATACTTTGAAAAGCCAATAGTTCAAATCTCTAGTCCAGGATCTGTGTTCGACGTGGAGAAACAGACCTCTGCTAACGCAGTCTTAACTGACCCATATAATATATTGTCCACGTCAAATTCTACTATACAAGTTTATGTCGTCCTACCTTTTATAGGAAAAGTATATTTAGCCTCAGGGTACTTCGACGTTTATATGCAGGCTGGTGGATATGGATATTGTTATGCACATGTTATGGCAGGACTGTCTAACCAGAACGTGGATTACTATACAGGATGTTTTGGGTAATAAATTAGGTGAACATATTAATGTGGATGAAAGGTATTTTGATACTAATTCTAGTCTTTATTGCATCCTTTATCTCACTCTACGTTTATGAGTATTTTTCACTTAACGGTTTGAACAGCAGTGTTGTAGAAAAATTGAGTTATTCTCTCTTACTCTTCCCATTAGATAAAAATGTCTCTTCCAAATTCATCGTTTTCCCACAGGGCTGTTTGCATTTAAACGCAAGCATATTAAGGTTAAGTAATGGGTCGTATCTAACTACATACTCAAACTCTTACGGTAACATCTCATATATCTCCCACTATCCAATACTTCTGGGTGTCAATTTCACTGACCCTGACGCATGCAAAATAGGCTTAATGAAGAGTATTAGGGTACAGTTAATATACGAAAATGTAACTAAATTTGATGGTATCACAGTTCTTAACTACCATCAGAATACCATATCTCAAGGTCTAGGATTTCCATTTCTTATAGGTAAAGTCCTTGGTAACCAATTTCTGGTTAAGCTATCTGATGGTTACCTTGTGATAAACTCCGTTGTCCAAAGGGGAAACATAGTTCAGATAAAGTTGACTGAGATAAAGGCTCCTATAATAATCAATGGTGAAACGTTAGAGTCATTGATTGCCATTTCCCTTATTATTTCATTGATGGTGTATGGGATATTGAGCTCGCTCAGAAACAGGTGAGAGATATGCTGAATCCAGCATTAGATCTTAGAGTAATCAAGTTGGAAATCAATAGGCTCGTTAACTCACTGGGCTTCTGGGTATATCTCTCCCTCTCCCTATTTACGTTTGTAGTCAGTTTCTCATCGGCTAAAGTACTATTACTCTTTATTTATCCACTTTTAGCATCCGTTCTGACAAACTATTACCTGGGCTCTGACTTAAGAAGGAGGGTGGACTTTAACATATCCTATCATTATGGGATTGATATTAAGAGGATCTTCATAAATAAATTACTTCTGCAGTCAGCGCTAATGTCTCCAATACCCTTAATGAGTTTAGCCCTTATTTCCTCTAAAAACAGCGGACTCGCCTTGACAACTATGTATATCCTCATATTCCTAGTCCAGTATGTAAATAACATATTTTTTCCTGTGGCAGTGACTTTCGCTTCAAACCCAAATAAGTTAGAAGATCTTGGAATAGTTTACCCGTTGGTCACCAGCTTCTTGGCTCCAGAGCTCTTTACCATACTCCTGTCAGTTTTCTACTTCGCTAAGAGGACTATACTACAAATTGTATTCATAATATCCTCTATTCAGATACCTAATCTGTTCCCATTATATATACAGGATGAGGCAAGCTATGTGAGTGCCGGGATTCCTAATGAGCCTGTATTATTACAAGTTCTTTATCACAATCTCTTGGTCTTGGTTCTGCTACTCACGTACAATTCTATTTTAGTCCTCTTATCAATTAGACTACTAGGGAGGAAGGAGGTGATGAGCAGATGATTACCCTTAAACACCTTGTGAAGAGGTTTGGTAAGAAAGTGGTTTTAGACGATGTCTCCTTAGAAGTTAGAGAGGGATACACTGCGTTAGTTGGTCCAAACGGTGCAGGAAAATCTACTCTCTTAGGGGTGTTAGCAGGTGTCTATAAGTATGAGGGAGAATGCCATATTTTAGGAATTGAGTGTCGTGACAGTAAGCGGATTCACGAGAGGGTTTCCTTTAGCATTGACACGCCCGTATTTCCCGATATCAAAGTGAGAAACATTCTTAAGATAGCTGAGGCTGATGAGGAGATAGTCTATCAACTAGGTGCTGAGGAGATACTTAAAAAGAACTTCAACTCACTGTCCACTGGACAAGCTAAGTTAGTCAGCATATCAATAGCCCTAGGTAGGGACGCAGACCTTTACATACTAGACGAGCCTACAGCTAACTTAGACCCGGATAAGAGGGTCAGGTTTTATGACGTATTGCTCCGTAAGGCGAAGAACGTCTTTATAGCTAGCCATGAGCTTTCAGAGGTTAACAATATAGCATCGAACCTGGTTATAATCAGGAGAGGTAAGATAGTATTTAATGGGACCCTGAAGGAGCTCAGTAATAAGTACGGTAACTTGGTCATTATTAAAACAAATAGACCTCAGGAAATCATTAAGCTCTTGGGTAGAGGGAATCATTTTGGGAACTCTGTACTTATAGAGGGTGAGTCGACTTTGGAAAGTATCCTGACTGAGCTTAAAAGTAAGGATGTGAACATGGAATGGGTTCTCGGTATAGATGTAGCTGATCTAAGTGTCTTTTACAGGAGGATGGTCGAGGAAGATGAAAAGCTGGATAGTAAAAGAGATTAAAATAAACGGGTTAAGCTACTTCGGTCCCTTAATATTCACAGTGTTGCCCATAGCCGAAAGGATATACAAAATAAGTCTGAACTCTTACATAATGATAAACTATCTCATACTAGTTATTTTCTTGTCCTTTATCTGTACTTATTTAGTTTTAAGTAACCTGTTTAACGGAATAATGTACACGTTAACCTATACTGTTGGAATATCCCCTAAGGAAATTATACTCACCAGACTATTCCTGTTCTCCACCATACCAGTTCTACCAATTGCCATGGCATTGTGGATGACCTCATCATTAACTACACTTGCGAAATTCATTATCCAGATCTACATTTTGGTGTTAATGTCCACTATTATCGGGATAATATTTAAGAACGACATCATTGCTCTGATTATGGACTTCATTATAAGTGCACTGGGACTTAGTGTTAAAATAAACTTCCTATTCCCATTCCTATCAGGTCAACTCAATCCGTTGTCAGGAATAATAGTGGTGTTGCTCTTAGCCCTTACCATTTACCTATTGAGTAACGTTGAACTACAAAAGGTAGAACGTGTTTAAAGTTTTCTAAGCCACATAATGTCTAATTCGGGCTAATGGAGGTAGTAGATTGGTCTCCTTGGGCAATACAGACTAAACCTGAAGCATATTGGGAGATTTCCGATACAGATCTTAAAAGTAATGTATTGTGATTATGAGGAGACTAAGAACTAACGATGTGAGGAAAGCCTCGCCTTTTATGGTGAGGATGGAGCCAGATTGCATGGATATGTATCTCCTTCTTGATACGTGCTATATCAAGACTAATTCCCTAGAGTAGGACATCTCATCAAGTCTCCCCTGAACTAATAGACTTAAATATTCAGCTTTATGAAAAGAATGTATGGTTTGGAAGAGAACTATCTCCGCAAAGGCACTTGAGAAGGCAAAGTACGCATCTGTCAAGGTGGAAGATAAAGTAATTTTTATGGCTAACATTAAGGGCAAACTGTATGCAATGGACGCAGTATGTAGCCACGCAAGGTGCATATTGGGTCAACTGGATGAGGAGAAACTAACTGTAAAGTGCTTCTGTCATCATGCTGTGTTTGATTTAAATACTGGTAATATGTTAGAACCACCATACGTAGCACCTGATGCACCCAAGGAGAAACTAGGGCTTAAGACATACCAGATCAGGGACAATAGTGGATGGATAGAGGTAGACGTGTGAGGGAGGTATAATACAAAACGAGAAAAGCCTTTTCATTTAGGGAGGAAGTCAGATTTCTTACTTATGTTTTCTGTAATTCTAGCTAATAAAATCTCATGGTTTCTAACTGAATAAGTCCATTGCACATTCAGATATAATTTATAATTATAAAAGTTGATAGACAATCATGAGTGTCGAAATAAACAATAATGGAATAACAATAAAGATTCCCGGTCTCTCGTATAACGTAATGATCAAGAGAGACGATATAACAAGGATAGAGGAGACAACTGCACCCGATGAAATTTGTAATTTACTTAGGACTAAGGGCGTAATATTTGCAGGAACTACAATAGACGGAAAAGTCACGTACTATAACCTTAGAAAGGGTGGAAAGTGTCTGGAGGTAACACTGAAGGATGGGAGGAAAGTTTACATAGGCACTTGACCACTCTCCATAGGCCTCCATGAGGGAGAGCTTAACCCTGAGACCTCAGCCTACGTGAGGCTATATCTAAAGAGTCATAATCGTGAAGTCATGGGAAATAATATGTAACGCCCGTAACTATCTGTAATCGTAATTAATAACAGGTATTTCGATCTTATTGGCATCACTAACAACAACTGCTGGGGTAAGCTCAGCTCCTCATTTGACTATTCTGGCGTTATATCTTTGGGAAATGTTCTTCTTTAATAAAATTGTAGATCTCTTTTCTTCCGTCTTTTATTTCATATCCAGAGAGTATTGTCACCCATTACCTTTACTTATGTTAAATTAATGAACGTTTACCTGTAAATATTAATTTTTTAACTATAATACTTGTCCTGTCATAATTAGTTTACACCAAAAATATAATGAAATATAAATATCCATTTGCGTAATAATTCTCTATGAGATACGCGATCGTAACAGGAGGAGGGAGCGGAATAGGTTATACAACCTCAATAAAGTTAGCCTCACTGGGTTATGGTGTAATAATGGGAGACATTGCCCCAAACATAGAGGAGAAAGCAAAAAGCGTTAGGGAAGCCACAAAAAACGAGAAAGTCATAGGCTTACACCTAGACGTAACAGACTGGGACAGCTGTAACGCGTTCTACAACAAAGCCCTCAGTTCTCTAGGAATAGACCATGTAGACATACTCATAAATAATGCCGGAATATTGAGGGACGCCCTTTTCGTTAAAATGACCAGAGAGCAGTGGGACCAAGTGATCAAAGTCCACTTGTACGGAGCGTTCAACATGACGAAACAGGTAGTTGAGGGGATGATAAAGTATCAGTGGGGGAGAATAATCAACATGTCCTCAATCAGTTGGAAAGGTAACGTAGGACAGGCAAACTACTCAGCTGCAAAGGCTGGCTTAATAGGGTTCACAAAGACATTGGCAAAGGAGTTAGGTAAGTACAACATAACAGTCAACGCCATAGTCCCAGGGTTTATTGACACACCCATGACTGCCCCACTACCTGACAAGATAAAGAAGATGTTCCTGGAGAGGATCCCCGCAGGTAGGATGGGCAGACCAGAGGAAATCTCTAACATTATAGCCTTCCTAGTCTCTGATGAGGCGTCATACATAAGCGGGGCTGAGATCGAAGTAACTGGAGGCTTCTCACAGTGATAGTCAGGGGGGAAAAGCTAGAAGAGTTAGATAACCCTTTTTCCATAGTCAAAGCATTAGAGGAGAGAAGTTCCTCAGACCACGTAGCAGTAAGCTACTTTGGAAGGAAGATAAGTTACAGGCAACTCAACTACATGGTCAATTCAGTATCCTCTAGTCTAGACCTGGAGAAGGGCGACGTTGTACTCCTGTCCATGCAGAATATCCCACAGTTTATAATAGCTGAGTTCGCCATATGGAAAAGGGGAGGGATTGTCTTACCAGTGAACCCCTCTTATACAGAGAGGGAGCTGGATTACCTTATCCAGGACTCTGGGGCTAAGCTAATGATAGCCTCATGTGAGTCTATTAGCACAGACAAGATACCTGTGGTCAGGACAAATCCAGAGACATTTGGTCCAATACCAAGTGAGTACAGTAAGGCTTGGAAGTTGAAGGACTGTAATGAGGAACTCGATTTTAAATCAGGTGGTAAACAAGCTAATGGACACGAAACCGATGTGAGATCAGACGATATAGCACTACTAGTTTACACCTCTGGGACTACAGGTAAACCTAAAGGTGTACCAATAACCCATTCAAACATCTTTGCCTCCTCTACTATATACAAACACTGGTTCAAGTTTAGTGAGAGGGACAAGAACCTGGCTATTGCCCCCTTCTTTCACATAACAGGTCAGATCTTTGGGATAACGTCCTCAATTCTCTCCGGTTCTGAGATAACTACTTTCTTCAGGTTTAACCCAGACCTTACCCTGAGGGTGGTTGAGGAGGAAAAGACCACAGTTACCATGGCAGTTGCCACAGCTTACACCTCCATGGTCAATGCGTACAAGGGTGAGGAAGACCTATCCTCTATGAGGTTGTGGTCCTCAGGAGGTATGGCTATGCCCCGTTCATTAGAGATGAAGTGGAAGGAAAAGCTGGGCTCATGGATATACATGGCATGGGGTCTAACAGAGACCACTTCACCTGCGACACTGTGGCCATATCCTTATGAAGGGGACTTACCCCTTGACAGTGAGTACAACGTGGTAAGTTCTGGTATACCTGTCTATAACACTGAGGTAATGGTCAGCAATGACGGGGAACTCCTGGTCAGGGGACCACAGGTCGTCTCGGGGTATTGGAGGATGGAGAAGTTTAAGGACGGTTGGTTGCCCACAGGCGATATTGGAAAAATAGAGAACGGGTGGGTCTACATTATTGACAGGAAGAAAGACGTGATTAACGCATCAGGCTTTAAGGTCATGCCCAGGGAAGTGGAAGAGGTCTTGTATATGCACCCTGCTGTGGAAGAGGTGGCAGTGGTCTCAGTAGTTGATGAATACAGGGGAGAGACAGTTGGGGCTTTCATAAAGCTCAGGGAACAGTTCAGTGAGAGTGACGAGCTGAAGAAGGACATTATTGACTTCTGTAGGCAACGTCTAGCTCCGTATAAAGTGCCTAAAGTGGTCAACTTTGTAAAGGAAATACCTAAAACCCCATCAGGCAAAATTATGAGGAGGGCGTTCAGGAATGAAAATAAGTGAAGTTAAAGTAACCAAGCTTTCCTCAAAGGAGTTCTATGAAAGGGACGCATTGGCTGTTAAGGGAGGGGCAGAGCACTTCATGGACGTCGCTGTGGTAAGTGTTGTGACTAGCAACGGAGAAATAGGCTACGGTGAAGCTATAGCTTACGGTATACTTGATGTTGTCTCTACAACAATTGAAAAAATCTACAGACCTCTGTTACTGGGAGAGGAGTCCTCTAACATCCTGGGACTATGGAATAAGATGTATAAGACCACCTTCAGGCTAGGGAGAAGGGGTGTCACAATATCCTCACTGAGCGGTGTGGATATCGCTCTGTGGGACTTGCTGGGCAAGGAGCTGGGATCCCCAGTCTACAAATTGCTTGGAGGGGAGAGGAGGAGGATAAGAGGGTACATCACTGGAGGATATTACAGGCAAGATAAGGATATGGAGAAACTACTGGAGGAGGTCAAAGGGTATATTGAAAAGGGGTTTACTTCGGTAAAGATTAAGATAGGTGGGTTAAGTGTTCAAGAGGACATGAAGAGGCTTAACGCAATAAGGGAGAACTTTGGGAATTCACTGAACATTGCTGTAGACGCGAACAATGTATATGACTTCAACACAGCCCTAAAGGTGGGAAGGGAATTGGAGAAGTTAGGAGTGATGTTCTTCGAGGAACCCATATCCACTGACTTACCAGACCTGAGTGCAGAGCTTACTAGGGCGTTAGACATACCAATAGCTGGATATGAAACAGCTTCGACACTCTTCGAGTACAGAGATCTCATCACTAAGCGTTCAGTTGACATAGTCCAGGTGGACGCATCGTGGAACGGAGGGATAACCGAAATGGTGAGAATAGGTAACTTGGCTAGGGCGTTTGGACTACCTGTAGTTCCCCATTACTCTGCAGGTGGGATAAGTTTTGTTGCCAGCCTACATTCAGCCCTTGTGATAGACTCACCTATAATCGAGTACCATTTAAGGTATAATCCCCTGAGGGAGAGCTTAGCAGGAGAGGCTATAAGGTATGAGAACGGTGAGTTTTTGCCCCCAGATAAGCCTGGTCTGGGAATTAGTTTAGATGAGAGGGTCATAGAGAAATACAGGGTTGAGTGAAATGATAGTTGGGTTCTCAAGTTCAATACACAAAAAATATGAGGGGTCAACATTCCAGCTTTTGGCTGAGACTGTAAGTAAAGCCCTAGATATGGCTACTGTTGACCTGAAGGACATAGACGGTCTGTTTTACACTGTCTTACCGGGAGTTTTTGACGGAAAGGCATCACTACACTTCTCGTCATTTCAGATACCCTCTTTCCTTGGAATAAGACCCAAAGTAATAGAGCTTGTGGAGTATGGCGGACCCTCAGCACTGACCATGGTTTACAGGGCAGAGAAGTTAATTGAGGCTGGAGAGATAGACACAGCCCTATGTGTAGTTGGGGGAAAGGCTTCCTTCCTGAGGGAGAATAAGGTTACAGTGGATGCTGTAGACAGGTTCCTGGGGAGTGTGCAACTGACCCCTTACGACGACCTTTTCAGAGTTTATCAAGACCTTAACCCTGTAAGTGACTACGCCCTGGTAGCAAAAAGGCATTCAAAGTTGTTCGGAACCAGTGATGAACAGAGAGCCTTAATCGCAGTTATGCAGAGGAAAAATGCCCTAGGAAATGAGAGGGCGATGTACAGGACACCGTTGACTGTTAAGGACGTTTTAGAGTCCAGAGTGGTGAGCGACCCTTTGAGGCTCCTTGAGATAGTCTACCCCGTTGACGGCTTCCACGTGTTTGTTGTGAGTAAGCACCAGAGGAAGTCTGATGTGAGACCTTTGAAGGTCGAGTTTTACGGTGAGTCCCACTGGTCTGAGATGCCTCCAGAACTACCTGACATAGTTTACACCCCTGCAGTGGAGAGCAGTAAGGGGGTTAACCTTGAGAGGATTGACGCTTTCCAGCTCTATGACTCATTTACAATCACTGTAATGCTCCAGATGGAGGACATAGGCTTGACCAAGAAGGGGAAGGGTGGGGAGTTTGTGGAGAGGACTGACATCACCTATCAGGGTGAGGTCCCTGTGAACACTGGTGGAGGGTCATTAAATGTAGGTCAGCCTGCCTTCATGAGTGGTGGTGTGATCCTAGAGGAGGCTATACTCCAGCTGAATAACATGGCTACTAACCACCAAGTGAAAGACGTTAACAGGGTATTGATAAATGGCATAGGAGGGTGGAACAGGGGTCACTCAGTTACCATGGTTTTGGGTGAGGGAAATGTTTGAAGAGATAAAGAAGAAATACCAAGAAATGTTTAGAGAAGAGAAACTACCATATCTAAAGTGCACTAGATGCGGTCACTCCTTCTACTACCCCAGGGACTACTGCCCAAAATGTAGGAGTAGGGAGCTTGAGGTGAAGGAGAGTAGGGGGATTGGGTCAGTGTTCTCTGTGACAAAGTTCAGAGACAGAGACAACAAAGAAGTCTATTACGGTATAGTGGAACTAGAGGAGGGGTTTAGGTTGTACACAAACTTCCTTGTGCCAGTAGAGATAGGGGATAAGGTCAGGGTGAAATTCCTGGGGAAGGAATCAAAGGTACCGTATTTTGAGAAGATATAAGACTTCTACCACAGCTTAAGTAATAACTTTATTTACTCTCCCCAATGAGGGATCTCATCTTAGGAAGGAAAATTTTTAAGATCTTCTCCAAGAAACGACTCCAGAGTGGATCTACTGTTAGCGCAAAAACGTAGGTATAACTTACACCTTGTCTATTCGCTCGTGTATTCTTCTACCTTGCTTAATTCAATGTTAAATCAGAGGTTAATGAATTTCTACGAGAAAAATGAGAGAAACAAAAATATAGCGAACCAAAATTCAGTTGTGGTGTAATTTTAAAGTGCGATATGAGTTTGGGAATCGTCATGATATACTTGAGAAATCCGTTACTATGTTCTCATTTAACCATGGGGGATAGAAAAGAAGTTTATATATTAATAGGGCTAGTTACTAAATATGTTTGAAGAGAGCAGAGTCACCAGGAATTACCGAATAACAATACCAGCTACTATCAGGCAAAAACTGGGAATCAGGGTCGGTGATAAACTCATAGTGTATACCGAGGGTGATAAAATAATACTGGTCAAAAAGAAGGGTGACTTAGTGTCCTTAAACCTAAAGTTAGGTAGGAAGTTTACTGATGAAGAGGTCAATAAAGTAATAGAGGAAGCAGGAGAGGAAGTTGGAGGGAGTTGTTGACACCAATTTCGTCATAGATGGGATTTTCCTGAACCATATCTTTCATGAACAAGTACTAAAGGATGGAAAAAGTTAGATAAAGCCTACTTGCCATTTATTAGTATAGTGGAAATTGCTTACTTCTTGGTGAAGAATGGGATTGAAGTCAGGAGCGTCATAGAGAGTACACTCAGTGACCCTAAAGTGGAAGTTATCGAGAACATCCTTGAGGACTTGTATTTTGCAATAAGGAGTGAGCCAAGAAAATATGATGACTTTTAATGACTTCCTGATAATTTCCACCACGAGGAGATTAGGGCTAAGTGTGTTAACGTTCGATAAAAAGCTAAAAAGTAAAATAAGTTAGCAATAAGTAGAGTGACACGAGATGTTGTTCCACTGTCTAAACCCTTTAGAGAGGAGTAAGAGTTCAATTGTCTCATCATGTTAATACCTCTTGAGTTCGAACCACTACAACGCTCTCAAGCCTTTTAACTTCCCCAATGTAGTCACAGAAACGAACCGTAAAACTGAATTCATGGTCAATTTAGCGTATTATAGTCCTGTTTTAGTAATCTGTCTAAGAGAGTAATACCTGTCTTTAATTAATTTCAACAGTCTAATAATTTTTTACTGTTGAATAATAAAATATTTAATATAATGAAATAGATATAATCTATCTGGTTACCATAAATTGTTAGGTAGAATTTAAATACGAACGTTACGTGAATAACCCTTATATGGACAAGAGTGAAGCAAAAGGAGTACCAGAAGAGCCCAAACGTCATTTGAGTTTCACAGATATTGTTTTCCTCTCCATAGGTGGACAGTCACCCTTCCTAAGCATATTGACTTACGGTGTCGTAGCCTTACTATATGCAGGTCTGTTTGGTCCAATAGCCATTATTCTGGGCACACTACTTGTCTTGGTGAACGGGATGTCTGTCTATGAACTGTCTAAGAGGTTTACAAAGGAGGGTGGATATTACACTTATGCCTTCTATTCACTCAGCAAAAGGCTAGGATTTGAGACAGGTTGGATGTACATACTCTACTCAACTACTTATGGTGCAGGTTATGTTTTCGGTACTGCGTATGTCCTATACCACGTGTTGAACATCAACCCCTGGATCGTGACACTAGGTGTAATGTCAATCTCCGCACTTCTCGGTATACTCGGAATAAAGATAAGCACAAAATACGCCATATTTGCTACTCTACTTGAGATAATAATGATGACTGCACTTGCAGTTCTCCTGATCCAATCAACTGGCTTCCACCTGTATAACCCCTTCAGTTTGAAGCTGAATTTAAGCCAATTAGCCATAGCAATCCTATTTGGATCAAGCATCCCAACAGGTTACGGGTCAATTGCTCCAATATCAGGTGAGACTAAAAACGCCAGGAATGTTATAAGTAAGGCTATTATAACAGTAATCCTGGTAGGTGGACTCCTGGCAGCCTTTGACGTATATGCTATAGGTACATATGTCTCTTACTTCCACCTATCCATGAACAATGTGGATATCTTGACATTAATAAGGGACAGACTGGGTTTACTCACATTAGTATTTGTGCTATTCGCATCAATCAATGACGGAATTGTGGGGAGCCTTGCGTTTCTGACTGCCACCTCACGGACAGTGTTCGCTATGGCTTCGTCAAACTTCTTACCGAAATTCTTTGCAAAGTTTGAAAGCTATAAGGGACCAGTGAGGGCAGTCCTCTTATCTGTTCTGATATACTTTGCCATAATCTCCGTGGGACTGTACTTCCTGAGAAGTATCTTCACAGCCTTCATACTTATATCCTCCGTAGCCTTGTTTGCCAACCTCTTTGTCCACTTGTCTGCTAACTTCTCCCTCATCAGGATATCCATAAAGAAAGTACTCAAGAGGAAAATACAGTTAATCGTAGGTGTTGCCTCAGCCCTTTACACAGTATACGAACTAATATACTCTATTGCAGGTTCAGTACCTATAGTAGTATACGTATTCATGTCATGGATAATTATAGGTTTCCTGATAGCTGAGATCTACAGTATGATGGAGACTGAGAGTGAGTAGTATATAAGGAGAAAAGACACACACCTGTCCTTCTCTCTAAACATTAAACCAGTTGTCTTCAATCCCTGGAGGGACAACTCCTAAGCCCCTCTGTATATAAATCTTTCTTAGCTCACCTCTAAGACGGAGTTTAATACGCCCTCACCCAGTACACTACCATGGCAGTTACTAATTTCATACTGAGAAGGAAGTGGTTGATAATAGCTGTCTGGGTAGTTATTTTGATCCTTATCACCCCAGCAGTGATGAACTACACCAAGTACATTTCCTACTCCACAGGGCAGAGCTTACCGTCTAACAGCGAGTCTGCGATAGTGAACAAGATTTTGAACGGGACTTCTTATAACAACGATACTCTAATAGTAGTTGTCAAGGAAAACCCATTTACCCCTTACTCAGCAAACCAGTCACTCTCCTTCCAGAACTCAACGTTGTCTAAGAATATTCCATACCTGTCAAGTGTTCAGTCACCTTTCAGCGACTACATAAATTTCCTAACGGCTGTGCTTTCAGGTGTTTACCACAACACTACCCTAGCCCACCAGTACTCAGTCAAGTACGTTGAACAGAACGGTCTGAAAGGGGCTCCCAGTTTCATCACCTCTAGGTATGTCAGCCCTGACAACACCACATTCCTCCTATTTCTGACATTCAATAAGTCATCTGGTTTCATACTACCAAACGGTGAAACCCCCTCTCAACAGGCTTACCCCGTGGTCAAAGACATCGCCCAAAAGTACTTCGGCGATAACGCCTCACTTACAGGTGAGGGGGCTATAGCCTATGAGACCCAACAGATAACCTCTAAGAACGCATTTGCCTTTGGCTTAGTGTTTATAATACTCGCCATTGCCGTAGGGATAACGTTAAGGTCTTACAAGGGTTCGCTAGTCTCTCTCCTGTTCATATCCGTAACCACGCTCATAGGCTATTTTGCCATTTTTTTAGTGGGCGCCCTAGTCACTAATGTGGACTTCGTAGTTAACTATACCCTAACTGCAGTGTTGGTTGGTGTTACTACTGACTATGTTGTCTTCATCCTAGCTAGATTCAGACAGGAGTTGAGGGAGGGGAGGGAAGACAAAGCTGCTCTAGAGGTAGCCTCTAGTAAAGCTGGGAGGGCAGTCCTCATAAGTGGGCTAACTGTGGGAATTAGCTTATTATCCTTCTCCTTAGTCCCCAACTTCCTGAGCTGGGGGCTAGTACTTTTCTCAGCTGTTGTAATATCGACCGCGTTGATCTTAACACTGTTACCATCAATACTCGCTATTACTGGGAAGAGAGTTTTTACAAAAGGTGGGCTAAACACAGTGACGACAGAGAACCTTGAGAGATCTTGGTTCTACAGGGTGAGTGACCTCTCAGTCAGGAGAAAATACGTTGTGGCTGTAGTCATCTTGGCTTTAGCTATACCGGCTATCCTGTTCTTCCTAAACCTTCCCACTACCTATAACTTTAACGCAGGGTTACCATCAAGCCTTCCCTCAGTTAAGGCTTTGAACTTCATTGAGGACAAGTTTGGTGCCAATGAGCTTTACCCTATCATAGTCCTAATGAAAGTTAACGGTAGTAGTGATCTAAACTCCAACAACACAGCACTGAAAAACCAGATCATAGCAACAGCTAAGGAGATACTCTCAACCCCTGGCATAACAAAGGTTTACGGACCATATGTTAATGGGCAGGAGATTGCAAACAACACAAACATCTCAGCGTTTGTCGTGGGTGGTAGCTACTTGTTGTTCACCGCTTACACTGAATACGACCCGTTCTCATCTAACGCAATACACACAGTTAACGCATTGAGACAGTACCACGACCTCCTAGTTGGTGGCTTGACTTCTTCAGTCATCGACCAGCAAGCTGAGACTACCCAAGACTTTACAGAGTTAGAAGTGTTGATAACACTATTTGTAGCCCTGATCATTGGCATATCCTTTAAGTCCTGGAAGTTCCCCCTGATCTCCATTTCAGGTGTGCTGATAAGTATAACCTGGGCGACAGGGCTCCTCTACTTGATCTCTAGGTTTGTCCTGAACCAAGCCCTTATCTACCTTATACCAGTAATACTCTTCGTTATACTGATGAGTTTAGGAAATGACTACACTGTGTTCATAATATCAAGGGTAGTCGAGGATATGCAGGAACACGGAGAGAAGAGGGGGATTCAGCTTGCCATATCGAGGACGGGAATAGTAGTCACCTCTCTGGGACTAATACTTGCTGCGTCATTGGGTGCACTAGCCTTAATCCCCATTGGGTTCCTTGAGCAGTTGGGCATAGCGTTCATAATATCGCTTTTGATAGACACGTTTGTGATAAGGACGATCTATTTCCCTGCGATGCTTTCAATACTTAAGGTTAAGAGGAAGAGTGAGACAAGGAAGGGAAGGGTGATGGACTGAAGTCTTAATGTGTTTCTACAAAACTGTTTTCCCATACACTGTTGTTCCTTCGTTTTATCGAAAATCGAGGTCAGGTGTAGTGAATTTGCCCTTAGTTACCTGTGGATCTTGACGAAAGTTAGGTCATGGGACTCCTTTGAGCCGAATGGCACGGCTCATACATGTCCACTACCCACTTCAGGGACAGAGCTCCCATCAGATAAGTAATCACCTACACACGATAAAAATGACTTCAAAGAGACTTGTCAATAAAAAGGGTATAAAGACGAACAAGTGCCCATATACTTAACTTAAACTAGAGAGTTATAGCGGGATTTTATACATGTCGTACTTCCACATGACCACATCTAGGTACCCAGGAATGATCCGATTAATATGTTTCCAAGTTTTCTCGCCACAGTGGTAATAAGGAAAACTTAGCTGAAACAATGACTGACTTTTTATCTGGTCTTCGGCGAGCTTAAACACGCAGTTCCAGAAGTCCTTTAACCTCTCCTTTTCGCGGTCGGTAATATTCTTACTATTAGGACTATGTCCGAATAACCTAGCGTAAGTGAAATGATGAATATGAGTATCAACAGCTACTGGAATATTCTCAGGGTCACTGATCTTGAACAGACCCAAGCTCCACATAACTCTTAAGTAGAAGGCAGATAGTTTGGAACCTCCTAGTCCTCTAAACTCTTCAACTTGTTCCAACACCTCATATACAGACTTCTCCCTATCAGTTATGTTTCTGGGGTCAGAGTTAAAACGAGCTTGGAGCTTTTCTGCTATATCTATCCAATAACCAGCACCGTATTTTGGTGACCTCGGTCTTACCATACTCCTTAATATTTCACTCAAATCGTCTTGCTTGTTCTTATAGCCCGTAATGACTTCAGGGTAAAATAGTCCATAGGGTACGGTAGGGTATCTAGTACTCTTGTTCATTGAGACCTCATATAGCTTTCTGAGGTTCTCCCACAGTTTGTCAGAGTCAGTCATGTAATCTAAAGCTACACCGAAAGTGAAATAAAGAGAAGCCTCTTTACTGCACATCTCTAGTCCTTTAGGGAGGGTATATTCAGGCGGAATAATTATACTCTTATTTTCTTGTGTCCCTTGTATTACTTCAGGCAACTTGCTAAACTCACTAACAGCTACCCTAGCTATCTTTATGGCTATATCCTTAGCCTTGTCTAATCTGGAGTTAAGATTGAAACTCATTATGTAATTTTATAGAGAGATCAAATTTATTAATTTTATTCTTTTACTAATTAAAGATGTTTAGGGTAAAAATGATCAGTGAATATTTATTATTTTATTACTTTAAGTAAATCAAGATCATCAAACCTAAAGATCACGGCATCTTGCGAGGTTACTTGACTTAGAAAAATATCTACACTTATCTTCACTAGTTTCTTCCTATGTCTCAACTAGATAAAAGGGTATGAGGGCTCCTAAAGTGATTCTCTATCTAAAGAAAGAGTTTCTCTTAAAACTCTTCATGACCAGCTCTCTGTTATAGCCTATACATGATGCAAGAATTGAGCGTATTTCAATCCTGCATAACTTATACGCCCTTAACACGCCTCTCGATTACGTTATCGAATATGATAAGTAGATACTTCATGGGGATATACCCTATAAAATTTTAAAGGACTCTCTTAGTACCTATGCTTCACTTGCTTGACTTAAACACTTTTTACTTCATTATAATAGAGTCCTTTTCTTATCATCAAAGTTCTTAATGAACTTCTCCGTAGAGAAATGGGAAAGTAAATAGTTAAAATGTTCATTACTGACCTCTTCTACTCAATAATTAAAGTTCTATATAAAAATGAATACGGCCTTCAATTTCTTATGGGACTTTTAAATGTGGCTCTCAACATTCATTCAAATGATATATACTTACTTTCAATCCCTTATGGGATTCTTCCTACCTTTTGAGATGCTTTCACCGATCTATGTTAAAGCAAACTTTCAATCCCTTATGGGATTCTTCCTCGTTTTCAATAAATGTCTATAGGGATGAATGTGACTTTCAATCCCTTATGGGATTCTTCGATACGTTGCAGGCAGATGATGAGAGATGATGATATGCTTTCAATCCCTTATGGGATTCTTCTGATGTATTTATTATTCCCTTATCCTAAATTTGACGTTCTTGTTAATAAACTTTTGCTTAAGCCCCTAACTTAATCATGCGACCTTGAATCCTAGTAATTATGTTTAGGTCTTTTGGTCGCATAGTGCTTAACTAGAGTTGAAAGATGGTTGTGCATTTATAAATGTTAAGGGGTTGTGACTAAGTTGGGATAGGTTGCATTGAGACTCGAAAAATGACGTTTATAAACCTTATGACGAAATCGAAAATTATGGTAAGATTACACCTAGTATTAACTACTTAAATCGTAAGGTCACCTTGAAAAGTTTTTCATAATTTTCTTTGCTCATAGTATAATTTTTCAAAAGACGTTCATAGTAGTGTTTATAAATAAATTTATAAATTCCCTTCTTTTATCTAAAATTAAACAACCTCTATTACTGAAAAGTATTTAGAAGGAAACTTAATCTCTCCTACATGAAAATTTCCCTCGATGTACCAAAACAAGAGGGGAATCGGCATTTCATATATCAGTCTATAAATCACACTATCATCTCTCTCCTTTTCGTCGATTCATCTTATTTTAATGACCCACAGTCTGGAGATACTTCTCTGTAAATGTAGCCTGAAAGGGGATCTATTGTTTGAAGAGAATATGGAGTATGTGTTGAAGAACTTAAAGTTTGCAATACTATTATTAAAGGAAGTGTTTAATGTCAAAGAGGTAAGGGTAGTAATGGACAAAACCATCTAAATGGGATTAAATAAGGAGGAGCCCATCGATATACCTCCATTATAGCAATGAATGGTTATAAGTCCACAAACTATAGACATGAAATTCTACGATAAACTCAGGGAAAAGTTTAAGGCATATATTACACCGTCCTGAAGATAGACTAACTTCTGATCTTCCGCAACTAAGGGTCCTCCTATGGAGGAATTTGATCTCCCTAAGGCTTCGTCAACCGCAGGAGAGCTAAGTAACTTGTGTTTGTAAGAAACAACTTCTCTACGACCGTCAATACACTTTTAATGACTTAGAACACTCCTAGAATTTATGGAGTAAAGTAGCTTAATCTTGACTACATAATAAGAGGGATGATGGAGTTCACTTGCGTAAAAATAAGGAGTTAGAGAGTTGAACATACTTGTTAAAAAAGGGACTACACAACGGTGTAAGTAAAATTGTGTTTAAGTATAACGAATGCTACACTCAACACGAAAGGTTTAGACGAGACGGACCATATATTCCTGTCTTAATAAGTCAGTTAACTCCCATGTGTAATTATGGTGTGTGGTAAAAAATAACTTTTTATTGTGAAGTTTAAGTCCACCTAGTCTTAACAGGGAAAATCAAATGAAAATTCTCCGTTGTACACTAGATATGTCAGTGTCATAACTCATAGTCTCTTAAAGTCTCTCATGGTCCACCACGGTGTCATACCGTTTTGTTTTTATCAGTAGTGTGGTTTTTCCTTATCGTCCGTAAACTTATAAGGTATATTAAAGGAGTTATTCTCATATGATTAAAGTAATATTTGGCGACTCAAGAAACATGAGCGAAGTTGAGGACAAGAGCATAGGACTAGTTCTGACTTCTCCTCCTTATTATAACGCCCCCTTTGACTTTCCCGACCTGTTCCCTAGTTATGAGGAGTATTTGAATTTACTAAGGGACGTTGGCAAAGAGCTATACAGGGTATTGGATGACGGTAGAGTGGCTGTTTTCGTTACCTCAGATGTTAGGATTGAAGGAGTGCTCTACCCTATTGTTGCTGACCTAATAAGAATAATGACAGACCTTGGCTTCAAGTACCAAGAGCGTATAATATGGAAGAAGCCTGAGGGTTACATAAGGATAAGTAGGAGGAGTGGTGTTTTAATACAGCACCCTTATCCACTATACTACTACCCCGATAACGTGTATGAGGACATAGTAGTTTTCAAAAAGCCTGGAAAGTTCCACACTACTAACCAAGAAAAAAGCAAGATAGACGTGAACAAGTTCCAGAAGGAAAAGTGGTACCTCAACGTGTGGGAGATTACTAACGTACTTCCAAACAACAAATACTCAAAGTTCACTGCACCCTTCCCTGAAGAACTCGCTAATAGGATTGTCACCCTATATTCCTATGTGGGGGACACAGTACTTGACCCATTTGCAGGGACTGGGACTACACTGTACGTGGCTAGGATATTAAGTAGAAATGCAGTGGGATATGAGATAGACCTGGAGTTAAAGGAAGTGATCAGGGAGAGGGTTGGGCATCCTACCTTATTTGACAACCATGAGGTCGTATTCGTGGAGAGGAGTGACGCTAAGAGGCTTAGGACTAAGCTGAGGGAAAAAATAAACGAAAAGTTAGAAAAGAAATCTCAGTGAGAGAAGAGTGGATGATCCGGATATGAAGTTCTATGGAAAGATAGAGGGTATAAGGTACAAAGCTTCTTTTAAAATGCCTGTACTTCACGAGTACTCTCTTTTAAAGGAGGGAATAGAGAATCAGACAGCGTTTATATACAAATTGGGAAGTCACAAATTTGCCGTGAGTTGGTGGGTCTCTCCTAAACGCACCAGGTCTTACCCTTATGCAAGGGTGTATAACACGTTACAATTTTCAGGTAAAAAAGTCACAATCATACCTGTAATGAAGGATGAGGGAGAGGAAGGAGATAGAGATTTCATACAGTGGGATACGATATCCCTAATGAGCCTACTAGGTGTATATGTGATCCTAGGATATTACGTTGAAGCTTCTAAAAAGTCGCAGGGCAAAATTACCAGTCAGAGATTCGACTACGAGTACCTAAAAGCTCAATTTGAGGAATTATCTAATTGGCAATCTGATGCACTGCACTGGAACATAAATCAAGTGAATAAAATAGGTGACCTGATGAATATGGCTATTGAAGCTTATGAGAGAATTTCCCAGAGATTAAATGTAAGATTAAAAGATATTCAGTCTGCCAAAAATAAGGCGGAAGAGGTTTATAGAGACCTGGAAAAATTTAAAAATCATTCTAGGACACAGTCAGAAAAAGCTCAACAGAGGGAAGTGTTGACCACTCAGCCCAAGGAGAATATAACAGGTGAGAAAGCTCCTATAGATATCGAGAATTACCTAGGGGGATTATATCACTTCACTATTGATGAAGCATACGTGAATTTACAGTCGAAGACTGCATGTATAGTGGAAGCGAAAAACAGTAAGTCTAACTGTTTACCTTCAGAGGAGGATATCAAGGATGGACTATTGAAGATGATAATATTCCTTAACCTCAGTGAGCTATATTATGAGTATGGTGATGCGTATATTAGGATTGAACATATTAACCCTTTCTTAAAATTAACTGGTGTCTGTGAATCCTTCAAGCCTAGACATAAAGTAGTCCTAGAAGAACTTTTAAGAGAAGCTAAAGAAAATAACTTGAAAATAATACTAAACCAGAAGGTCATTGACGTTAAGGGGAGCGAGATATTATATTATACTGACTTTATGTGCTAACGATCTAGAGACGCCACTTCAAATTCAAGGTCTGGAAGATAAGAGCACTGGTTTTTAAGTCTCGCCACAATAAATTTAGACTACGACAAAATAGTCATTAAATCTTCCAAGAACTACTCTCATCTGACTCCCCTCTCGCCTGAAGGGCTAGAATTCTCTTAGGGCGGTTCATTGGTTTGTGGTTAAGGTATTCAAATACATTCAAAAACTTCACTCTCTTTGGCTCCGTGTTGTTATATAATACCCTTCAAATTGAAGGTACTCTTGACATGAGAAGAAATTTTTCCCAAAGTTCAGTAATTTATCGTCATTAATTAGCTAGACCTGAATGAACTTCTTAAACTTCTCTGAAATGACTGTAACATGACCGGACTCTTACATGGAATCGAGCCCTTTGTGAGACGAACTGTATATTTACAGTACTCACGATGTATCAAATAACTTTACATACTTATTCTCTACACACTATTGCAGACCTTTAACTTAGAGTAAGTTTATAATCCTTTCACCTATTTCGTCATTGATCTTTTGACCAGAACTAAGCACTAGTCTTATACCCAAGTCCTTAACTTTTTCATAAGTCACTACTTTCCACTTAGTTGGGTCTTTAGGGTATTCCGTTACGTTCTTTGCAAATTTAATAACTTTTATAGGTAAGAGTATAGGCCATTCGCCCTCAGGCTAATACTTCTGGTTTAGTTCCTTACTTTCTCTTAGTTCCCCGTAAAGCACTATTCCACCTGGAAAGTTTTGAGCCTTAGATAGATAAAGGAAAACTCCGACTCCTTTAGAAAAGTAAGAGAATCCTCTCCTTGTTCCCCAGAGGAAGGTGTCAGAAGGATATTGCTTAATGATGTCACTCCTCTTTTCAAGATAATCTGTTAGGCTTTGACTGAAATTCACCAACCTTCCTTTCAACAATAAGTACACAATTTATACACTCTATTTAAGGTTAAAAGTTTAGATCTTGTCTTATCATATGTGGACTACAATTTTGTCCACTTCATAAAATTCAATTTCATTCTCACTTATGCAAAGTATATTTAGACCAAATCGTGTTGTAGAAGAATATTTTCACCCACCTCATTATCGTGCTTCCTGTTGAGTTCCATGGGAAATGGCTATTCATACTCGCTAGTCTGACATAATCCTAAAAGGTAAACGTATATCCCTGGTTGAGATAAGGTGGATTGCTGTAGTAAAATGACAGTACTTGAGGGACAACTTGATAACAAATCATATATGTGACCCTACCACATAGGTGTTAGTGTAAAGTAAACAATTTACTATATAGTAAGTTTGTCTGTTTTGATTCTAAATTCTCCTAATTCGCTTTCAGACTCCCTAGCTTTAAAGCTGGTGAGGTATAACAGGATTTTCAGAGTCCTAAATCTTTTTCTAAATCTTTTTAAAGAGTGATTGACCTAAAGAAGTTAAGTCAGTGTTTTTGGTTTACTAGCAGCTAAAAGCTCATATAGAGACACAGTTCCTTAGACCTCTATGGGTTTTTCCCATGAACTCTTATATCCACATACACAATTATTATCTGCATGAGCGGTTTAAGGGTCGAAAGGCTAAAGAGGAGGGGCTTAAGGTTTCTCGATAACGCCAAGGACGACTTGAAAAACGGATATTATGACATAGCCATTTTTCATGTCGAGCAAGCAGTTCAGCTCTACACTAAGGCAGTGATATTTGAGCTCTTTGGTAAGGAGTACACTATCCATGGTATAAGGGGACTGTTGAGTTACCTTACTAAACTACTGGAGGAGAATGGATATAAGGAGTTGTCTCGGAGAATCGTAGAGTTTACTAAAGAGAACAGGGATACCTTACTAGGCATAGAGGAAGCATACATAAGCTCTAGGTATGAAGACATTGATTTTGGAAGGTATGAGGCTGAGAGTTCAGTCCAAACAGCAGAAAGTCTAATAAAACTCCTTGACGAGATAGTTGATAATGTCAAGTTGGGTAAAGCATAGATTTGAGCACCTCAGGAGATGGAGAGAATACGCAGAGATCATGGCTAAAGCCACTAAAGACTTGTGTAGCAACTGTAAAGTGTACGTCTTTGGCGGAGTTGCAGAGGGTAGGGTAACAGTGCTGAGCGATATAGACATTCTAGTGGTCTCTGAGGGGAAGTTAACTGACACGGAGATTAAAGAGATATGGATAAACATCATGAAGAGGGCTATGGACGTTTATAGCTTACCATTTGACGCTCCTGTTGAACTACACGTAGTGGATAAGGAGAGGGCAGTGAGGTACTTTACCATGGCGAAGAAGCTCATAGAGATCGTTTAAGATGAGCTTCTCATGGTTGAACGTCCTTTGTTTACTCTTGGGCTGAGGTTAGGAGCAAAGTGTTCCAAGAGTCTAAACAGTTGAAGCTACTCATTATGTCAAACAGTACTAGGTTGACTTACTCCTTTACCATAATTGTTTTCCTTGGTCGCTCATTATTTTTAGAGTGCTTTCCCATTTCGTAAATCAAGACCATTTTTAGCGTCTTAGATAAACTAGTAATTAGTTGAGAGTATATAATCTCAAAGACTAATTATAGCCCTTCGTCTTGACATTACTTTCAACTCTTTGCTCTGTAAAAAGGGTCTTCGAAACAGGCTTTTATTTTACGTAAGTTTATTAGAGTCTATCGATATTGCATCCTCTGGAACATGCAGTGTGCAGTGTCAACAAGGAAACCCCTCAACAGTCTGAGACTGTTATGAATTTAAAAAACTACAGAGCGTTAAAACATCGCGTCACGCTTCCTTTACATCTACCGTTATTGTCCCTCCATCAACATTAGTATTTATCGCTAACTCACCCTTACTCCCGGCTTTACTGGGAGGTAATCTCGTAACTCCTCCGCTCACTCTAGACGAGGTTATGATGCTAAACTCCTTGGGCACTGTAACACCGAATTTCCCTACTCCCCCATCTATATCAATGTTCAGTCTTGCTTTAGTAGTATCTTTAAAGTGGACATCCCCCTCAGCCTTCCCCCCGTCTAAGGAAATGTCCACAGAGTCCTTACACTCCATATTTAGGTTAACTAGCCCTCCGTCCACATTGACCTTCAAGTTATTCGCTTTTATGCCGTTTATCTCAACTTTTCCTCCGTCAACGTTTACTTTAAGTTGGTTCAAGTCAGGGTAAGTGACCCTTAAGTAACAACCATCTGCACTAATGCTACTGTCATATATGTCAAGGTCACCGTCATGGCGACATTTGGCGAAGAGATGGGGATCTCCCTTGCTTATTTTTACCACGCCACCATCTATTTCAACACTTAAACTATCACTGACTTTCAGGGGACCGTCATACAATACCCTTAGGTGTGAACCTATGTTAAATGAGGAGTCATCGGTGCTGAAAACTCTGGATATTATTTTCCCCACTAGTCCTCCAACTCCGCCAATAATCTCTCCTATATCCTCACTGATTGTCTCCTTACCACTCCTTTGATCTTCCTCAACACTCCCCTCTTCAATTGACATAACTTGCTTAGATTTTCTTGATATGACGTCCTTCAGATTAGGAGGGGATTGAACAGTTATAACATTCTCCACAAGTTCTAGCACCTCGTTCAATAGGTTTTCATCAATATCGCCTTTGAAGATAACCTCGTTCACGTTTCTTATCACTAACTTCTTATTCTCCTCCTTAATCTTGGTCAACATATTCTTGTCTATCACCACTTTATCAGCGTATTCAAGTACTATTGGTGTTACTACCCTCTGGTCATCTGTTAGTACTAAGTTTTGGCTTTCTATAGTGTTTATTATGGACAAGGCTTTTTTACCTAACTCTGAAAGAACGTAATTGCCGTTCTCGTCCTTAGTTACTAAGCCATCTAGTTTCTTCAGGTGAAAAGCTAGGGCAGAGCTCTCCAAGTTAAGCCTTTCGCATAACTCAGAGAAACTCTTAGGGGTTTCAAGCATATTTAATATCTTTCTCCTTATCTCGTTTGATACCGCCTCAAATATGTCCATATGATTGTGTAGTATTTAATAAATATAAACATTTTGTAAATTTAAACTAAGTAAAGAGAAATTTACCAGCTTCCAAGTTTGTCAAAGCCAGGTTAAAGAGAGATAGGTCACATCTTTAAGGGTAGTTTAAGAGGGAAGTTTACAAGGTCTCTCTCTAGCTAACTAGTTTACCATCTGAAGATAAGAGAGGTGGAAATAGCAGTGTTTGTGTAATCCTTAAGTCCAAGCTACACCTCTGACTAGGGTGATAGAATAATGTAAAATAACTTCTCAATTGGTTAGGTCAACTATAAGATAACTGCAAACGTTAGTAATGCAAGGTTAGGCAAGTTAACTAGGTAGAGACTTTTGCCTACCTCTCGTAAGTGTAGAGTATTGTGTGGGGGGAATGGGATAAGAGAAAGTAGTCTGCTAATATAAAATTTCGTCTGACAAAATTTTCACGAGTCAGTTTATTAATTAAACATTTTCACTATACTTTTGACCAAAAACCTTTACAATTAAAGGCTATTGGATGTTTAAACAATTTAAGTTATACACGAGAGAAGGTGAAAATTAGACTTCTCACAATCGATTAAAAATCTTTAAAACGTTGTGAGTTGCTGGGTAATTATCATGAGAAGACTGACATGTGAAACAATTTCCCCCCACTATAAAATTCAATTCTATTCTCGCTTATGCAAATATATTTAGAGTGAATTGCGTTAGGAAGAACACCTCTAACTATCTCATTATCCTCTCCCCTGTTGAGTTCTACGGGAAATGATTGTTTACTCCTGCTAGTTAGACTTACGCCCTATCATGCATAAATACAACACTATCCCTCCAGTTCTCCAACTTAATACCATTTAATATCACGTAAACATGGAACCTTCTAAGGCTAATTAACATGAAGAAAACTATTAGCCCAGACTCAAAAGCATAACAGCCTATAGGAATGAAAATTCCCTTATTTTCAGTTCACATGTCCTTAAAATACCTGAAAACGTGGTACTCATAAGGATAACTTCCTGTTTTACTGCGGGACGGATGGAAAGGGAACGTCGCCTTCACTTGAGTCCTGAAGACAAGAAGCTAATTATGCTAGACCTGTTTAAGTCGAATTGATAATAGTACGGAGAATAGAGTTTTTTCAAGGTTCTCAAAATCCCTTTTAACCTTCAATAACCTAAAATACGCGTTGTCAGGAAACTTATGTCAAGGCGAGGTTAACCATTTGTCGTAAAGTTATGAATACATGGGTAAAACTGCGTAGTAAACTTTAAAGGTCTACCTCACCATATACTATCATATGTCTGAAGTTGTCAGTTTTAAGGTGAAAAGGGAGATTAAGCAGAAGATGGAGTTGTACAGGACTGAGGTCAACTGGTCAGAGGAGTTGAGAGGGTTTGTGGAGCAAAAGATCGCTGAAATCGAGGCAAAAAAAGGTGTTAATAAAATTCTACAAGAGTTGAAAGATGCTGACTGGGGGTTTCAAAAGGGCATATCGTCACAATTAACAAGGGAAGACAGGGATGCGGATAGTTGACGCCTCAGCCCTCACCGCTTTAGTGTTGAAAGAAGAGGGATGGGATGATATCTTAAAGTTTTTCACACCAGCCCATTCCATAGAACACGTGGTAAAGGAGACAATGAACGCTATATGGAGAATGAAAAATGTCAAAAAGCTAATAGACGATAAGACTGCCTTTGGAATGAAAAGGGTGTTGTTTGAACTATTAAATGAGAGGACATTACTGCTCCTAAACGAGATGGAATACGTCGAGAACGCGTTTGAAATTGCAATGAACAATAACCTCACGTTTTACGATTCTCTCTACATAGCTGCATGTTTAAAGCACAGTGCTCAACTGATAACGAGAGATGACAAACAGGCTAGAGTTGCAGAGAAGCTAGGTGTCGAGGTAGTCATGCCCTGACACGAAACACTGTTGCTCTACTTAATAGTCTTTCCCCTATAGTGATGGAGTCCCTGGAGTTGTTCCTTGAATGTCCAATGATTACTTAAGTGCTAGTTAAATAACTAAAAAGTACTTTTTCTCCAAGACTCGATTACGGCAAACACCCTCAATGAAGATGACCAGAGAGACCAAGGCTCCCTGAATGATGATCCCATATTCTCAACCAAGGTCTCTTCATAGAGTATTGTGGTAATCCTAAGCTAAGGCTGTTAAAAGAAGCTGATTTACTATTCGAAACCTCTTTGTACTTAAATTGTGTCCACTTAAGTGTAACCTAGGCTAAGTGAGTAATAGACTCTCGAAGATTAGATGGGGCTTAGAGAGTTATGTGAGAATAGGGGAGGAGGGCGTATCATAGAATGTCTCTTGGAAGACAGGAAACAGTCCTTTTCACGGTTGAGGAAAAGCCTTTCTCATGGTATGAGGAAAGACTTGCCTTTCGGGGCTTGAGGAGGTCAACCCATGGACTCTAGGACAGGGGCTCTAGTTTAGCTACCTAATAAGCGTGTAGGATCTCTAGGTCGAGACTTGTCCCATGATTTTCACGATCACAACGACAGACTAGCATAGGGTGGTTGGAAAAATTAATGGGCTATCAAAATAGTATCAAAATAGTAGGAATATTACTTAGAGACCAAGATCACGTAGTTGTACACATCCCCAGGAGAGTTCAATGACTTCCTATCCCATACTTTACCTTTAAGTACTTCACTTTCTGGTATGGTGAGATTACATTCCCTATGTCTATAGTCCTACCATCTCTCGTGATGATAACAACCCTTCCTACCTCTTGTGAATACACTCCCCTAGTGACAGCTGGGAATAGACTGACCCGTTGGTAGGTAAATACTTGTGTGACCACAATGTCCTTCACCTCACTCCAGGGGACTAGTAACACAGTCTCTACTCCCCTGTTGTAGTACATTGATATCCCCGAGATAAGTAAGGGTAGGAAAACTAATAGGGCAAGTAGTATGAGGTAAATATCAGGAATACCAGCCATTGAATTCATGAAGGGGAAGGCAAAGTACGAGGCTATGGAGAAGAGCCCCAATATACCAAAGCCCACCATAAGCAATGACAAGACTGTGGAAAGGAAAAAGGCTCCTCTTTTGGCTATCCTCTTAATTCCCTCCCTATCAGCAAAGTGGATTTGGTTCACCGCATCGAGTTTCAGTAAGTCCCCATACCTGAGCTTACTGGGCTGTACAGCTTGTGGGAGGGATAAAAGTGCTATCCCTGAGCCTATAAGCATGAGTACTGGCAGGAAGCTGGTGAACGAGCCTAAGACCATTATAATTCCTCCTGTCATCAGCCCCCTGTAGTTGAACTCCTTTCCCCTACTGTATACCCCAAATGAGGTCACTAGCAGACCAAGGAAGTACAACAGAGCCCAGACTCCAAAGATCTCAATTATCTGGAAATCCCCTGAGCTCCTGTTCATTAGTTCCCATAGAGCGATGATGAAGACCACAGGAGAAGCTATTACTAAAGACGGTCCAGCCTTCCACCATCCCCTCAGTCCCCTAAGCATAAAGTAAAATGGGATTGGTATGAGTAGAAAGAAAGTTATGCCTAAACCCATGAGGGGGACAAGTAGTAAATTCGAGGTTGGTAAGGCTTCTAGCAGTTGGACCTTGGTCAACGTGTTGAGGATTGAAGTGATATACGGCTCAAGAAATATGATGAGGGCTATGTCAGAGACTGTGAAGACCGTGTAGAATATAACCATGAGGGTGAGCCCACGCCTTAAGTGTTTAAGGTCTCCAGACTGCATATGAGGTAATCTATCAAGGCTTTTATAAGTATTTCTACAGTCTTTGTGGAAACTACGCCTTGACTAGCGGATGAATCAGCGTAAAAATGGTTCAATCTTACGATTTGATTATCAGTTACAAGAGACTTAAGTGTAGAAGTAAAAGTGGTTGTAAATCTTGCCTTCTAACTCGAGACCCTCCTTGTACTTTCACGTGGGGAAAATTCTTCACTTTAGGTAAAAACTACCTCTTTTCAGCTACCAGGTACTTGGTCAGTATCCTCTTTGCAAACTCAATCATCTCGTCGTTGTTCATGCAGAACTTATGCGTTATCGTCACTGTGACCCTGTACTTCAGTTCTGGTATTTCGTTAATGAGACCTTTTATGAGCTTTTCTATCCTATCGTCCTTAATGACTGCAATGCACTCCTTCGGATTTAACCTCAAGCAGTCATGGATGAAGGATTTCGCAAAGTGATAGTCGTCATCTGGTATGCCGTACTTTTTTAGGGCTTCGATCTTACTACCCTGTGTGCACTTGACTCTCACATCTCTAATGAACTTGAGACTTTTGCAGACAGTTGATGAATGTTCTATATATACTACTGCTTTAACCATCTCATACTTTTTTTCTCGAGATAAATTAATAAAGATAACCTTGTGTGGTTCTCGTTCAGTATTTATGGGTAGGGAGGAGGGATATGCGTACTTCAGCGCTCTTCTATAGGTCTGATAGGCTCCTTTATTAGTAAGTTTACGTCTATCAGGTTTAGAGATTACAACTCTTCAGTTAAGGAGATATCGTTACACTTAAAGTTAAAAGAGAGTATAACCTAAGTTGAATGCGGATCAAGGGGACATAAGGGACTTAAACTGTCTTTCAGTTTTGCTAATAGAGAGGAAATTTTATTCAGCCTATAGATTAGTTATTCTACAACAAAGTCTTTATTTCATGGAGTCTTGATAGGACCCGTACCCTAATCATATCAGTTTAGTTTCCTCTCCTTTTGTGAAAATTTAAGGGAGACTGGAGTGTTAGAAATGAAGGGCAAACTCGGTCAAGGTAAGGTCAGCTTTAAAGTAGAGGAGGAAAATTTTTCGCCTTCAAATAAACACGTCTAGACGACTGTGATCAGCTGCAATTTAATTCTGCCAGTTGAGCTTAAAATTTGTTTTGAAGTAAATTATCTGAATAATTTGAGTTTACATAGATTAGTAAAGTTTTAAATTAACCTGTTATTATAGTTAATGTAATAATATGACTTTGCATGTGATTGTCTCAGTTGTGGGAACGTCTATTATATCCAACTATGATGGACAAAGATGGTGAAACTTCACAAACTAAACTGGTCCCTCGCGTAAACTACATAACTGTAGTGTCGCAGATCAACTCAACACCAGCATAAATAGCTAATCTGTTAGAGCTAGATCCTTAACGTTAAACAGACTACTGAAGACAATCTTTAATGCTGGTTAATAAGCCATAGAAGTAAAACATCAACTTTCTCAACCAACATTCAGCCCTTCGTTCCTATTGGGATATGAGGCTAAACTTGATCCTACTACATCAAAATTATCAACCATAACCAAACTCAAAAGTGGAGTGGAAAGGCTTATATATGTGGGTAATGAAATGGGAAAATATGGAGACTGAGATAGTAGTCATGGACGACAGGGGAAGGATCACGATACCCAAGGAGATCAGAGAGAGAATAAAAACAAGGATGTTAAAAATAAGGGTCGAGGGGGACAAGATAATTTTGGAACCAATGGAAATAGATATAGACAGATACTACGGTATTTTTAGGAAAGATCCTGGAGATATGGACGTAGATAAGGTCTTGAGGGAGTCGCTCTCAGAGTTGACAAGAAATGACTTCTAGATACTTTGATGTTAACGTGTTTGTTTACTACCTTACCGGGGACAGGACCAATGGACAAAGGGCTAAGTATTGGTTAGCTAACACTGTGGAGAAGTACACTTCCTCGATAACTCCCCTTTTTGTAATACTCGTGTTAAGCAAGGTTCTAGGAAGGTCGTTAAGGGACCACGAATTTGCAAAGAGCGTAGTCGATGCTCTAGACTCCCTAGGTATCGAGTACTTAGATCTCCCTCCGTGGGACAAAATAACTGGAGTTATGAAAATGTATAAGTTAGACCTGGAGGACTCAATACATGTAGCTACAGCTGTTGAGAACAAATTAGAATTAGTTAGTAATGATGAAGAGCTGAAAAGTAAAGTCAAAGCAGTGTTCTAACGCTAAGAAGTTGTATGGTATGTTTTGATATCTAAAAGTGAAACCATGCCAACTCAGACGTTTATTAAGACATTTTAAAGGAGCTGACTCTTTAGAGGTTTTCTCCTGATTAACTTTTATGAAAATGAGGAGAAGCCATCTGAAGAGAATTAAGTCCGTCCAAAGTTCTACGAGAGAGCTAAAAAAGGCTGAGGAGCAAATAACTAGTCGACCCGGACTTTAAGACCACATTCCAGCGATTTGGAGTGTTATTCCAAATATCTTTATGAATGAAATCTCCTGAAAAATATCACATGAGTAAAAAGTTAGTAATCGCGTCATGGGGAGACCCGTCAGCTTGGAAGAGTGTAACATACATAGACGGAGAGGACAGCTCCCAAAACCCAAGAAAGATTGCCTCCATATCCTCCCTAAGACTACTAGCAGAGAAGTTCAGCGATATACAGAAGTTTTACGTCCTGGTACAGGACTCCATAGTATTCACCACCCTTAAACGGATAAACGACGAGTGTAAAGAATGTGGTCAAAAGATTAACGCCTACATCACGGCTGAAAGGGGAGAAGCAGTATGGCTCAATGAACCTATAAGTACTTACGAGGAGCTGGTAAAGAAGGTTAAGGACTACACGTCTTGCATACTAGATAGGCTGGGAATAAGGAACCACGAGGTGTTTATACTCCCCTCAAACCTCAGGACTTCAATAAACGTCCAGCCTAGTCCACATTTCACCTCTTTTTGAGTCGAAGTCAGTCTATGACTTCATGTACTCAGTGGGTTTGATAGCCCTCTTTGACGCTATTAATGGAAAAGACGTTGATGAGGATATCGATGAGATAATTGTTGACACTACTCACGGTATTAACTACTTTGCCATAATGACACAGCTCATGAGCAGGGACATAGCCAGCATACTGTCAGTCAAGCTGAAGAAAGAGATTAGGGTACGCTTCTACAACGCTATACCCTCAAGTAATGAAGAGTTTGTAATAGTCAAAGTTAACACAGATGCTAAACCTAGGATAAGGACACTTGAAGATATAAGTGATAGGGGACTACTTATACCTTATAATGCGTTAATTTATAATGCCCCACTAGCCCTTTCACAATACCTTCAGGAGAGTAAGATAGAGATACCTAGTCTGGACAGTGTCTATGACAAAGTGAATCTGAAAAATAAGGCAGGAAAACTCGTAGTTGACTACAATCTTAGGGAACAGAAGGCAAAGAAGAGGAACGATATATACCTTAACCTCCTACTAAAGGCTATAGAGGACAGCTTCGATGTACACGGAGAGGTTAACCTAAGGGTGCTCAATGAACTTACCAAAACTGTATACAGTCTCATATCTGAAGTTTCTTCTGCTATCATATCTCACGAGGTAAGTGTGCTACTTAGTACGGTGAAGAAAAAGGGGAAAGAGATTGTCTGCAAGGGGAAGGTGAAGTATAGTGAAATTTACCCTTTAACATTTGAAACTGAAAAAGAGAAGAGCGAGAAATGTGGAGGGAAGTTAGAGGACGAGATAAGGAACTTCATAGCCCACGGTGGGCTGTTGAGAAACCTTGTAGAGGTTCAGGTCAAGAAGAGTGATAACCTCAATGGTGAAGACGTTGTGATATCTTATGGGGAGTGTTGGAAAAACGTAAAGGATTTCTTGTCATGAGGAGAGCCTAAGCTATGGCTTAGTATTTTTGTCCATGTTATTCTCTACATAACCTTTATATATCCCTTATGATGACCTAATGCTATATTTCTTGCTTGGATTAGGACATGACGAGATGACTACATGCCTCTTAGCACAAGGAGGAAGTCAGTAGAATTAAACTTCATTATTGACTTCTATTAACTCAACGTTTACGCAATACTTTCATACATAATTATGAATACCTAGTTACGTCAGACGTCATTTTAACAAGGGTGAGAAGGGAACTGAAGAGGAGGGCAGAAGAGTTGAGGGATTAACCTGAGGGAAGTGGTAGAGAAGGCACTTGAAGAGGCTATAGGAGAGAAAGAGATGTAGAGGATAAGAACTATAGCCAGAAAACTCCAAGAACATATGCAGGGTATTAGCGAGGAGGAGTGGGCTGAAATAGTTAGGTAGGGTAGGGATGAGAGATAAGTTGCTTTTGATGCTTCAGCAATCTATCCTTTAATCAATTACGTTGACGAGGTAGACTTTAAGAGAATTTACATACTACATTTGACGTTATATGAGGAGTAGTGTTCAGAGCTCTACACAGACTGAACCTCTAACTCAGGGGAGTCAATCTTCTGCAACACCTAACCTAGTGCCCACTCTGTACTTGATCACAGCAGTTGTGATAGTAGTTGTAGTTATAATAGCCATAGTACTGTTGAGGAGGAGGTAAAGGCAAATAGTGCCTATGTGTATATAAGTATCCCTGCTCGTGTTCAACAAGAGGTGGTGAGATGAATTCTAAAGGCTTAGCTCTGCCGGTCGAAAGACTAATACTAATTCAAGAGCCGTTCTCTTTAGAATTAGTCAAATCCATTAGTGGATTAAACATCGAGGGTTTTTACGGGGGAAAATACGAGATTAGCCTTATTAGTATCCGCTAAACACCTTATTCCTATCATTAACTAGGAAAATTTATGAAGTATTGGAGTATCTTCTAGATTTTAAACCTTTAACTACGCATTAGTTTATGTGGAAAAAACCTGGTAAACTCTAGTGCGAGCCCTTATCCTTATGAAAGAGACCTAAAATCCATCACACTAGGATAAAGAAGTCTATTGTCCTGAAAATAAAAAAGTATGAGCCCTTAAGAATGGAGTTACAAGAACGACTACTAGTATCTAGTCTTCTCAACTCTCACTTAATCAAACCTCACCCTCTTTACGGTCACGTTCGTTTTATTGAAAGTATCGAGAGTAACACTTGTGACATTCTGTTTAGTAACGTATTAGTGTCCTCAAGGGGATCAACCTTAACCATGTAGATCTTCCTTCCGTCTCTGAGCCTAATATCAACCCATCCCTTTTCACCCATTAGTCGGTATAGTTCCAACGTACCAAATTCCTCCTCACTCTTAACACCCTCTCCTATCCCGGGGAAAACGAGGAGTGAGGCTCCGGCCCCATATTCATAAGTATAAGCCATTACCTTGAACCTACCTTCTGTAATATAGCTAGGCTTTTCAGAGTACTTACACTCAATTAATATCAATTCCCTGTCATCATAGCGAATCGATATGTCGGGCCTCCCCCTAATCCTATAATTAATTTCTTTGTTAGGGTCTAGCTCGTCAATCCTTTCTATGACGTCAGTTCCTGACGGAGGTGCATTGAAAATAATCACAATGTTAGCATCTTTAACCTTAATGGATCCCTCATCAATACTCAAGGAGAATCCAGAGCTTTCTAGTACCCTCGCAACAAGCATGTAAACGAAGAGTTCATATAGCTTACTCAAAACGAGTTTCACACCAATCTTTTCCCCCTGATCTCTGACACCCACAGTAGGCTTCTCGGCTATAACGTAGGCAAAATAAGCCTTCTTCAGCCAGTCTGGTGACGAATCACTTACTAAAGGGGAGGAAGGAGAGGGGAGTAATTCCAATTTTTGCCTAAGCCTCTTAATCTCTTTTTTCATTTCCTTAAAGAAGGGGAAGGGTATCACTTTAGAGTTCTCTAACCTCTCAATTGCCAACTTCATCACCTTCCTAGCTATGTATGAGAGGTATGAGAGCTCGTCCATTTTCAGATTTGGTAGGAGAGAGGCGTAGTAAAAAGGGTAGTATGGCACTGATCTAGCCACATCGATCACTCCTACGATGTCGTCTCCAAGATGAATAGTATATTCGCGTCTAATCCATAAGTCCCTTAGGGCAGAAGTTATGCACATGTTAACCGTTCTAGTAGCTGAGTAGGCTAAATAGGAAGCTATTGTGCGTTCAGTGTCCTCAAGGTTAACCTTCTCGACTTCACCTAACAGTCCCTTTAACCTTGATAGCGTATCTGCTCTTCTGTATTGTAAGTAATATTTCGCTGTCTTCCGGATCAGGCAGATGTCTCTATCATGTAGCTTCAATATGAAGTTATTATGCCAATGTTGTAAAAAAGCTTTTTGTTCAGGACTGGAAACTTTTCCCACGCAGACTAAACTTTCACTAAGCCTTTTTTACCTTGGTTCTCTTCTCTTCGAGAATTTCCTTAACATTATTAACCACTTTGCGATCTACGGTACCTAGGTTTGTCTTAATGAGCATGACAATATCTTCAGGAGTTATTTCACTAGTTGAGCTTGACCTCAGTTGCTGTAATACCCCTAACTGAGTCAGCACCTTGGAAACAGTAGCTGTGGAGAAGCAGAACTCAGTCTTCATCTTATCCCTTATCAATTTTACAGTACTTTTGAGGTCATCTAAGACTTGAGGAGGTAGGTTTATTTTCATCCTCTGTATTACGAACTCTACATCGTCTAAATTTTTAGGGCACTCCAAGTAGAACACTGAGAACCTCCTGGTGAGTGCGTCTCCTAGCTGGTATAAGTTTCTTAAGTCCTTTAGGTTCATTGTGGCTATTATCCTTATCTTACTTAGCCTCTGCTTATCGCTATGTAGAGCGCTAAGTAACGGCTTCAGCTCTTCTTGAAATGAGGAGTAATACTTTAATTCCTCCACAAGCCAAGAGGGTATTACCCATTCCTCTGGTCTAGCTGAGGAAAACGTTGTAAAGAAGTCGCCAAAAGCCTTATCGATATCTGCCCTGTTGATCTCGTCCAAGATAACAGGGAAGAGAACTTCCTCAGTAGTCTTAGGTACTTTGAGGAATGCCTCCATCAATATGCCCTTTTTCCATATTACACTACTATTTCTTATGCTCTCTCCCCCTATCAAGTCCCTCCTCGTCCATAGGGCGTTTGCAGTAGCCATTAAGTAGTCGTCACATAGCGACTCTGCTATGATCTTTGCTATCTGTGTCTTTCCTACTCCCGGTGGACCTACTAGGAGGATGTTGCCGTTCTTTAATACACTCAACATATAATCAATTGTAGTATTATCCTGAATGTATACCTCATTTACAATCCTCTCCCTTGCGATCTTTAACGCTTCACTTAATGGCCTGCATCTAGTCCCTGAGTCAACAATAGGTAGTTTTTCTTCAGGAACCTTTTGGACGAGCCAGGAGGAGATCTCGTTATAAAACTGAATGGTCTTTGACACTTCGTTATTGTTGAACTTTTCTAGGAGGAAATTCTTTATAGCTTCTACGTAGTTGTCATCCCTATAGCAGTTATTGGCCTGGTTCGGGTTAACGTTAGGTATATTTTCGCCCTTGAGGTCTTTTAGAAGATCTGGAGGCTCATTGCGAAGCTTAGCCCATTCCAATATTTTATCCTTTAGCTCCTCAATCTTTGTCATCAGTGAATCAGGTAACCATATAACCTTCATTCTGAACCTGACTATCCAATACTTATCCCCCTCTTCTTTCCATAGCTTAAAGTTCCTTACAGCATCAAGGTTTATATCAGTCACTACGCCAGCTGCAATGTAACCGATTTCAGGACCATAGAGCAGTCCTATTAGTGCTTTGTTGGGTGTTGGTGTTTCTTCAACTCTGTCTCCATTTACCTTGAAGTAAGACTCGAAGTATCTACGGAAGAGTGCAGGAAATATATAACCTGTTATCTCTTCCCCCCTTATTCTCACTGAGCCCTTGTTATCACCCCAGTAGACGTATCCGATTTCCCCTAGGATTGAGTAAATTATTGACCCATTAAGGTTGGAATTTAATTCCTTACTACTCCTGAAAATACATGGGTAAAAGTTCTTTGTTTCTATGTACTTCTTTAGCTCGTCAAGGTTCTCCTCTAGGAATTTGAACGAGTCCCTGTAAGATAGCCATTCTGAGTGCATAGCCTAATATATGAAAATTAGGATATTTATCCATGTCTAAACTTAGCCTCTGCTAATTCAAGGCATGTATTATGAATATAATCTTCTGAAATCTAGAATTATATCCGTTTTGAACTAACATTTAGTAGAAGCTGAGAAGAAGGTCATCTACTGATTATTTTCAGTAGAGCCTCTTTAGTATTTTTTGAGTAGCTTTAACATGATCATAAAGGGTAAAGGTGTCATAATATCGATACCAGATGAAATAGCCCAAAGGGTTATTAGGGATGTAGAAAATATAAACGATAACAACGTTAAAAGTAAAGATACAGTTAAGGCGAAGGAACAGTACCACTGATGAGATAATTAACAACTTATGCTCAGGTTTAGAAAGAATTTTTTATTGAGAATTACGAGCCTCAGTAAATATACTTCCTTATGTCGGAATAGCAGCCTTGTGTTTTGGTGTCATGATAGCGAATGATGAATTTCAGGTCAGTTTAAACCCATATCGTATGAACGCCAACTTGTGCGAAACAGATAACTTCCTTGCTGAATAGTCTAGTAAATTTGAGAAATATAGCTCTCATCCTAAAAACACTTATCTTTCCTCATAAACAGAAATAAATTCAATTTATGCCGAAATAACAAAATGGTTGTCAACATAGACATCACTTGTTAAAAGAGAACTACTTTTTTACTCTTTTAATGGAATTTAAGGATGTAAGCATCAATTTCAACTGACTAGTACAACAATTAAATTTTTCATCTCAAAACAGCGCAAATTACGAGAGTAATTCAAGTCCTCTGACCAAGTACTCTTTGAACTCTTTTATTACCTGCCCATTAAGTGGCGAAAGGTTTGAAAGGTCTTGTCAGCTATTTGGATGTCTTGTGTCAATCTTAAGCTCGCTATTATAATTCGCTTAGGTGCATAGAGGTCTCTGTAGTCTGACAATTGATTTCTAATACTTCTCCCCCACTTATTGTATGGGTCCTCCTTACACTCTATTATTATACTCCTGTTCCTAATGACATCCAGTAGTCTTGACGTATAGTTATAGTCTTGAACTAATCCTTTAGTTATTACGATGTCAGGCCTGACAGAGGTTCTCTTACGTCTAGCTAATGGTAAGACTAAATGAATGTCTTCAGTAGGTTGGAATTCGAACCAAATCGTAACATCATATCCTAGGGCGCTCCTACCTAGAACGGCAGGTGTGGGTGACCCTTGCAAGATTTCAATTCTAGGTTTTTCTTCATATGGCCTCTTGCATAGTTTATCAATTTTGAGGGCTTCTATAACAAGCTTCAACACCCAAAGCTGATATAACCACCTCTTCACGACCCTAATGCAATCCCCTCTTCCTTTGTATTGAGCTAGACACCCTATAGGGCACGGACCTTGTAATGCCTCCTTTAACCTTTCTTGCCTTCCGACTAATATTAAAGAGTCTTTGAAGAAACTGATTGTCTCCTCCTTCATAGGTGAAAACAGAGAATAATAGTCATTAAGTTCTTTCATGTCTTGAGGATCTAATTTGAACTTATTACAATACTCATATGGATCTTCATTACCGTAGAGTTTGGGGCGGGGGATTCCATTATTGCCTATCTCGTTTAGTAAAAACTTGCTGACGTGCAAATAACCTTTGTTGGAGAAGGAGAATTCTACTATTGGCTTGGCAGAGATTTTATCCTCGTCCAGATAGATTATTTCGTAAAAATTATCAATTTCTACCTATCTCGAGTACTGATAAATTGGGACTAAATATCTTTGATCTAAGACGTAATAGTACTCCGTGGAATTATGTAAACCCGTATTCATTAGTCCTCTTTAAAAACTTCATTAAACTAGATAGTACTATTCGGTAATTATATGTTTTTTGCAATGTTTGGGCTTGATGAGCAATCTGTTTAACAAGTATGTTTCACTAGGATTATTTTATGTAGGGCGAGAGAATGTGTGGATATTAGTGCCGTCGTAAAAAGTAAAGTTCGTTGATCAGGAGGAATATACGTAGGTATTTTGCTAGTTAATTATTGCATTCATGAAATAGAAGTACTTTACATGGTACTTTTTTATCCTCATGACGGCACTATATCCACATATACTTCCCCACACAGTAACTTAATAATTGCATTTCATACTTCACAATTTCATTATGCTTCCTACGAAAGTTAAGATATACTGGAGTATATTCCACTAACTTTATTATAACTTACTGAAGTATACTAACATATGTTCCCAGAAGAGTTGAAAAAAGTGTTAACAGACCAGAAACAAATCCTAGAGGACAAACTATCAAGGGACTACGTACCAAGGGACGTTCCAAATATTCTTGATCATCTGAAGATTCCTAACATCTTAACTATACTAGGCGTTAGGAGGAGCGGTAAATCGACATTGGCTGTAATGCTCTTAAAAGGCATTAAGTTCTCTTACGTAAACTTCGATGACGAGAGTTTATATGGCATTAGGGCTGAGGACTTGAGGGGATTAGAGGAGGCAATCTATCAGGTGTATGGTAACGTGGAGTATATGGTATTTGACGAAATCCATAACGTGAAGGGGTGGGAATTATTTGCCTCAAGGCTGAGAGAAAGCGGAAAGAGATTAGTAGTCACAGGAAGTAACTCAAAAATGCTCTCAGGAGAGCTAGCTACCCATCTTACAGGTAGACATTCTGATTACGTATTGTTTCCTTTCTCCTTCGGGGAATACTTGAAGTTCAAGGGAGTCAGGTTTGGGGAGTTACTTTCAACTAGGGAGAGGGCAGAGATAAAGAACGAGCTCGAAAGTTACATAGACGTAGGCGGATTCCCTGAGTCATTGATCTTGGGTAAGGAACAGACTCTGACCATATATAATGACATACTTTTTAAAGATATAGTCTCGAGGTTGAAGATAAAGCAGATAGGCAGATTCAAGGACTTCGCTAACACACTCATATCCTATTACTCCTCAGAGGTCTCCTTAAGCAGACTTGCTAAGTCTATGGGAATTGATGAAAAGACAGTGTTTCAATGGTCTTTCGGCATGGAGAATGCTTACTCAGTGTACTTTTTACCTAGATATGGAGAGAAACTGAGGGAGAGGTTGACATACAATAAGAAGGTGTATATCGTGGACACAGGCTTAATCTCGAGGGTGGCAGCGAGGAAGAAGGACAGGGGTAGGCTTATAGAGAACATGGTAGCGCTCAAGTTGTTAAAAGAAAACCAACTAAAAGGTTTGTACTATATAAAGGATAAGGATTATGAGGTTGACTTCTACGACGAGGTAAATAGCAGGCTAATTCAGGTATCCTACGCTACGGATAAAGTGGAAGATAGGGAGATAAAGGGATTGATAAGGGCAAATGAGAAGTTAAGGGTAAGGGAACAGATAATAGTGACTTATGACATTGAGGGTGAGGAAAGGGTAGCTGAAGGAAAACCCATTAAACTAGTCCCCTTGTATAAGTTCTTATTGGGTTAGAGGCTAAGGTACTACGGTAGTGTTGTCTTCTAAAAAGCTGATGATAAAAATTATACTATACTTATTGATCATTTAAACACCATTCAATGTCCCCTATACCAAGTTACTTATCTCTTGCTTCTACTCCATGATACTCTCCCACTAATCTTTCAATGGGAGTTGACCGGGTTAGTTCTAAAACTCCAAGAGGTCAGTAGTACAAGGTCTCTTCGCAGATAAGCAAGGCGAGGCTTCATCATCGTAACTACTTTCAAAGTGTAGCTTTAAAGTTTACTAACCTGGTTTAGAAACCATGATAAAACCTGTGTTTGTCTTTCCACGGAATTGAAAAAGTGAAATAATAATTTCTCATAACGTATTTGGAATTGCTCGGAAGAGTTAGTCAATAAGTAAATTAGTTTTAAAGACCTTCGTATAGGTTAGGGAAGGTATACTATTCACCTTCTTAAGTGTAAAAATTAAATCATTTAAATACCTTAATATACTCAATTATAAAGATTTTGAATAAAAAGTTTGAAAAAAGGAAAGTTTCTTAAACATTACTAGAGCTGATCAATCCGCTTTCATCAATCCCACTACTCGAGTTACTCCACTTTTTTGAAAACCACCTCCCTACTTACATCACTAATTTGAACAAGTATCTCACCCTTAGTCGTTAGCCTAAACATCTCCCCATCCTTCTCTAGATAACGCTCTTTCACCAACCTGTTTACCCTCCTCCAAGTAGTACTAACAGGCCTACCTATCTTCCTAGTTATGTCCTTAATCCTCACATAACCCTCCTTTATTGCCTTTAAAATCTCCATGTCACCAGGCTCAAGATCAGTCCTGACTGTGTCAGATAGTCTCCGAGTCACAACACCCTGTTGGTTCTCAGCCTCAACCTCTATGTCAGCCTCTAAGCATAGTAATAGAAAAACTGAGAAGATCTCGAAGTTAACTACCCTCATTCCACTCGATTCCATGCTTACACTCTTGACTACTTAAAAACTCAGGCTCACAACCTTAGAGTAGATATGTGAAAAACAAAGTGTCTAAAATTGGCCAACTTCTTGATAAAGGGTAAAGCTTTATACTCCTCAATAGTATATAACCACATGGACACAATCTACGACTCAATTAAGAAGTTGAGGGATGGAGTGATATTCGCCCTACTCGGAGTACCAATCTACCTCTTAGCTGTCTTCTTGCTCATAGTGGGCATATTCATGGCTCCCACTAGCCTTAATTCCGCGTCCCTTATAATCGGCATTAGTGTATTGGCGATTGCAATAATCGCTATTGGGCTCACCAGGCTTTACAACGGCTTTGTGGGGCTCACACCATACATGAATAACGTAGGCTTAGGTAAGATAGGGACTTTACTGCTGGTAATACCCGTAGTGAACGCCTTTGCTACAATACTAATAGGAGTTGCGTTATACCAAGTTGGGGAGAAGTTCCAGAATGGTCTTGTCAAGATAGGTGGGATCCTAGGTGCAATACCACTTGGCATTACTACGCTTGTGGGCTTCTTACTAGCTTACGAAGGGTTAGGGCAGTTACTGAAGGAGTTTGAGAGAAAGAGTAAATAAGTAGAGTGTCTTATGACCTTGACTATTTTTTCTTCAGTATCCCCCCCCCGTATATGTTGACAACAATTTTGTTATCTTAACATAAATTGAAATTGTTTCCACTTATGATCAAAAGACAAGTGTTTTTAGTGTGAGGGCGAGGATTAATAGGAGGCGAGGGAAGGTGTATACGTTTGATCTCCTCGCATAAAAGCTGACGTGCTTAACACTAACGAGCATGGACTAACACAGAACTCAAAGAGAGACACGAGATGGTTAAAGACAATCTTCGTAGTAGAATAAGACCTAACGGCATAAGTTAAAATTGAATTTTATGGAGGCTAATGAAAATGTTACCCATACACAAAGAGTTTGCCAGAAGTAGTCACGTTTTTCGCGTAATTAATCTACGTCCTTAACTGCTACACATTCTCTACTCTTTTGACTAGATCTTTTAGCCTCACCCAGTCCTTATCGTTACTGATGACGATGGCCTTAAGTCTCCTGGCGATTATAGCGTTTATTGCTTCGCTAAGGTTTACGTCCCTCTCAAACATTATTTTGATACCCTCCTCGATGTCACTAAATGTAACTTCTACAACATTGTTTCTAATTTGAGATAAGACCAGGTTTAGAAACTCTATGTAACCTTTAGCCATTGCTTTTTCACCCTTTCTGAGGAGTTCAAGGTATTTATTGCGTATTACTGAAGCCATTTCTATCACAGACACCAAGCTGTCTCCAACACAAACTCTCTAGGACTGAAAGAACTCGAGCTCCCTCACTATAGTAACCTTTAACATAGCTGAAAACAGTGGAATTGGTATAGTTCTATCGTCTAAAGTATCTTTGCTTATGAAGTAAAACTCCTTAACCTTTCCCATTCTCACTACTCTACCCTTCGCTCTGTTATACTTTACCCCTAAGCCCACTAACTTATCACCCTCCCTAAAGGCTACGTCAACTTCGTCTTGGACAGTTTTCAAATAATGCACGTCAAAGAGTCTTGCTAGATGAGTTACTGCTACAGCTTCAGCTAGCTTAGTGTCGTCAGGAATTTTAGTCATAGTCCATTTAGAGAATGCGTTATAGAGCATGGGGTCTATAAAGTAGAACTTCTTTCCTCAGTAAGGGCACTCCACTGTTAGGGTCAATAGCCTCAACTGCTTTCAATAGAAAGAGCTTTTCTAGTAGTTCAACGTAACTAATTGCGGTCTTCACTGTACCAACACCAAAATCTCTTGAAAGCGTGTGAAAGCTGAAAGTACTGGAAGCCCTCTCTATTATGGCTTTAATAGTAATTTTGAAGAACCTCTCACTCCTCCTCAGCTTGTTAATATCACTTATGATGAAACTTATCATATCTGATGCTGTAGTTAGACTAACATTCCCTGTTAAAAAGAAGTCCTTTACTGCGTTAGGAAATCCTTCAGTTAAGAGATAACTCTCGAATAACTTGTTGAGGTGTGGTAGGTAAGCAATGTATCTGGAGTGCTATTTTATCGCAAAGTCTAGGTCACCCTGGGGTATGTGGACACCAAAGAGCTTAACGTACTCTGAGAAGGGTAATGGATACATTACCAGAATTTTTCCTTTACCCCTTCTACCTGGGAATTTCTCGATCTCTACCTTAGCCTTCATTGATAGTGAGCTTGTAAGTATTAAAACGTCATTTTTGAAGTCTCCTCTGTCAATTCGTAACTTTATTGCTCTATACCACTCCTTGGGAAAGGTCACCTCGTCTAGTAATATATACGAGGTTCTAATTTTCTCCCTTTCCTTTAACCTCAAGTAAGCTGAAAGTATATCATCTAGTTCTTTATAGTCTACTAATTTATCACAAGAGAAGTAAAAGATTGCCCTCTGGTTGTCAACCTTGTCCAACAGCTCTTTGATTAAAAGGATAAGTGCTGTTGACTTTCCCACTTGCCTAGGACCAAACAAGAAGTTTAATGAAAAAGGCTATAAAGATAAGTCAAGATCGACGTCCCACCTTACTGGAGAATTCTCATAATTTTTTATAGTACTCATTGTTCTTAACTAGATCTTTAGAAACCCACAAAGGATTAAACTCTTCGATTATTTTTGTGTAATTAGACTCCACAAACATTTAAAAATGCTGTTTACTCAAACTCCACAAGTATTTAAAAGAATAATGTAATAAAGCTATAGAAGACCACAGGGAATATTATACTGTATTCTTAAGGGGGAATAGCGTTGCAAGGTGATTTAAATCTTACAAAATGTGGAAGGCCTCGCTTATGGCAAGAAGATAGCCAGTTCAAGGCTTAAAGGCTTCTTGATCCCAGAGTCTGTCAATAGAGTTTCCCTAGACATCCCGCCTGCACCTTAGGGTAGCGATTCATCTCTAGTGCTAAAGTGCTCTTGAAAAGGGTTTAAGCTGATGCTGATTTGTATAATCTAACGCTCTTTTGTTTGTTTGTGTTTTAAGGTGAATGGTCCTCTATTTGGTTTTAGTTCTCATCTAAAACCGAGTTTTTTATTTAACTATATATTAAGTTAACAAGGAAATAGTAGCTGTTTGATTACAGTTATATTTAAGGTTTTTGCTAAAATATTTTTAGGATGTCCTTGCTTGTTGAAAGTGTAATATTATGGTTTATAAGCAAATTATTATGAAGATTTTAGATAGAAAGCTGGTGAATTATAAAGCATTTAGAGTTAAAAAAAAGGAGAACTAAAATAATATAAATGTGAGAGTTATGCGGGTAAAACTAGTAGATCAAAAAGAAATATACAAATGTCTGAGATCTGCATTCTTTCTAGCTATGGTAGTGGTAACATTCTTATTGTCTAATAATGGATTACTCGTAGTTAGCGCAGATCATTATGGTCCAAATTCAGTAGGAGCAAGAATGAGTCATTACACGATAGGTTATTTAACAGGACGAGTGTGGTTGACCGTAGGGTTTGATGTATATGTAAGTAATGGCGAAATAAACTCTTTCACGTGGAATTTAGGACCCTACGGAGGACAAGGTTACTTTTATTTATTTATAATTAGTTCAGTATCATTAGGAGCCGTAACAATGACAGGCTCAGTATCGCAATCTCAAGCTTCTATAGCGAGTTCGGTTCCATTTGAAATCGACGTCTCAGTATTCCTTCCTCTTTTACCACCTTTACAGGAAACAGTTAAAGGTACTCTATATGATAACATATATTATAACACTATTGACCCGACTCATGCCACCGTGTATTACGGAACAAATACTAATGAGGACAGTTATTCATCCAATACAGCGTTTCAGCTACCTGTAACCATAACTTTAGACTTCTCGGGTTAGATAGGTGAATATGGTGAAAGTGCTTAAGATAAGTATTTTTCTAGTATTATCAATTATTTTATTAGTTATTAGTGTTATTATTAGCGTAGTCCCATTACTTATGTATTACTATGGAGTTTATATGAAAATACCTTATGGCTCTTTAGTGCCTGGTGCAAAATTCATATATAATGGGACTAATCTCTTTTCAATTACAGATGGAACATTTATCAATGGTGGCTCTGTGCTTTTAAACATTACTTTTCTAGGAAATAATACGATAAGAGTAGATGAATTTTTCCCTAACTTACAAACTGATTATCCGTTAAAGCCTGGGCAATATAATTCTGACCAGGTGAACTTCACGATAAAAGGAGCAGGAGAAAACTACCGATATGCGATTGAAGTTCACAAAGTAGTTAAAGATCCAGCTATATTTAACATAATATTTCCTTCCCCCAATGTAAATCCAAAGTTTCCAGAGGTAATTAAAATATATAATACCACGGTAGGGAATTTCTCTTATAAAACTGCTTTAAATACAAGGTTTGATACATACAACGTACATGGAATGTATATTACGCCTAACACGATTAATGGTAAGCCCGTGATAAATATAACACCTTTTAACCCGATAGGGTACTACTTATTAGCAAGCAAACAAGCAGCACTACAGGTGGTAGAGTTTAATAACCAAAACTTTACAGCTGCCACTAACCCTCCTGAGTATCTAATGGTACCGCTTAACGTAAGCAAAGATTTTTCCTTATTCTTGACAAATCTCCTGTACAAAGGATTACCTTTCTACGACTCCTTACTTAAGGCTATCGAAAACGGGTCAAGGTCGTTTGTAGACATCAGATTTAGTGTTGTCAACTCCAACGTTAAACCCTATATAGTAATAGACTATCAGCTCTTAGTTTACGGTTCATTGCTTGTCTTCCCAATAAACGCTATCTTATTTTACACTGGTGTTATAATGATTATCCTCTACATCAGGAGGAGGCTTAGATGAAACATGATCCTGGTGTCCAACGGTTTAACAAAGGTCTTAGGAAAGCGGAAAGCTCTAGATAACGTGAGTTTTAAGGCTGAGGGGAAGAACATTGTAGTATTGGGTCACAACGGCTCAGGAAAGACTACTCTCTTGAACATAATTTCAGGCTTACTTAGACCAAACTCAGGCAACTTAACTATAAACGGCATAGAGCCCTACAGGCATAAGGGAAGTGTACTGAAGCTACTTTCCTTCTCCTTTGAGAAGCCCAGATTTGAGCTCAACATGAAGGTCAGGGATTACTACTCCTTCTTGAAGGAGTTTGAAGACTCTGACTGCATGGAGTTCTTTTGGGAACAGTTGGACATGAAGTCCTTGGCTAACAGTCACATTAACGACCTTTCGAGCGGACAGACACAGCTTATAAACATGTCACAAGCTATATGCAGAAAAACTGAGATTAAGGTGCTTGACGAACCGTTCGCACATCTAGACCCCATGAAGGTTGGGTTACTGGGTGAGTACTTATTAAAGAGGGGCTTCGAGTTCGTGATAACCACCCATGTAGCTGATGAGGCAGACTGGTTAGCCGACTACCTAGTAATACTGAGGGATGGAAAGCTAGTATGGAGTGGGTCTTATGAGGAAATAAAAGACTCAAATATATACGAGGTCTTCGTGAGGTACAATATGACTGACCTGGGTCTTGAAGTTTTATCCAAAGTTCAGAGTGTCATGGTAGTTAAGTCCACTGAGGAACAACTGAGCAGGATGCTTAAGGAGGGAAAGATATTAGGTTTTAAGAGTATAGGGGTGAGGAGATATTATAAGTAAGTTATGGTGGTACTTTAAGGGACTATTTTCCCTTAAGCTCATAGTACCAATCTACCTGTTCACATTCCTGGGAGAGTATTCGATATGGAACTATTTCTTCTTAATGTCTAACGAAAAGCAAACTGGAATGGTATTCCTAATGAATCTTATCATCTTTAGTAACTTCTTGATCCTTGTATCTGGAGCTATTCACATTTTTAGGTCTAATGAGCTAACTGCCTTTGAAATCTCGCTTTTGGGAAGCTGGGATATTTTGTCGATAGGACGTATGATATCTCTCCTAATTTACGTTGGCTTCTACGCGATAATACAGTTAACGTTTCTCTACTTCATCCTAAGAGATATCCAGTTACTGCTGGAAGTACTATTCTTCTTACTTAACTATTCTGTCCTCTTGTTACTTACCTCTTTGGTCAGGAATAAAACTGGTGCCACAGTATTAGGGTTGTTAGTTACCATTCTGTTTCCAACTGCATCATTAAACCTAGTCTCAAATTACGAATATATATTTAGGACTAAGATGGACATGGCTATAGGCTCAATTAGCTTTTACCTCAACCCCATGTCATACAACCCATTGGTATACCCAATAACATTATCTCAAGCATTAACAATGAGCGGGGTACTAGATTTCCTGCTAACAGTAATCTACTTAATCGTGTTCAGGAATACGCAAATAAAGACGTGAAACCAGAATCTTTTAATCTTTCAGCAAGGCAACAATTATTCTCCTTCAACTGATTTCCTCCCCGCCATAAGGCAAGGCTTTCATTAATTTGTAAGAAAAACGCTCTTTCACTATAAACCTTCTTGTGATATACCAAGGGAATTATGAATAGCTCATTATCCTAATGTCACTATAAGGCAACTCCAGAATAACATAGATTTGAGGGACACAGAGATCTCAATGCGAGAGTAAGAGTCTGAGTAGGAAAAGGAGCTTCTTTGGTCAATGTGAGATATTCTAGAGAGACATAAGGACTGAGGTTACTACACTACGCTTACACTATAATCTTCAGGTTAATCCCATTTTCATCAAGGACATCTTTTGCTTTTGCAAACTCCTTGTCAGCTGTTACAAATTCCTTTACTCTCAGGAGAATATCGTAGGAGACGTGTAATAAGTCTAACGTCCTTAACTTTACTCTCTGAGAAATAATTAGTGAGACTGCGACTACACTTCTTACCTTTCCCAGATAGGGCATCTTCACATAACTATCGTCAGGGCTTGATACTGTCAGGTTGAAGTCATTAATTACTTTGAGTACATAAGGTAAGGGGTTATCGTTGATGTTCCTTGAGAGATAACTCGTTAGTTCCACCAACCCTGGCTCTGATATTACTCCACCACCTATATGCTCCTCTAAAGCAATAGGTCTTCTTTACTTATGGCTAGTACAATCACACTAGTGTCGAGATATCTCAAAACCTATCCCTTTCTTTGAGGAGTTCCTCAAGTGGCTTATCTATGAAGACCTCTACCCTTTTCTTTTTCAAATCCTCATATTTCCTTATTATTTCCCTCCAAAACTTTAACTCATCCAGTCCTATCCTGATTACAGTATTCAGTGCCTCATTTCTAGAGCTGAATATACCTAACGTTATTAGTTCATCGATCTTCTTTAACACCTCTGTATCGATCCTTATGGTGACAGTTTGAATTTCCATAGTGTACTGTAAGAAGTACACTCAAATAAACCTTACACGACTGTCCTTTATTTCTAGCTGGTAAGGGTGGAGATCTAATTCTTTATTTACATCTGAGGGGCAAACAAGTCTACAGATATATGTTAAGAAATATTACGTTAGTTTAAAACTAAGTAATAATAAGAGTGTTCTCAGATAAACTCTCCTCAAATAAGTTCTCTGAACACTTACCTGTCAACTTTTACTTAGGGCAATTTAACACTCATTTCTCTAATGTAAAAGTCAAAAACTCTCTTCTTCCTCGGTAATGAATTAATAACATTCATTCATTTAGAGGTTAACGACATTATGGCTTATTTTCCGGCTAAGGTTTTAGCCCTCATTTAAAGATATATATTGAGTCAATTGTCAGCGAATGGATCGGATACTGATTTCCTCTACTACAATAATCAGGGTTACCTCCTCGATTCTCTGACATATGCCTAGTCTGAGAGACATTATTAGACTGATAGTCCTGATTCTAATCTCACCCTTTAAGTTTCCTCCCTGCCCATCAACTGAGAAAAATAAAAGAGAGAAGTTTATATACTTTCCTACCACCAGGGCGAGGTTTTCCCCATTTTGTTACAAGTCAGTTGCTTTCATTAGTAGTAGTTACAAAGATTGACATTAAAGGTCTAACATAATATTTTTAAAGCACTCATGGTTTGCCCATGCTATATGTGTTATTGACCTTTTGCGTACTATATAGTCGTAAAACCTGTACGAGTTTAATTAAGCTTCAGAGTTTTAGGAATGATGTCTTATCATAATTTGTCTAATATATCGATCAAGTCATATATCTTAATCTTTAACTTTTGTTGCACTAGTTTTTCAGATTCGAATAAATTCTCTTTCGTCTCAATTTCATCTAATAACTCATCATTACCTCTCGTGTAATATTTCCATAGTCTCTCAATACCAACTTCCAAAGCTATACTCCCCCATAGTCTGACATAATACTCATACTCCTTGTTTATCATACATAATGCGTCAGTTAACCTGTGGTCTATGCATTGAGGTAAGAATTTTTTTAGATAATATAGAGTGAACAGCTCGGTAAGCCCTTCGTCAAAAATACCTCTCCTCTTAGTTTTCCTATTCGAGTGTAAGATTTCATGGATTAGAGTTTCCACACAGACTTTATAACGTATGCAGAATACCTTGAGAGTGCCAGATTCATAATCATAAACTCCTCTTACTATTCCCTTCCCTGGCATGGTGTAACTCATTTCAACCTCTATATTCTTAATTAAGTTTTCAAAACCAGGATATGGTTTAACCAGGTCATTCATTATTTTCTTAAATTGCTCATCAACACTGGTCCTATCGCAGGGCAGTTCACATTCTTCCATAAACGTGGCATATTATCTTAAGGAGAGGATAAAAATTTGCATGTCCAGGGATCTCACAAGAGGAGCCAAAGACTGAATAATTAGCAATAAATTCAAGATTCATCCCAATTATGAAGTTTTGCAAATCACCTGCTGCCTTATCTACTTTAAGTTTATGGTCATACTGAACCTCATTAATGAGGAACAATTAACTGAAGTTGGAAATATATATGGGTGTGTACTATCAATATACATATGACATTTGGTGAATCTTTTGGAAAGTTTCTTACTAAGACAGACTGCGTAAAAATAGTCAACATATTACGTGATGAATACAATGTCAATATTTCTGAAATAGCTAAGAAGATAGGGATAACCAGAAGTGCAATATACCACTGGATTTGGGAGATTGCGAAGTACATTGATGAGGAGAATAAGGCTAAGTTATTAGATTTGCTATACGAGAAGGACAGAGTTAGAGCTATCTCATTTGTTCAGGAATTGTTAGTAGAGTATATGGGGTTTCTTGAAAAAGAAAAGAGAAAGATACTAAAGACAACCCCAGAGCTCGAAACTAGAATTATATATACAAACCCTAACGTAACCATATCACCACAGGAAGGTGTCCGGAGATATGCAATTAAGGTCTTGTAGACTAACAATAAGGTTCTCTTATCCTCACGTTATTGACCTCAGAGATATGATTAAGGTTATACAAGATAATGCGTACATAGTCCCCCGAGACTTACCTCCATCACCACCGGGGTCAATAGTAATAGGTAGTTTCACGGCAAGTAAGGACTCAATAGTCTTCGAGTTTAATAACAGCTCAGGAGTTATGAGCTTTTCAGTCTCATCATTTGATGAAATTCCTAAAGCGGTTAGTGACTTTAAGGAGATAGTAAAGGAATTAAGGTTAGGGGACATAGACTTTATAGAACTTGTTTCAGAGATCTTAGTAAAAGGAAATCTAAAGTTAGATTGTAAGCTCTTTGGTAAGGAGTTAAGTGGCTTTGAGATCACTGAAGAGAATTCATTGATAAGACTAAGTAATTATCCTGCATTGAGGAATACCTATGTCTTGACAATTATCTATAAGTTCAAGGAGATTGGAGAGACCGATAAGTTCTTATCGGAAACTAAAAAGGTAATAGACTCAGTTACCAGTAACATATCTTAAAACAATTGTATATCTTACCACTGGACATATAACAGGTCCAGAGATTTAGGATAGATCCACCTCGCTATTGGGATATCTATAACAAGAACCTGAGTATTAACAGGCTTACTACTAGGTAGAGTATAGAGCCGTCTAATACTCCGAATTTTATTATGAAAAGGTAGTACAAGACCAAGTTGACCATGTCCAACCAAAGTCCATCTGCCATTCCAACTCCTCCCACTATACCACTTGGTAACTTCCTTCCCTTTAAGGTGTCCACTAGAACACTTCCTATGGCTGAGGGTAAAAAGAGCGAGAGGAAGACATTGGCATTTACAGGAGGAAATATTAAGAGGAATTCGTGGACAAAATACCAGACGACAACCACTGATAGAGGGAAGAATATGGTTGAGGTATAGGACGATACAACACCACCATATAACCCATTTTCAGTGTTAATAAGCACCACCCTCATTGTGAGGTAATAATAGGCTAGAGAAAATACAAAGAGGAATAGGAGGAATGTGCGGTCTGCATTTACTATGGCATTTTTAGACATGTAGATCGCTGTTAAGAAGAGCCCAACAAGGCACAGGTTGAAGTAGGTACTTTTGCTTAACCTGAAAGCAAAGAAGGAGAGGACATAGGATAGGAAAAGAATAGGCACTAAGAACTTTAACAAAGAAGGTAATATGTACTGGGAGGCATAGAGAAGACCTGTGTAATAGACTGTGGAAGCCCATAACTGGTATGCGGAGAGCGAACTACTTATCTCATCCCCTCTCCTGATTAACCTGACGATAGTTGTTACTATCAGTGATAGTATAGAGAAGAGGAATGCCCACGCAACGGGGTTTAAGGTACCTAAGTCCAGTGGGTAAAGGGTCTGAGTGCCCAGAAAGAATAGGTTAATGAAATACGCCCAATACCAGCAGAGGAGATACTTCCCTGGTTCGAAGCCCCTCAGAAAGACGAGAGAGATAAGGGAGGAAAAAACACTTACACTCACTAGAACGATGACCTCGGAAATTAAGTCGTGAGGGTAAAAATACGTAAAGGCATAATGTATTGCAACTAAGCATACTAACGAAAAGACTGCGAGTCTGAACTCATGTGAGTAGAAATATAGACTAGACATTGAATAAAATTTAACTTTAAGCATTTATAAAACTACTTTGGAAGAGAGGTTCTACGTGGAACTAATTTAATCCGTCTCAAACTCCACCTTTATAGCCTCTGATCCCATGGATAGCTTTGTCATTGGATATGAAGACACAGGGCTGGATGTCTTGAAGAGAGGTTCACCACAAGGTCGTCTCAGGTTAAATAGTGGCACCATGTTTTCACACATGTACTTACAGCTCAGAGATTATCAACCCTCAAGCCCAAGAGTATTAAGTACTTACTCTTTAAGACATAAAACCGGTTAAGACATAAAACTGGACTAAGTTGATTGCCCGTAATGAGCCCATACTACAATACTTCCTCATTCATCTATTACCTTAACATTTACCTCACCAAAGCCAATTGCCCTACTCTTGCCTACACCGAAGTAGTTTGCGTACTCCAGCAACTTCTGGACATTCCTAGTGATCTTACTGTTCCTCTTTGACCTTAGCTCAAAAACGGTCCACCCTGTGAAGCCCCTCACAGGCTTTCCGTCATAATAAGTTGTGACTGGACGTAGCCTGTAGTCCACTTCCCTCATATAATATAACGTCTTAAGCCCAGTGACTCCGTGTATTTTTTGATCCATGTTCTGGTTCCAGTGCTTAACAATGGAGAACAGGAGTATGGGCACATATGGAAAGAGGACGAACCTGTTGTCCTTCCTCTTCAGGTTAGGTCTTATGGGTTGTAGGAGGGTGGGTGTTAAAAACTCCATCCTGTAAAGCTTACTCTCAGATCTAAGGCTCTCCGTCTGGTCTACGACCTTAATGTCCTTTAGGTTGACCTGGAACTTAGTATTCCACGCCTCGACTGTAGTCTGTACTTTCTCCATTATTTCTCTGAAAATATTCTCGTCCTGAAAAGAAAAGGTAAAGGAATAACTTTGATTACCGTTAATTATCGACTTTCCCCTTCCCCTTGCGTAAACAGGTCTCCCTTCTGGGTCCTTAATAACAGTCACCCTCAGGGGCTTATAAGAAGTGTTCTGATACTGGAGTTTTGAGTATGTGTCTGAGAGCTTCACCAATATTAACCTACTTAACTTTGAGGTGAAAGGTGGGAGTATTATGTCGTGGTCAGTAGTGATCTCAAAGGATGTGTAGAATATCACAATAATAGTGTATGACAACTACATTTTTATACATTCTCTTCATTTACTTTAACTCCAGTGATGATGAGGGAATATGGTCTTAGTGGTGTTAGTGTAACGTGTGATAGGACTTACCAGCGAGGGAGAATGAGACTCCTCTCTAAAACCAGACAATTAAGTCTCTTATTCAGACGAAAACTAGCTAACTAGAGGTTAAGGTTAACCCACGATATCTGTTACCATGTCTAATACTTGTTTAAAGGGGTTATTTAGTGGACACAGAAAAGTTTATGGTATTCATGCTCCAACTTACAATAAAAATACACCTGTAAACAAACAAAAAACCAATTTATACCAAAATAACTAGAATTGTAGTCAATACATAAAAGCAAAAGAAAAACTTTAAAAAAACACTTTATTTATTATTATTTAATATGCCAGATTCCAATGAGATTGAAAAGTTGGTAGCCAGGACAAGAGTATTTCTCTTCTTTTCCATAACCCTATTAGTGTTTGGGTCAGATATTGCAGCAGAAATAGCTGACAACATGGTCTATCCTTTAGACGATATTTTGGTGTTAGTTCTAGGGATCGTGGGCATTGTGTTATACTTTGCCATGAGGTCAAGGTCAGTTGAAGGTCTAAAACGTCTTAACAACATCTATTTAACCGTATTTGTTGTAGCCCTGGCAATAAAGTTAGTGTGGACCATTATAGAAGCTCCTCATCCCGACGATATGGCTGACGATATTCCTGCAGTGATAATACTCGCTGTTGTTATAGCCAACAGGTTCTTCTGACTAATTAGTTTTAAACTATCTGACTCTTTTTTCTATATCTTATAAACTTTTCTAACATAGACTGATAAACCACTGAAGGGTTCCCTCACCTTTTCGGGTCTATATCCCTTATATGGTGAAGTCGAAAGGCTCAGAGAACCCCTCCCATAAGGGTTCACTATAGCAATATCGTCAAGGTAGACAGGGTAAGTGTGGAGTGAGAGGTTCAGTATTATTGGAAAGGAAAAAAGAGTGACGCGGTAGTAGTTTAGACATTGTCTGTCCGTTCTAGGCTTACCCCTCAGTTGAACAGTTGCCAATTGCTGATGAGGTATTTCTGGTGTCTGTCATCCTTACACCTCTTCAAATGCCTTTTAAGGTCGCTAAAGTTCCTTGACCTTATCTCCTTCTTACACACCACACAATAAGGTATTTGGCTCTTCTCAGCGTGTATCTTCATGCTCCTTAAATCCCTGAAGCACTGCCCACAATCGTCGTGGACTACGCATATTATACAACTTATCATGGGTTCTTAGGAAAAGAAGTTCAAGCATGCATTCTATTCCGAAGAACACTTTTATAAGGATTACTGTTACCGAGCGACGAAGGGGTAGGTGGTAGATAGTAATTGTTTGGGGAAGAAAAACAATACAGGTGAAGAGAGAGTGTATATGTATGCAACTATTTTTCAGCAAACTTAAACAAAAAAGTGACCTCATACCTCTGAGTTTGAGGAGAGGGGATAACACTCAACTCATCCTAGAACGGGAGTGATAACTTGAAAGGGTCTAATTTCCCTTCTTAGTCACAATGGTCATTTCAAAATTATTCATGTAGATAAAGTGAGAGAAGACCAATTGTACACTGAGTATGTTGAAGGCTACCCTGTTTAGTCCGTCCAGTCAGCCTCTCCCCATACACTTGGGTAGAAACACCGTTCAAGTGTCAGCAAATCACCTTAATACAACTAGATAGATTAAGTTAGAACTCTGACTTACTCCCGAAGGGGGTTTGTCGCTCTTCTATCAGTCTGTGTCTAGATCCCCCCCTTCATGTAAAATATGTTTCAGGTCTTCAACACAAGGCTTTCCATGTTGATCTGAAATACACACCGGGAACACTCCTATCACACTTACCACAACACGTTTGAGTCTCCCCTTTCTTCATGTTCTCCTGAACCACCTATTACTATCCTCTGCTTAAACTGGGTCTCTGTGACAGGCAGTATCAACACGTTAAACCTCTCCCCCTCAGACCTCCTTTTGGCGTAAAGCCTTAAGCCTGCTGTCAGGTCCTTAACCCTAGAGGAGTTCAATTCTCCAAAGAAAACACTGAACTGCAACCTTACCAGTCCCTTCTTTTTAAGGAAGTCAGCTACCTTCCCCCTCAGGTCGTCATCACTTATGTCGTAAAACACCACATATAACATTGTACCTCACTTACTGAGGAATGGCTTATACTCTTCGTCGTGGAGTAGCGAGTTTGCCAACTTCCTAGCCTGAGTATACACCAAGTCCTCGTCCAGGTTAAGTGTATAGGCTGTCTTAGGATCCTTAACTTTTTCAGGGTCTTCCCTTGCTATCCCTATTAACTTCCTGTCCACAAGTGGAGATCTGAACTCCTCCATTAAGTCGAAAACCAGTGACGTCCTACCGCTCCTCACCCTGTGTAAAAAACCTATATAGGGGTTGAGCCCCACAGATATGAGAGCAGAGAGGACCAGCTTCCTCAACATGGCGTAGCCTATATTTAAAGCCACATTAAAGGGGTCCTTGTTAAGTTCAATCCTCTTTTTCCTCCCCTTAAACCCCAGGGACTTAGGGAGTAAGTTCTTCACTCCACTCCAGTAGACCTTGGCACCCTGTGCTTCAACCTGCATGATCTCTTTCACATCTGTAAGTGCTAACACACTCTTTGCAAGTTCACTTAGCACTCTAGTCTTAAGGTCTAAGGAGTACTTCCTCTCATAGTACCTTAGTGTCATCATCTGGTTGTGAAGCTTGCCGTAGACAAACTCCCTTGCGTACAAGTACATGGTCTTCCTGTGCACTACAAGCATCTGTTTCAGCCAAAGCCTCATTGACCCAGAATACCTAGCTGGTATGAGCTTAGCTATTGGTTCATACTTCTCGAAGAATACCAGGTCTACACCATGCTCATAGGCTAACTTTATCACCTCAGAGGATATAGCTGACCTTGAGATCACGACGATCGAGGACAACTCTGAAGGAGACACAGACCACTTGACCTCATCTTTAACTGAGCACTCTATCATTCCCTTGTTGACCCTCAGGTGAGCCCCGTGGTCCTTAACGAATGCTATCTTTTTCCCATCTTTCATACTTAATTTTATATTTATTTCATTATTAATTTTTTTATCGCTTAGAGCTCTGTGTTGTGCCGTTAAAGTAGAAGATCTTCTTGTAATTCAGTACAGACACTAACGTGCGTGTGAGGAGAAGTATAGCTTACGAAAACGCACCCCTTCCTAGCAATTCTAGATCTATATTGATTGTCCAGAGACGACATTATTGCTGCATTAAACTATTGTGGAGGTAGAGCTAATAAATGGCGTTATTCCTCCTCCAAGTCTACACTACTCCTATACTACCTGTGAGTAAAGCGCATCCCTTAGATATAACTAGTCTAATACGCTCGACTTAGCATTATCATTATGATATAACCATAATTGCCGTCTTTCAATCCTTTTTGGGATTCATCAGAGTCCCCTTCAACATAAAACCTAACTTGGTTTGGCTTTCAATCCCTTTTGGGATTCATCATTATCGACTCCCTAGACGTTCACATAAGCGACAAGATCTTTCAATCCCTTTTGGGATTCATCTAGCTCTAGCAGGAGAAGAGGCTAATGTTAGCAGAGCCTTTCAATCCCTTTTGGGATTCATCTGCGGAAATATGGAAAGAAGTATTATGAAAAAAGGAGAAAACTTTCAATCCCTTTTGGGATTCATCTCTCGTATGACTTGCTGTCCAATGACATAATAAACTCTTTCAATCCCTTTTGGGATTCATCCTGTCATTAGCACAGGCTGGCATACTTTATTTATACCCCTTTCAATCCCTTTTGGGATTCATCAAAGTTCTAGTCAGCCAGCACCTGAAAATAGGGTGCTCTTTCAATCCCTTTTGGGATTCATCGAGTTTAAAAAGCTTTAAACAGTACGCAAACGATTTGAGCTTTCAATCCCTTTTGGGATTCATCTATGAACTAACAGATAAAGGGAAGAGAAGTGTTCCCAAAACTCTTTCAATCCCTTTTGGGATTCATCCTTTAAGATTGAGCTTGACAAATATTTCTGTGAACAGAGCTTTCAATCCCTTTTGGGATTCATCTGGTTTGTTTTTATATCCCTTGTCTTATTTTTCCCTTTCCTTGTATTTAAATTTTAGGTGTTTTATGGGGAACTTTAATGCGACCTTAAGTCCTAGTAATTGTGTTTAGGTTTTTTGGTCGCATGGTGCTTAACTAGAGTTGAAAGATGGTTGTGTATTTATAAATGTTGAGGGGTTGTAACTAAGTTGGGATGGGTCGCATTGAGACTCGAAAAACAACATTTATAAACTTCATGAAAAGATCGAAGAAAAGAGTGCGATTCATCAAACCTACAATTATGTTTTTAGTAACGTAAACTTAAAAAGTTCTTCAGCCATCTCAGGCAATCTGTAATTATTTTTCAAAATATGTTTATCAAAATATTTATAAATAGACTTATAAACCCACGTATTTGACCTAAATTTAACAGGTCTGACATACTGAAAAGTTTTCAATACAACACCTATATCTCCCTTACATAAAGACTCCCTTGCCTTAGGGGATTGCAGTAGGGCAAGAATCCGCAGTTGATACATTTCTTTGCAGGTTGGACTATCCTCTCTTTTCTCCTTCCGCTCTCTGTTCCCCTTATCTTATTAATTACGCTCTCGATATATCTTCTCTCCTGATTAGTGTACTTGACCCTAACTATCCTTTTTAGCTTCACGTAATATATTAAACCTTCCTTTACCAACATTCCTTTTCTCTCCATCAGGTAGGAGTAAAAGATAACTTGCATTTTGTGGTCCAATCTTACCTTTTCACCAGCCTTGATGTCTAACGGAGAAAAGTAGTGATAGAAGGCTAGGATATAGTCAGGCTGACCTGTTAAGTCCCTGTAGCGTAAGAAGGGCTTCTTTATCACATCCTTAGCCTTTAGGAGAGGATATAAGAACTGGACGATTTTCTCTTTTTATACCTCCTCACCTTCCACCATAGCCTCCGTAACCCTTTCCCTAAAGCCCAGGCTCTCTATCTTCACAATTGCTGGGCAGTAAAAGTAGTGCTTTATAGTAGATCCGGTAATCATTGCTACAATTACATATTAGCGTGGCAACAATTATGTGTATTGTGTGTATATACATACGTATATCCCTCCCAATATACAACTGAGAGAGTAAAGATGTTGTTTCAATTTGACTTACCCTACCCATAGCTAGCGTTTTAGTGTTGACTACGTTAGAGGTGGGGGGAGCTTATACTTTAATGGACTATGTACACTTCCCAGTTGAGGGGAGTTTGTCTGTCTTAAGACCTGACAGAGTAAACCATTTATTCGATATCACGATGAGATTGATAAGCGTATGTTTAACACCCCTATTTATGGGTAAGTACACACTGTCATAGCTGGGCTAGAAGTAGACGTGAGGCTAGGTCTTAAGTAACTTGGACATAGAATCCCAATCCATCATGCAGTTTCTTAAGATCGGTAAAAGTCCTGAGGGAAAAAAGTACATGCATTAGTTTACTGCGCGTTGTCTCTACAACTTGAACAGTGAAGCACTCAGCACTATACTCTATGAAGACTACAAAGGCTTAACCTCTCTTCTCTCAGTCCAGGTCTCTTATCGCTTTCCCATACAATAACTGAGATATGGGCAGTTGTTGTCACACTTCTTAGGTAAACCTGGATCCATACCGTCTTCGATAGCTTGAGCTACCCTGTCCCTAACCTCTAGGAACTCGCTCCTTAATGAGTCGGTAATCTGCATTAACCTGCAATTTGGGTTTACGCTACCCCCGTAGACACTCACGTAACACAAATAGCCAAAGTCTATAGGTATCTCATACTGGCTCTCCACAGCTAACGCATATCCAGCTAAGGACAGCTCATGAGCCCTCCTATACTTCCCGGTCTTCATTTCAGCTATTAGCTGGATTGAGGGGACAAAGGCGTCCACTCTGATGTTCTGCTGTAACCCTATAAGTGACCCGTCAACTGGAAATTCAACGTGGAACGGTGTCACAAGGTATACAAGAGAGTCCTTAGAGAGGAAACCCTTACTCCTATGCTTGTCTAGCTCGGCTGAATATATGTTAGTTATGTAGTCCCACAAGGTTTTAGCCGATTATGGGTCATAGACTTTCTCTGCTACCTTATAATACTCGTCGCCCATAAGCGTCCTAAGCCTACTCCCATCCAGTGAGCTACCGTTCTCATATATCAGCCTCTTAATTGTCTCTATTGACTCCACATAAACATAATGTAGGTCAGCCACACCCTCTTTGACCTGGTATTTTACCCCAGTGTGCCTCAGGTAAGCGTATCTATTGGTCTCACAAAGCCCGTTTGTAAGGTCTGATACGTTGAGCAGAGTAGTTGAGGGGGAGTATATAGGTGGCTCATTCCAGTTCCACCCCCTTAGGTCTTCCGAAATAACTCTCTGGGTCTGTTTCATCCTCTTGGACAGCAACATTATATCATGGACTGTGAAAAACACAATGATAAAAGGACATGACAAGTAAAAAACTTTAGGGTTAGGGTTAAAGGGGGTTTCCTACATAAAGGTAAGTAGGACTCTATCCTAGTGGATATATCTACGTGTAGTTAGGGGGTTTTTACAATGAGATTAAGGATTAGTCATAGTGAAAACAACAGTACGTGTCTAGTTTATGATTTTTTTTATCTTGCACCATAAAGTTCAAGGGACAACTCATGACATTACTCCGTGGATATTATCTTCCTAGTTATCGGTAGGTCGGCGGAAGAGGGGAATGGGATGAATTGATGTGGACTTCAGAAAAAGTATTTCCAGCGTCATCATATAAGCTGAGATGTGCAAAGTATACTGCCTTCCTCAGAGGGCAGGAATTGTCGTCATGTTATCAAGGCTTTTCTTCTTACCCTGTTGATATTGTTCAGTAACATAACGTATCAGTTACAGCTGCTCGATATCAAGTTTCTGTGTGTCGTGGTTAACTCTAGGTATTGAGTAATATTCTAGTTGATTTTCTGTATTTTTGACGGAATAAAAAATTTTTAATATATAGGGCTAAAATTTTAACGTAAACAAGGGGATTTAAAAAGCTGTTTATATGTTTTTTCTATATCCTTATTTTAAAAAATTTTCTAAGTACACCATTTAAGAATGAAAATAAGTTAAGGTGACCATACTAAGAGAAAACCTTAAACTGGGAAAGTAACTACTCTTTTCTTCGATCTTTTCATGAAGTTTATAAATGTTGTTTTTCGAGTCTCAATGCGACCCATCCCAACTTAGTTACAACCCCTCAACATTTATAAATACACAACCATCTTTCAACTCTAGTTAAGCACCATGCGACCAAAAAACCTAAACACAATTACTAGGACTTAAGGTCGCATTAAAGTTCCCCATAAAACACCTAAAATTTAAATACAAGGAAAGGGAAAAATAAGACAAGGGATATAAAAACAAACCAGATGAATCCCAAAAGGGATTGAAAGTCCGGGGTCTTTGGATTATAGTCCATGCTGAACTTATCCTTGAATGTATCCCAAAAAGAATTGAAAGAACACGATCGTGTTCGACGTTCCTAGTAAGTTATGATTAATCCATAAACTGATTGAAGAAATGCTGATTGACATACCTGAGGAATATGACGAGAGCTAGCATAGAGAGTAATGAAGTGTTAACTCATTCCTAACCCTCCTTGATTCTGTATATTTCCAACAAATACGTTTTAATCTTAAACATGATGAGAAGTGTGGGGCTCCGCAATACAAAAGTCACCACATATATGACCTAATGAGAAGTAAGACCAGATTGAAGACATGGACACCTCTAACATTCAACCTCTTCAAGTATTCACCCCTAGTCTCCCTGTTCTTGTCCAACACGTAGTCGATAACCCTGCTGAACCTCATCCTCAATACCCCCTTATCGTGGACCCAGCACTTGTATAAGACATCGTAAAACTTCTCAGTCTGAGGCAACGGGATTAGAAGGACTTTGTGATCCATGAAGTCCCCGACCCTCTCTTCAGGTACATACACCATGGGGTAAATGAAGTTCTTGTTCAATTCCTTGATCACCCCAGTGTCTATTTCGCCTAGAACACAGGAGTTAGGTCGATTGATCAAGAGGGGAGACCTCCAGTTATTCTCACTGAGCCTCAGGACTTCCCTGATCTTGCTCAGTTGAAAGCGGTATGAGGACTCAGCGCTTATCTGAGAAAATACAACTTTCTTTTCATTACCGTAACTGGAGGCTAACCTCAGGAGACCTAAGATTTCGTCCTCTGTACCATAAGAGAGCAGGTCATCCGATATCAGGTTAAGGTAGTTGTGGTACCTTGACTGGACCTCTAACTCTGCCTCAACCACCTCTAGGGGTATCTTCCTGTCCTTTCTCTTTACCTCCACTTCTGCATTCGAAGAGGGTCTCCTGATGGCTACGAAATTCTTCGCCCTCTCCCCATACACTACCTTAGGTAGATTATCGCTACCCTCTCTAAGCAGTTTGGGCAATGTCTCCTCAGCCTCCCCCATTAGTACAGTATCGACCCACTCTGGAGTGTTGAGTGAAAACTCCCATGAACCAGGACCACCCACTATTACCTTGAAGTCATACCTATCCTTTAGCCTTGAGACTCTCCTTGATAGTTCCTGGAATGCGTGGAAGACGTAGGGCGGTTCTCCAAATATCTCAGAGAGCTTTGCAGAGACTTCAGTCTGATTTAAGGGGTCATTGACGTAAATCCCCAACACTTTGTCTGTCCTCAAGTATCTCTCTATCCTGTGAGGTGGGACAACGACACCGTTGACTAAGCTCTCTATTTTTCTCAAGCCATATGGAGGGTATTTACTCCCGGGGAAGAAGTCAGGTATGAGCCTCAGGGGGAGGGAGGGTAAGGAGTGGTAGGTTGCCTCGTCTGAGGTAAGGATCACACTATACTCTAGTGCGAGGAGGTATAAATTCTTCATCACAGCCCTCTACGGTCTAAGTTGGAAAAAGTCAGGGGATCAGAGGGTTTGGAAAAGCCCACAGCCCTCTATAGTGTAAGTCGAAAAAGCTTATTACTTTAGAGAACAATTATACATTATGATAAATTTAATCATAGTTAGGCACGGGGAGGCTGAGCCCCAGGTAGACGGTACCGACGATAAGGACAGGAAACTCATAAAGAAGGGTATAAAGCAGATGAAGAGAGTTGCGTCATTACTTGACCAGATGGACTACACAATTGACAGGTATCTGACCAGTACTTTGATGAGGGCTTACCAGAGTGCCGAAGTCATATTAGACGAGTTAGGGGAGGACCAGGGCAAGATAGAGACCCTTAATGAGCTCAACCCTGACAGGGACCCAATTGAGTTCATAAACAGGCTGAAAGACCTGGACAACATAAGTATCCTAGTTGTGGGACATGAGCCTTTTCTCTCCCACTTGATAAAGAGCCTGTGTGGGGGTAATGTTGAGATGAAGAAGGGTGCCCTTGCCGTTGTGGAGTACGACTCCAAGGAGGGTAAAGGGCAGTTGAAGTTACTACTTAACCAGAAGGTAATGAAGTTGATGTGAATGCGATATGCGGTAATAGACACGGGTTACAACTCCACAAGGCTGTGTATTTACGACCTTTTCCCAAACCAGACTTTCAGGATTTTAGGCTCCCAGAAGTCTTTCTTGAGACTTGGAGAGGGGGTGAAGGAGGGCTCCCCCATTTCCCCTGACAGGGTAAACGAAGCTGAGAAGGTCTTCAAGTCATTTAGGGCAATACTCAACAAGAAGGGTATAAAGGACGTAAAACTAGTGGGGACAAGTGCTTTCAGGTATGCCTCCAACGGCAACCAGGTGGCTGAACTACTGTCAGAGATTATTGGGGTTAAAATGAGAGTCCTCACAGGGGAAGAAGAGGGGGAGATGTCTGCCGTAGGTGTACTGAACACTCTCCCTGTGGACTCAGGGGCAATGTTTGACCTTGGAGGAGGGTCACTTGAAGTGGTCTACTTTGACTCTAGGCAAGTTAAGGAGGTCTACCACTTTGACCTTGGGGCACTGAAGTTAGCTAGAGAGCTGAAAGACGAGAGTGAGTTGAGAAAGAGGATAAGGAGTGAGCTCTCGGTGTTAAAACCCATAAAGGGAGTGCTTGTCGGTTCAGGGGGGAATATAAGGGCAATAGCGAAGATGGACGCTAGAGTTTCAGCCTTTCCACTTAAGTCCATCCACGGTTACGTGATAAAGACAAAACAGATAGGCAAGTACTCCAAGGTGTTAATGAACCTCGACCCTGAGGAGAGGGAGAACTTACCTGGGATAGGTAAGGAGAGGTCATACACAGTGCACACAGCCTCAGTTGTCATTGAGGAGTTAGGTAACGCGTTGGACAGTCCGACCATCATGATCTCCTCCTTTGGTCTGAGGGAAGGTGTACTAATGGAGAGAGTCTTTGACAACCCCAGGGAGAGGTGGTTGGAGTCAATAGCCTACTGGTTTAATGTTGACCCGCCGTGGGAGTTATACAACTACTTCAATGACCAGTACATGAAGGTGGCGTCGTACATATCAGGTATAATGAGGATGACAGGGTTTCTGGACCCATACGAGATGTGCCACAAATTCACTAAGTACGCTGTGGTGCCCGGGTTTACTGCAAGTGAGATGGTCATGATGTCCCTCCTGTGTAAAGCCTCCACTGGGGAGTTGAAGAAAAAGAGTTTAGGCTCACTGAAGAGTGTCACAAACAAGTCTGAAGTCCTGAAGAAGGGGAAGGAGATAAGGAGGGTAGTAGAGTCGTCAGTGGCTGGTGTGCTATGAAGGGTATTCTCATAGCCTTTGAGGGGATAGACGGTTCGGGTAAGTCAAGTCAGGCTTCCCTCCTCAAGAGCTGGTTGTCAAAGAGGAGGTATACCTTCATAACCGAGTGGAACTCATCTGAGTGGATCCACGACATCATAAAGGAGGCTAAGAAGAAGAACTTACTGACCCCACTGACATTTAGCCTAATCCACGCGACTGACTTTGCCGACAGGTATGAGAAGTACATACTACCAATGTTAAAGTGTGGGTTTGTTGTAATAGCTGACAGGTACATATACACTGCCTATGCAAGGGACAGTGTGAGGGGGGTCGACATCGAGTGGGTCAAGAAGCTATACTCCTTTGCTGTCAAACCTGACATCACTTTTTACATAAGGGTTCCATCTGAGGTGGCACTGAAGAGGTTGAAGAGCTCAAGGAGACAGATCAAGCCAACAGAGGCTGGGGCTGATGTATTCCCTAACCTTACCCCTGAGGAGGGCTTCATAAAGTACCAGTCGTCTATCATAGAAGTCTACGACAGGATAGCTGAGGAGAACAACTTTGTTGTTGTTGACGGCACAAAGGACCCAAGACAAGTACAGAGTGAGATAAGAGGTAAGGTGATGGAGTTATGGAGAAGGGAAGGATTATAGCAATAGAGGGTATAATGAGTTCAGGTAAGACCACCCACGTTCAGAGCTTGAGGGACTACCTGGAGGACAGGGGATATGTGGTTACAACTATAGGTATACAGTCGTCAAAGCTCATGGCGGACGCTATTGCCAGTGTGAAGAGGGACATTGTGTTCCAGAGGAGGACACTGTTCTTAGCCTATGTAACTGACCTAGCAGACCAGACGGAGAATTTAGTGAAGCCCTCACTGGACTCAGGTTTTATTGTCATAGCTGATGGTTATGTCCTGACACTGGAGGCTTGGGCTCTGACCAGGAGACTGGAGAGGGAGTGGGTCGAGGGGGTACTCTCCATGCTGCCTAAGGCGTCTCTCTCAATTTCCCTGATATCGCCCCCCACAGAGATAATGAGGAGGATCATAAAGAGGAAGGGGTTTCTTGACCCGCTGAGTGAGAGCGTTGACCTCAACGTGAAGGAAGACACGTTTTTGGCGTATAAGAAATACGTGAAGGAGTTTCAGAGTCACTTGAAGTCGATCTCCCCAAATGTCCTAGTTACTAAAAACAACGTGAATGAAGTTAACAGGGAGATAGAGAGGTTAGTGAGGGAGGAGCTGAAAATTGACGCCTGAAAGGTATGCCAACGCCCACCTCATTAAGTTCCTCCTCATAACAGGTATATCTCAGGAGGATATACACGACGCTAGGGTGGAGCTCAGAAAGTACTTGACCATAGCCAGGACAACGTATAAGTTACATAACAACCCTGAGTGCGTGTTAAGGGCGAGTAAGTTGATGAAGAGGCTTGGGAAAATAAGGGACATGGACATCTTAGCCTGTGTCAGGAGTGATAGCAGAGACAAGCTAGCTAGGGAGACTGTGAGTATGTTTCAAGTCATGAGGAAGTACCTGCTCCCAAGACTTTACGGTAGCAGACTCCTAGTTGCGGAGAGGATCTACAACGACTACAGGAGGTTGAAGGAGGAGGTGGAGTTTCACTCTATTAGGAAGATAGTGAGGGAAGTGAGGTTCCTAGTGGAGAGCCTTGACCTGAGCTCAGATGTGTTGAAGGACATATCCCAGGAAATGGGAAGTATGAGGGACAGATATCTGTTTGACACCGTATGTTTAGGAAAAGATGGTGGGTTTAATGAGGAGAGGGTGAAGGAGCTTAAGGAAAGAGCTTTGGAGGAGATCGTGGAGAAACTGAGACTGACTAACTTTAAGCACTTGAAAGTATGACCAATTGGAGTGTAGTGGCTAAAGAGGTTAGAAGAGAAAAATTAGTCTGAGGTTACAGTCATGTCATCATACTTTTACGTTTTGATATCGCCCGTGTAAACTAGGATACTTTTTTGTTCACATCGGACGTAGTGTGGAAAAATTTGAAGCAGTTAGACTGATTCTTATACACACCTCTCATGAATTTAATGCACAACATATTAAGCATGTACCAATAGGGTCAGTCCTAGAGCCACTCTCCCTTGACATAAACAGGGCTAATCCTAAGTGAACTGGATCATCTGCTGAATGGTAAAAATTTTAATTAACAGGAACAAATAATATAATTAATAGGTTGTTAGATGCCAAGGGCTCAATTCTTTACGACAAAAGGTAAGAAATTGCATACATTGTACCTCATAAACTACGTAATGACCCTATTCATCACGGGTTATCTTGTAATAACCTTCAAATCCCTCTTACCTCTCGTGATTGTGGTAGAGCTAGTTCCGTGGATATTTATATTTAGATATAGTGGTGATTACGTGATTGTGAGCGAGAAGGGGTTAAAGTACAATGATGCTAAGATACCTCTCCTAGAGATCGAAGGTGTGAAGGTGATGAGCGGTAAAGACGGGACAGGAGACATAAAGATAGTGTGGAAAGAGGGCTGTATACTTTTTCATTGTCACAAAAATCTTTTTATAGTCATTTATTGAAACATTACTCGTGGAAAAACTACTGAGACCTAAGGAAGTCTGCCAAACTCTAGGCATAAGTTATAGGACTTTGTTGAGGTGGATTGATCAAGGTAAGATAAAGGCTGTTAAGACTGAGGGTGGTATTTATAGGATACCTTACAGTGAAGTCGAGAGGATTTTAAAGAATAAGATAACTAACGAAGTTAGAGCAGTCATTTACGCTAGGGTATCATCATCAGACCAAAAAAGTGATTTAGATAGGCAGATAGAATACCTGACAAACTATTGCTTGGCAAAGGGATATAAGGTAGTCGATACATTAAGTGACATATCAAGTGGTTTAAACACTAAGAGGAAGAACTTGTTAAAACTCTTCCAGCTAGTCAAAGAAGGAAAGGTTGATGTTGTAGTTATAACTTACAAGGATAGGCTTACTAGGTTTGGGTTCGAGTACCTAGAGTACTTCTTCCAACAGTTTGGTGTTAGGGTAGAAGTCGTACTGGGTGAAGAGCCAAAGGATGCGTACCAAGAGCTTGTAGAGGACTTGTTATCAATAGTTACAAGCTTTGCTGGTAAACTTTACGGTATAAGGAGTCATAAGAAGACGTTGCTGAGAGAAGGTGTAAAAAAGTTGATAGGTGAGTTAAGTGAAAAGTGATGATCACCTAGTTAGGACTGTAATGTTAAGCCTTAAAGTCAACTCAGAAGTTTATACAAGGCTCAAGGAGGTTGAGGAGGAGTATAAGCAAATACTTGAGGACGCCATAGATTACGGTTTAAGGAATAACATAAAGTCGTTTACAAGGCTTAAGGCCGGTATCTATAGGCAAGAAAGGGCTAGACACCCCTCTCTACCATCTCATTACATCTACACAGCTTGTGAAGACGCTAGTGCTAGGTTAAAGAGCTTTATGAGGAGGAAAAAGGAAGGAAAAACGTACACTGACAAGCCTGAACTTAGAAATGTTACTGTCCACCTAGACGACCACTTGTGGAGGTTTTCCCTAGGCGAAGTTAGGATTGCTACAAGAAAGGGTTGGGTGTCATTAAAGCCATTCTTCACTAAACTGTTCTGGAAGTACTACAATAAAGGTTGGGCTCTAGCTAGCGAGTCCTCTTTCAAACTGTGTAAAGGAAACGTGGTTAAGCTTTACCCAGTCTTTAAGAAACCATTACCAAAGCCTTACGACGTCAAGGGCTTCATACCAGTTGACTTAAACGAGGACAATGTTTCCTTACTGCTAGACGGCAAACCTTTACTGGTAGAGACTAGTGTTAAGAAGATTACTTTAGGTTATGCTTACAAGAGGAAGAGGATTAGTGAGGGTAGGTCTACGAAGGATAGGGATGTTAAGAGGGCTTTGAAGAGCTTGAAAGAGAGGTTTAAGAAATTGGACATTCGTAGAAAGTTGGCTAAGCTGATTGTCACTGAGGCTTTGAGAGAGGGTAAGGGTATAGTGCTAGAAGACTTACCTAAAAATACTCCAGAGAAGATGGTTCAAGACATTAAGGACAAACAGCTGAGGGACAGGATTTACAAGTCTGCTTTTGCATCTCTGAAAAATGCTATCGTAGAGAAGGCTAAGGAGTTTGGTGTACCTGTTTTACTAGTTAACCCTGCTTATACTTCCTCTGTTTGTCCAATACATGAGTGTAAAATCATTTACCCACCCGATGGGAGCTCTGCTCCAAGGGTGGGCATGTGTGAGAAGGGTAGAGAGGAGTGGCATAGGGATGTAGTAGCGTTATACAACCTCTTAAAGAAGGCTGGTTATGTGAGCCCAATGCCGTTGGGCTCGAAGGAGTCCCATGACCCACTCACCGTAAGATTAGGTGAGTGGTTGAGGGCTAAGTCCCTACACTTGACCTTGAATGTCAATAGAATGATGGGAATGACAGTGTAGGGACAAACGGGAATTGCTCATAAGGGACGTCATAGGGGTAAGAGATTTAGCCCAGACAATTGACAGGTTTAAATGGAATGTAATGAGTTCTAGAGTGTAAGTTAAAAGTCTCATAATATCTTTCAGATAAAACAACCTTCTTTTATCTCAAGTCCTATCAGATATTAGAATGCCCACTAAAGAGAGTTTAATTCTCAGGGTCTCTATCTATAGAGTCTCCAATTGAGACTAGTCACTTCCACCGAGAGTATTCACAAGACTCTCGATGTACCTGTGGATCTTAAAACCACCTATTACTCCAGCACCTATCATAGGTATAACGAGAATATAGGATAGTGTCTTAGATACTCCTAGGATATGGATGAAGGTATACAGTGTAAATATTAGAATGACTAAAATAAACATGACATAGGGAATTAGGTAAGCTGTCCTTAACATTAGTCTCACATAATATCTTAGAGATCTATAACCTAGTCCCTCTACATTGTTAAGCACTCTGTAAGCTTTAATATATTTATACTCTACATACCCCACCCATATGATGTCCATTATGCCAACAAATACCCTGTTTATGTACCCTACCATATAGAGAGGATCAGTTAGGACTAAAATTGTTCCTAACAAAAGGTTAACTAGAGAGAAAATTAGTGATGTCCTTCTAGCTCTCTCAATGATCTCGGTTCCTGTATATTTCCCCTCCACATATATTTAATATGGTGATTATTTATTTAAGTCTTACCTAAATTATCCCCCCAATAAAGGGATCTAATAATTCCTTTGGGATATTGTCTATCTTTAAAGATACAGCTCACTTAACAGTTCCTTAAAGTACTGCGTTAAACGAGCCTTATTGGTGATAATCTATGAAAGGTGTCTGTTTTGTCTCACCTAGAACTAAATTGTTTAACTTTCCTGTTGTCAAAGAAGAATATACGAAAAGCAAAATTTTACTCTAATTCTTTCTAGAAAGCAGGAGGAAAAGCTTACCTTAATTAACTGAGAAGTGACTGGACAGGTTTACTTATGGTCTTCATAGGGATTCGTAGTATTGGAGGATGGAATTACAACACTTTCCTCTCGTAGGTGTTACTGTGAATAGTTAAAACTGTCACCAAAATTTATTAACTTCTAGGGGTAGAAGTTACTTCTAGGGGTAGAAGTTGCTTTTCGACCCAACTCCAAAGGACAACAGGGAGGACTTCTTTAATAGAGATGAGGAGATAAACAGGGTCAGATCACTTTCCTCACCAATTACACTAGTTTTAGGACTCAGGAGAACAGGTAAATCCTCTATCATAAAGATAGCACTTAACGAGTTATCTTTGCCATACATATACTTAGACCTGAGGAAATTCGAGGACAGGGCATACATCTCCTTTAAAGACCTCCTACTTGAGTTGGAGAGAGAAGTGAAAAAACTCACAAGGAAGTTCCCGTCACTAGTAGACTTCTTAAAGGGAGTTAAAGGGGTAAGTATAGCAGGAAACGAGGTGAGGTTTAACTGGGGAGTAAAAAATAGGTTAAACTTCAGTGACTTGTTGGAAACACTAAATGATTGGTCAAAGGACAGGGTCATTATAGCCTTTGATGAAGCCCAAGACCTGATAAACCTCAGGGGAGTAAACTTACTTTACCCATTGGCTTATACATTTGATAACCTCAAAAAGGTGAGAATAATAATGAGTGGAAGTGAGATGAGGTTACTCTACAGGTTTTTGGGAGTTGAAAACCCAAAGTCACCACTATTTGGGAGGGCAATGAATGAGGTCGAACTTAGACCCTTTGACCACGAGAAGAGCATAGAGTTTCTGAGGAGAGGCTTTAAGGAGGTGAATGTTGAGTTTAGGGAATATGAAAGGGTTTATGAAGAGCTGGGAGGAATACCAGGCTGGTTAACGTATTTTGGCTACTACTTTATCCAGACAAGGAACTTAGAGGAGAGTATGGACAGAACGCTTGAGAGGGCTAAAGGGTTGGTGATGGAGGAGTTCAACAATTTCCTCTCTAAGAGGCTAATAGCTAAGGAGAGGTATATGGTAATAATGAAGAGAATAGCGAATGGCTGTAGTAGATGGAGCGAGATAAAGACCGCTGTGGAGATTCATGAGGGTAGAGAGATTAGCGACTCAGAGATCTATAACTACCTTAACAACCTGATGGACTCATCCTGGATAGTAAAGGACGAGGAGAAAAATGAATATTGTCCTGCTGAAAAGCTTATAGGTAGAGTGTTTAGGGTTTGAGTAAAAGAGCGTGTAGCTCCTCAACGAATTTTCTTCCATTTTATTTGAACAAATTGCCACGTCTCACTCCTTTTGAAGAGATCAGTTCCAAGGAGCTCTAGTAAAGAGCGAATCTAATACCAATTTTCACGTGAGTATTTGTACAAAATAACGTGTAACCAACAGTCACTCGGATCACTATACGCTTTATCAATATTACAGTGTGGTGAAACCCATTGCCTAAACCGCTAGTCCTCTCAAGAACATTTTTAATTCTTGAACACTATTATATTAGAGAAATGAATACTAATGAAACTTCCAAAAATTATGACGAGATGGGTGAACAAAACCCCTCCCAGGATCAGGGTTACCTTTATCACTTTAACAGAGGTCTCGCTTACTTTAACCTGAATAATTACAGTGAGGCTATCAGGGAGTTCGATGAGGCTATCAGGCTTAACCCCTTCCACGCAGACAGTCATTACTACAAAGCCCTGTCCTTAATAGCTCTACAACGGAGTGGGAGTGTTAACGCAGGTATATCAGATTTGTATGAGAGGGCGATCCTGGAGTTTGATGAGGCTATAAAAATAGACCCTAAGAACCCTGAGTACCACTATCAGAAAGGCTTGGCGTTAGAAATTTTAGGTAGACAGTACGAGGCTTTGCTGGAGTATCAAGACGCAATTAAGTTAAACCCCAGGAACCCTGAGTACTACTACAGGAAGGCTATTATCCTTCAGGACCAGGAGAAGTATGTTGACGCAATTGCTGAAGTAGATACTGCCATCAGGCTAAACCCCAAGAATTCCACTTACTATTTTAGGAAAGCTCTTCTCCTGAAATCCATGGGCAAATTGAAAGAAGCCCTTGACCAATTGGACAAGGCTATATCCCTCAACCCTCAGGTGGCTGAATATTATCATCAGAAGGGGTTAATATTAAAGGAGCTAAAGAGGTATGACGACGTCCTCAAGGACTATGATAATGCGATAAAGCTGAGCCCGAATAACCCTGAGTACCACTTCAGGAAGGGAGTCCTCTATTACGAGTTGGGAAAATACGAGAAGGCTGTAATGGAACTAGAGGAGAGCGTCAGGCTAAACCCGAATAACCCTGAGTACCATTACCAGTTAGGACTGGCTCTTTTCCACGTTATGATGTATGAGGACGCTGTGGAGGAGTTTGATAAGGCTGTAAAGCTTGATCCACAAAACCCCCAATACTATTATTACAAGGGTAACGCATTAAAGGCTCTGTGGAAATATGACAAGGCAATAAAGGAGTACGACAAGGCGATATCACTTAACCCCAATGACCCTCTGCCCCACTACCAGAAGGGTGTAGTGTTAAAGACACTGGGTAAGTATGAGGAGGCTATTGTGGAATTGGATGAAGCAATTAAGCTCAACCCAGATAACCAGCAATATAAGATATCCAGAGATGAGGTAGAGAAGACCTTAGAGGCTCTGCGTAAAATGAGGGGAAAGAGGAAATGACGTATCCCCGTGTATAACAGGACGTTGGAAAATTTTCTTATTACGCTATTTAGTCTAAGAGTCTCTTGCGAGTAAGTTTCATGAATTAATAATAATTTTCTACATAAATACGATATAAATTGTAAATAATTATATATTACTTTAATCGGTTAAAGAGTTAGAAATAAGGTAAGAAAGGTGTTAGTAAAACTCAACCACGTGAGTTTAATAATTACTTATATAGAGAAATATAAACTCCGTCTAACTAAATCCCACGATAACCTCCCTCCCTTACCTGACTAACATAACTAAAGAAAGATACTAAATTACATTTCCATGAAAGTCCTTCTTCTCCTCAGTTTTTATCAAAGGTTCACAATTTGAATAATAATTTTTAAATTCGACACATGAAAACTCTTCTCCTCATATTTATATTTAAATATAAAAATAGTGAAGCCACAAAATTAAAATGATTTTTATTGGACGTTACTGTAGGTATTCCAACTTTAGGAAGAGATTCCCTTTACCCCCTGCTGAGAAAATTGAAGACATGGAAGGACGTAGAAATACTACTGGTGTACAAGGGAGAGGTGAAGACGAAGGACTATAACAGGGCAATAGAGCAAAAGGACGGGTATTACGAGGAGGCAATAAACATCATATTTAGGGAGTCCCACTCCTCAATCCTTCTCATAACTGATGATGACGCTATACCCTCTGACACGTGGATCCAAGACCACGTCTCATTTCATGAGAGGAATGAGAAAATAGGTGTAGCTTCAGGAGTAGTGGAGGGTAAGAAGTGGATAAACTACCCCAACTTTACGTTTCAACTGTTCAAGGACACAGTCTACATGGAGGAATATGACCACAGGTTTAAGGACTACGTGGGATACTTAACCAAGACAGGTCTCTCAGTTGACAGGAGACCCCATGACTCAAAAGACCTAGAGAAGACCTTAGCCATAGCAGGGGTTAACATGAGCATCAAAAAGGAAGTGTACAGTAACCTGAGTGTGCCTGAATACAGCATTAGGGGAAGCTATAACGAGAGTCTTATTGCTATCGAGGGGATAAAGAGGGGATACCATTCAGCGATCTTCAACAGGGGTAAAGTAGTTCACACTGGTGAGGAGTCACTCTCCAGGACAGACCAAGAGTGGTTGACCAAATACCTAGCAGTGGAAAAGCACACCTTTCCATATGCTGTGAACTTCTTCTTAAAGATAGACAGTAGACTACTGGAGGATTTCTCCAGGAGAGTTCAGGGAGAGGCTAAAACTGGTTTAGATTTAGCACTAAAGGGGATACTCCACAATATGGACCCCCACAGTTTCAGGGAGGAGCTGAGGAGTATCTACCTGAGATTGAAAGAGGAGGGTGAAAAACACCACAATCACTAAGGAGTGTATCCGTGATCGTTTAACCTGGGTTTGATCCACTGCTATTCCATCTAGTAACTCAACAGGCTATCTCACAATACCGCATTACACTGAGTGTAGTGCTATTAACCTGGTCTGTACTCATACCTCTGTATCTTAACTTTGTATAGAAGAAAAGAGAATATCCAGGCTAATGCGAATGACCCAATTATTATAATTCCTACATTTTCCCACCAGACGTCGGAGTTGATTGTGTCTATTAGACTCCAGAAAGGTCCGCTGAAGTTAAACTCTGACTGTAGTAGTCCGAGTATCTCCAGGGTACCCACAAGAAAGGCTACAATGATGGAGATAAGCGTCATACTAAGGTTATACCACACCTTTCGTAGGGGATTTCCTAGGAAAGCCCACTTATAAGCACCGTTCATGAAGAGCCCATCTGTAGTATCCACAAGTGTCATTCCAGCAGTGAAGAGGAGAGGATAGACTAAGAGGTACCACAAAGGGACTTTGGAGAAAAGTACTGCAGAGCTCGCGCTTATCGCTAGTAGGGCTGTCTCTGTTGCTGTGTCAAAGCCTAGACCGAATAGGAAACCTATAACATAAAGGTGGTACTGGCTGTCCACAATCTTGAATAGTTTGCCGAAAAATCTGTTCATGAACCCTCTTCTGAGTAAGACCTCGTTCAGTTTTCCCTCATCTAATTTACCGCTTTTAACCTGTTTAAAGATCCCGTAAATCTCTAACACAACCAGGAAGTTAAGAAAACCTATGATGTAAAGGAAAAATCCACTTATTAAAGTGCTTAGGGTGGAGCTAATGCTCTGAATAGAGCTTATGTTGTCCAACAGCCTACTAGATAGCATGATCACGAGGGACAAGACAATAACTATCGTTGAGTGTCCCAACGAGAAGAATAGACCTGTAAAGGTAGAGGGTTTGTTCTCTTGCACCAGTTTCCTTGTTGTGTTGTCAATGGCTGCCAAGTGGTCTGCATCGACTGCGTGTCTTAGACCAAACACGTAAGCTAAGACACCTAGGGCAAATAAGGTCGTTGAGGAACCTCTGAAGACTATGCTACTGTTGAAAAACGATGATAGGGTATCTAGCCATATGAAGAGCACAGTAGTTATGACGAGCTCTAATATGAAGAAGAGGGACAGCTTGAGGAAGGGGGTATTTTTGTTTTGCATGAGGTATGGATAGCCTATCCAATATATATTTTTATGTTGAATTGGGGAAGTAAAGTGTCGAAGGTAATTGGTCGTTGAAAGGATAGACACCTCTACAGGAGGGCTAGGAGTATACTGGAGGACTCAGCCAAGAAGGTTGGTAAGTGGGTCGTTAATGTGACTAAATCACTACGTGTTAATACTATCTTGCTGGAGGACTTGAACAACGTGATAAACAGGGTTGAGAAACTACCAACAGGTTTTAGTGACAAGTCGTACTAAATACAGTACCATAGGATACAGTGCTGGGTCGAGTCTATGAAGTACGGTCTGAAAGTTGTCTTTGTTGACCACAAGTATTCTTCAACGTGTTTCATTAAGTGTAATAAAGAGATGAGAGAGGTGTCTCAAGCACCATAAATGTGGAAACTGTGGTTATCAGGGTGACAGAGATATGATTACAGTTGTGAATTTGTAGGGGAGGTGTTCTCTGAGCCTCTTAACACCCCGCTGTATGAGGGATATAGACCCGAACCGATGGGGGATCACTTAGGGAGGAGGTCAGTAGTATATTTAAATATCTGAATATCTAAGAATCTAAGTATGAGAAAAACAGTAGTTACTTTTGATGATGACGTTTATGAGGCTATAGTGAACCTGTCAGTAAAGAAATATGGTAACACTAAGAACATCTCAAGAGTTGTAAATGAACTGCTGAGAAAAGAGCTCTCAAGGAGAAGAAAAGTGCGGAGTAATAGGGTTTCAATGAAGGTCAGTGTAAGAGTCCCTGGAGCAGAGACATTAAGTCCAGAGGAGATCGATAGGATTGCTGAAGAGGAAATTAGCGATAGTTGACACGAATGTCTTAATATTTGACTTTATTGAAGACTCACAGTATCATGATGTTAGCAGGAAGTTGTTGAATTCATTAGACAGAATGTTAATACTACCAAATATACTGGTTGAGTTTATTCTAGTTTCAAGGAGATTGAAGATTAGAGACGAAGATATAAGGAGTAAGGTCGACGAAATACTCAAGAACAGTATTTTAGTAGGAGTAAAGAAGGAAGACATAAAAGAGGCCATAAGTTTAAGTTTAAAAGAGATAAATGACGCCATAATTGTTAGCGTTGCCAAAAGACTGAATTTGCCTATAATTTCCCTCGATAGAGACGTAAAGGAATTGGGTAAGATTGCAGGAGTTATTGTTGTAGACAGACTAGACTAATTTTTGTATATAATGCAATAATTGGAATACAACATTTTGGTGTTGATGTCGTAATAATAGACCCTTCCATTGGTGAGGTATTACCTCTGAATAGAGAATGCGAGATAGTGGTCGAATGCCCTAGTTTACTTAAAGTATATAGGAATAAAGAAGAGGAGAGCCGAAAATTATTCGTCAAAATTAATACCATTGAATATTTCAGAGCTTGGGGATTTAGGTTATATTGATGACAAAGGTTACTTCTTTATTGAGATAGAATAAAGAGGATGATAAATAAAGAAGGGTATAAAGTATGGCCCACCAAGGTTGAAAATAAATTGTATCAACATCCAACTGTGTTGGAAGCTCGTGTAGTATCTACCCTAGAATCATGGAATTCGTTAAATATCTTCGTAAGAGTAGTTCTGGAAAAATATTATTGAGGATGTTACAAGAGAAAGAAAGGGCTAGGTAACTCTAGAACGTATACAGTTAATTATGTAATTAACGTTAGACTCAGCTATTTTTCTTATACTATTTTCTCCTAATAATTTAGTTAAAAGCCCCATATCCATTTTAGCACTCCAAATTACTTTTGTGGATTTTTGCATTTCATATAGGTTAAGCGAAATGTTAATCTTTACGCTAACCCCTGCCGATCTTCCATTGCCGACTATCTCAATTTTCTCATTATCTTTGATTATTTTTGCATTTATATTGGCTGTAATTGTAGACATATGCGGAATATTAAAGCCACTGACATCTATCTTAAAAGTTGCACTTATCTCATTGTCTCCCTTAATCTCGTAACCTTGTAAGCTAGGTAGACATTCTGTAAACATTTTTGGTTCTGTGAAAAATTCCGATACTTTTGCCTTTACCATGTTTACCACAAACTCTCCGCTGATCTCCATTTCATCTCCCTCTTGCAATTAATGATAACAGAAGATATAAAACAGTTTTATATCTCTCTTCATCTAATGATCCTCTTCTCTCCATTACACTTTTTAAAAATATTTTTGATATTCCAATTTTTTCCAAATATTTTTCAAAATCTATTTCACTGGGAGAGATGAGTTTAGTCTCCTTAGTTTTGCTCTTTGCTCTTACTCCCAATTTCTCACTAACCAAATCTCCAACCTTTTCCCCTACTAATCTTGAAGTGGTAAACTTACCTCCTATTATAGATATTAGACCAGATACCCCATCTTCTCTTTCATGATCTAATATTGTGAAATCTCTACTGGCTTTTCTACCGTCCTCACTAGTTCTCATTAAAGGTCTAACAGAAGCGTAGGTTCTAATAACTCTCGTTTTAGATAATTCAGGCACTAATTGAGATCCTTCTTTAATTAACATCTTCACGTCTTCATCTGATATAGTAAAATTATCTGGGTCTTCAATTATAGTTGCCGTAGTACCCAATATTGAAGTATCTTGATATGGTACTATTATATCTCCATCAGAAGGTGGCCTAAGTCTGTTTAGCACTGCGTTATTAACCTTTTTTCCAAACACTGCCATTATTCCAGCTGTAGGCAATATGGGAATCTCTTCTAATCCTGCCATTGTAATGATTTTAAACGCCCAAGGTCCCGAGGTATTTATTATTATATCACTTTTTATTAGGTTCATTTGATTAGTAATTTTATCGAAAACCTTTACACCTTTTATCGAATTTCCATCCCTAATAAATTCTGTTACCTCATTGTACGTCATAATTCTAGCCTTGTTTAGTGACCCCGTTACGGCTATGCTTGATAAAAGATCATAACCATATACTACCTTATCCGGAACCCAAATAGCTATTTTTAAGTCTTTATTCACATAAGGTTCTTCTTGTAAGACTTGATTATTATCAACTATCTTATGCTCTATCCCTAATTTCTTTAGGGAAGAAAGAAACTTATCTAAAAATTCCAGGTCTTCTTTAGTAATACCTAAAAATAACCCCCCTGTATCTCTTATAGCGTGAGGAGCTATTTTCGAAATTATATTGTTTTCTTGAATGCACTCCTTTGCTGACTCAGGATCTGTTACGGCGTACCTAGCACCACTATGTAAAAGTCCATGGAACCTACCAGAAGTTCCAGATCCAATGTCTCTCCTTTCAACCAGAGTTACATCAATACCTCTTAAAGCCAAGTCTAAGGCAGTAAATAGACCATTGGCTCCCCCACCTATTACTAGAACGCTTGTTTTTATTTCCATAAAAAACTAATTTATATTTTACATTTAAATTTTATTGCCAGCAGCTATGTTTATTGTTTCCACTTTTCATACTGAATTTCACAATCTATGATTTTTCTACTATGAAATTTAAATGTTGCAGGGAGCCGGTTTAGAATTACTATAATATAATAGTAAGAAGTAATAAAGAGTAAACATCAAATAATTATAAATTATATTTTTTACGAAAAATTTTTATATGAAAATAGAAATGGATAAAATGCTATGGCTGAAAAATACGTGATAGCCATAGACGAGGGAACTACTAGTGCGAGAGCTATCGTTTTTGACAAGGAATTAAACATTCTAGGAATAGGGCAAAACGAGTTTACTCAATACTATCCTCAACCGGGTTATGTAGAGCATAGTCCTGAGGAAATATGGCAAGCTCAGTTGTTAGCTATAAATAAAGCATTAGAGAAAGCTAAGATAGATCGAAACAATATTTTGAGTATAGGTATAACGAATCAAAGAGAGACTACAGTGATGTGGGATACTAGAACGGGGAAACCGATATATAATGCTATTGTTTGGCAAGATAGGAGAACTGCCCCAATAACTGATTACCTTAAAGCTAACTATTTGAGGTTGATAAAGGATAGGACAGGTTTAGTGCCAGACCCATACTTTAGTGCATCTAAGATAAAGTGGATTTTAGATAATATACCTAATGCTAGAGAGAAGGCAGAAAAAGGGGAAATAAAGTTTGGAACTATAGATACTTACTTAATATGGAAATTAACTAACGGTAAAGCTCATGTAACTGATTATTCAAACGCGTCTAGGACTATGCTATTTAATATAAGAAAATTAGAGTGGGACAGAGAAATATTGGAAATACTTAACATACCCGAGGCTATTTTACCTGATGTAAAGCCTTCAAGCGAGATTTATGGTTACGCTGAGATTCTTAATTCTTCTATACCTATATCAGGAGACGCTGGAGACCAACAGGCTGCGTTGTTTGGTCAAATAGCATTCAACCAAGGAGATGTGAAATGCACATATGGTACTGGTAGTTTCATTTTACTTAATACAGGGAGTAACTTAGTTTCCTCTAACGATCTGCTAACAACTATAGCATGGGGGGTAGGTAAAGGAATCACATATGCTTTAGAGGGCAGTATATTCATCACTGGGGCAGCTGTTCAATGGTTCAGAGATGGTCTTAGAGCTATAGATGTATCTGATGAAATAGAACCTTTAGCCGGTAGCGTTCCAGATAATGGTGGGGTGTATTTCGTCCCTGCATTTACGGGATTAGGAGCACCATACTGGGACCCTTACGCAAGGGGACTAATAATAGGAATAACTAGGGGTACTACTAAGGCTCACATTGCTAGAGCGATATTAGAATCGATGGCATATCAGACAATGGATGTGTTAGGAATAATGCAGAGGGACTCTGGGATAAAGATAGACGCACTTAAGGTAGATGGTGGTGCCTCAAAGAACGACTTACTAATGCAATTTCAAGCTGACATACTTAAAATGAAAGTAGTAAGACCGAAGATTATGGAAACGACTTCGATGGGAGTTGCGATGCTAGCAGGCTTAAGTGTAGGGTATTGGAACTCTATGGATGAGTTAAAACAGAAGTGGAAAATTGACCAGGTATTTGAACCTAAGATGGATGATGAATATAGGGAAAAATTATATTCAGGATGGAAAGAAGCAGTGAGAAGAGCCTTAGGTTGGGCTAAGACTATTGGGGGTTGAGACAAAATGGCATCGGAAGTTGTAAGGGATAGTTTGTGGAGGTATTTTGCTGAATTTGTGGGTACCTTTATCTTAATGCTCTTCGGTGATGGTGCAGTAGTAGCGTCCTTAGTAACTAACGGTACATCACCGGGTTATGGATTTATTATGATATCATGGGGATTCGGAGTTGTCTTAGCAATTTACGCTGTAGGTCCAATAAGTGGAGCTCATATAAATCCAAACGTTACGTTAGCTTTCGCAGTTACAAAAAGGATGAAGTGGAGAGATGTAATTCCCTATATATTGTTCCAAACGTTAGGAGCAGCTGCTGCAGCAGGAATATTACTAGCCTGGTGGGGTAGCATTATTACTAAAATGGATCCTCCACCCACTTTATATGCCCAAGTAGGAGCATCGTTTTTTACAGAATATCCAAATCCATCCTTCTGGGGTCAATATTGGCCTAAAGAATTACTGCTACCAAATTCAGCGAGCGGGACTTCACTGTTTTCTGAAGTTAATCAAGTATTTCCGTTATGGATAGGTGCTTTCGCTGAATTGCTGATGACTTTCTTACTCTTATTGATAGTCTTAGCGGTTACTGACACTGATTCACCGTTTTTCAATCAAAGCTTAGCTCCATGGGCTATTGGTATAGGTTATGTGATGCCATTCTTATTGTTTGAGGCTCAACTAACGGGGGGTATGATAAATGAGGCCAGAAGCTGGGGACCAATGCTAGCCCTTTACTTATTTGGGTATAGAACTGGAGCGTTCAACTTTAGAGGGCAGTATTTCTTCGTCTATGGTATCCCAGATTTTATAGGAGGCATCTTAGGTGCTCTGTTCTGGGATTACGTATTGAAGCCATATCTTAAATATCTAAAAAGCAATAATAAAAAATAAAATAGTTTTTTATTTTACTCCAACAGGTGTCTCCACTAAAGACTTTTTACAATTTCCTTAAGGTTGAAAACTATAAACGTCGATAGACACATAGACCAAAATACTCTATATTTTAGATAACTTTTTAAATAAGTTTTGTAATTCTAATTTGGTCAATATAATGTATAGGGTTTCTGAGAGAGATATATATCATTTAGCGATAGGTAGTTCAGTTTTAGGCTCCGGAGGAGGAGGTAATCCGTTTCTAGGATATGAAATATTAAAGACGAAAATGAAAGAACTCAATAAAGACGAGCTATATTATGAACAGGAAATAGCTGATAATGATTTCATTATTGGAGTAGGAGGTATGGGATCTCCATTGGTAGGTATAGAAAAAATACCAGCTGGTACAGAATATTTTAAAGCCTATGAATGTTTATCTAAATTTCTCAAGAGAGAAGCATCCAGGATAACATCAATAGAAATAGGTGGTATAAACTCTGTGGTACCATTTATTGCCTCGTTATTCGCCAATAAGCCCTTAGTTGATGGTGATTTGGAGGGAAGAGCTTTTCCAGAACTTTATATGACTACTTCGCATTTTATCGGTATAAATGCTACGCCAATGTGCATAGTAGATGAGAGGGGTAATCAAGTAATTTTAGACTCTGTTGATAACTACTATGCTGAAAAAATCGCTAGAAGTATAACTGTTAGATTTGGAGGAAGAGGTTATATTGCTATTTATCCTATGAATGGAGAGAGTTATATTAAAAGTGCAATACTAGGGAGTATTTCGCTTAGCATAGATATCGGTAAAATACTGAATAATGAAGGACTGGATTCCATGTTAGATTATGTTAAGGGTAGGATTCTCTTTCATGGAAAAGTTATAGATGTAAGAAGAACTAATTTGCCAGGTTTCAACTCAGCTATAGTAACGATTCAAGGTTTAGAGGAATACAAGGATTACATTGCTAAGTTATACGTTAAGAATGAATACTTATTATTTGAAGTCAATAATAATATTGTTTCAATTGCACCAAATATAATAAATCTTGTAGATTATAGAAATAAAATAATTACGTCAGATATGATTAAATACGGTATTAGGGTTAGAGTTATCGGAATTCCCGTTTCACCAAAATGGAGAGAAATAGGAGGAGAAGAGATAATTTCAAAAAATATATTAAATGAGTATAAAAAATTATTAAATCTTTAATTCTCCCACAACCTTCACGCTTACCTTTATGGCATTACCCGGTAAATATGGCATTTGCAACTCCTCAATTTCCCTAACTTCTATCGATGTTTCAATAGCCCCAGCCGATATCGCAGTCTTCTTAGCTTCCTCTATTAGTGATTTAATTGCAATATCTCTATTTGTCTGTTCATATGAGAAGGTTCTCTCTATCGTAGCCCCAACTTTAGTTAGTGTACATCCAATAGCATTAGCATACTGGGCATTTTTAGGAATTACCAACTTAGAAGAGCCTTTCAAAATTTCCGGCAGCATAATGCTTCCTCCTCCTACTCCTATCACTATAACGTCTTCCTTAGAAGTTTTCATAATGTCTATGGCGTTCTCCCAGGATTCTACCATTTTATTGTAAATCTTTTTAAGGTATCCATCTAAGTATTTATTTCTTACAAGTTCTGGGTTAGATCCCTCAATCTTGATTCCCTTAACCACCATTGAAACGTCAGTAGTAGTAAAAGTATCTCCTCCCCAAGATAATCCTCTTTTGGTAAGCATGAAACCCACGCTCTCTGGCCCTATTTCTTCTCCTCTTATAATTGTCCCTCCACCTAATGCTAAAGTGTATATGTCTGGCATTCTAAAATTCGTTCTTATTCCGGCTATCTCAACTGGACTTGCTGATTCCCTTGGATATCCCTTATACAGAACTCCAACATTGGTTGTTGTGCCTCCGATATCCATAACAATAGCGTCTGTTATTCCCGTTAGTAAATGAGCTCCTCTTATACTATTTGAAACTGGTCCTGCTACTGTGAATATGGGAAACTTTTTAATGAATTGTGCAGAAGCGATAGTACCATCATTCTGAGCAAAATAAAGTTCTACATTTTCTAAACCGAGCTTATGAAGAAGAGATTGTAAAATTTGTATTAAATTATTAAAAATGTTTAGGATTAATGAGTTAAGTATTGTAGCATTTTCCCTTTCTATAAGGCCAATACCTCCTATTTGATGTGACAACGTTATTGGTACGCTTATTCCTTCCTTTAATAAAATATCCTTAACTCTGTTCTCGTGCTCTGGATTAACTATGGAAAATATTGATGTTATCGCTACACTATCAACTTTTCCATTTATCTCACTAGCTATTTGATATATCTTGTTTTCATCGAGAGGTAGTATCTCTTCTCCAGTATATTCATGTCCTCCTCTTACTAAATGCACGCTAGTAACAAAGGATCTGAGCCCTTCTGGCCACTCCATAAGAGGAGGAACGCCCTCTCCAGCAGGTAATCCTATCCTAATGACAGCTACTCTATTTAGCCTTTTAGCTTGATGTATCGCATTTAATCCATGAGTAGTCCCTATCATTAAAGCTTTAATTTCATTTTTCCTCTCACCAAGGTTTTTTATAACCTCAGTTATAGCGTTAAGTAATCCCTCTGTTAGATCTGGTGTGGTTTCTACTTTTGTAGCATATATTAAGTTTCTTCCTTCTAGTGCTACTGCGTCAGTGTGCGTACTACCTATATCTACACCAATTTTTATAGCCATGTTACATCATTCCTCTTCTCTATTGGTTCATAATCTATGTTGTAACCAAAAACTCTAGGTCCTATATATTTTAATGCCTCTTTTGTTCTGAGCCTTTCATGAGCGGGAATTCCTATTATCAAGACTTTCTGACCGTATTTGATCCTATCAGTTGTTATTGGTTTAAAGGTAAACATGTCTAAAACAGTTATCAGATCTGGAACTGAAACTAGCACATTATCTTCAAGAGTTGCAATCAAGAACTCATTCTGAAAATCTATTTTTAAGGATTTATTAGAATACTCCTCCATTCCTTCTATTACAACAAACCCTCTCGAAAATCCCTTCTCTATTCTTCTGATAACGTCAATAACCTTTCCCTTAAACAATATTTTAGCTTTTAAGTAATCTAATACTTCATTGAACTTAATCTGATTTAACAATTCACCTATATGTAGCGCTAAAGATAACGTATCTAAGACTGCCGTTTTATTATACATGTTTAACGTGGTTCCATAGAGGGATATATATGCTGCTCCGCCATATCTCAGAGTGATAACCCTAGCTATTTTTTCAGCCCATACACCATCTATTCCTTCTACTACCGAAACGTTTCCCCTCTCATCTAGAACTATTACTGGAGATGGATCTACTCCATAAAAATAAAACGTAGTCATCTGGAGTTCTGGAAACGCTCTTCCCATACCATCTCCATCCAATACTGGTAAGCCTAAAGCTGAAGCAACTATAAGAGGAATAGTTGAATTCACCCCACCTATTTCCAAAGGAGTAATGTATTCAACTTTTCTACCCGTAATTTCTGAGTATATTTTTAGTGCTTTATTAGCCTCATCTCCGCTCGGTATCTTCTCTATCATAACTATTGGAGCACCCATCATAGCACTTCCGACCACTTGGGCGTTATTACTTTTGGCATTTCTTATCACTTCTACTGGTCCCCTTCTCTCTATAGCTCTCTTGAGCATTAAGCCTCCTATGTATGGATCTCCTCCCCCTCCAGTACCTAAGAAAGCAGCGCCAGTCACCAAATTATTTACGTCCGAAGACCTTATAGTATATGTTTCCATCAATTTACACCTTTATTATTGAATATCCTTTTTTATATGCGAGATATAATAACGATGCTCCCCATATTGCTTGAATTATTGACATTAAGCTTTCTATAGCCACTATGAAAATTGTTGTATATAGTATTGGAGCATAAATTATTGAGATGTAACCAAGTGCGAAGGAAACTATTAGCCATGAAAATTGAACTCCGGCTCTTGTCCTATCCTCTATGTTATTGTTTCTGAGATATCTTATAGCATCCCAAATACATAAAAATAGAATCAAAACTCCATATGTTAAATTATAAATTTTGACAAAATAAGCCACATCTGCCATATATAGGCTAATGTATGCTATGCTTATTAAGAAATTTACTACTAAATAATATGTAAATAAATTGTTTACATTCATGATAATCTCCCACCTTTATAAGTGTAGGGTAAGATCTCTGGACTTTTCCCTAGTAATTCAAAAATGTAGTATATTAGAATATATGCTAAGAAACCTGTTATCAATGCGTTTATTGCAGGTATACCATATGGAACTATAAATCCTACTAGTGCACCCAATCCTAATGCTACTACACCAGCAATATTAAGATTATAGTAAGCGTTACCAGGTTTAAACTTATACCTTTCATGAGGGTCTTTAACTCCTTTTAAGTAACTTCTTACAATGAAGAAGTCAGCAATTACTATACCTCCCACAGGTGGAAGTATGTTTCCTAATACGGTTATAAAATTTTCAAAGGGAGTTATAGATGAACCTGCGGTAAATCCTACATATGCTGCAACGGCGGTCCCTATTACACCATTAATCACTGATGCTAACTCTCTTCTCATCGGATATAAGTTAACAAGAGATAAAGATCCACTATATAGGTTATCTGTATTTATTATGAATTGACCAAATACTATAATCAGTAATACACCAGCTCCCATACCTAATTCTAGCATAGCGTTAGTGACTAAATATGTACCAGTTACTAGAACCATTGCCACGCCGCCTAATATCAGGAAGGGATAGAGGAAAATTATGTGTGCTACCCAGGCTACACTAGCGTCTTTTGCGGTTTTACCAAATCTAGCTATGTCCGGGGATATTATAGTTCCTGCGCTATATAATCCTACAGTGGCTGATATTCCGTCTAATAAACTCATATGTGATGTTGGTGCAGCAGACATGACAGCGGAAAATCCACCTTTTAATGCAATCACTATCGCAATACCTATTGCAATTAACCATATATGAAATGGAATTGTAAAATAGCTTAAGAACGATAGCATTTTATATCCTATATACGTCATCACGATCATTATTATACCTCCCCAAATTGCTGCGAAACCAACCGAAAAGAAAGGATTATTGGGAAATATCTCATTCATAACTATACCAAATAGCCATGTCTCAACAGCATACCAACCAATTCCAGTAGTTACTGTAATTAACAAAAATCCAGCAATTTTTCCTCCCCATCTACCTAGAGGAAATCTCCATAATACGTAGGTCGAAAGTCCACTATATGCACCTATGGAGGCAGCTAGCCCACCTAAGATTGTTAGCACTATAGTACCACCTAACACTGCTATTATTGCCTGACTGAATGTTAAACCATACCCTAATGCTCCTCCAGCCCATATTACAGCTATAGCACCATAAACAGAAGCAAACACTAAAAACATGTTATAGAATCCGTATCTGGACTGCTTAGGTACTTCTTCTAGTGAATAATCATCAAATTTTGAAGTTTCCTCTTTACTTTTTTTTCCTTCCATACTCTAAGTTAACTTAGTAATAATAATAAATTTTTACATGTTATTTAAGGATAAATTTACTTTTCAAAATATTCAGTTATATGTAAGCCTTTGTTTCAAGGTTACCTTGCAATATCGAACTATGGAATAAAATCACTTTAGACTACTAGATATACGAAAAATTTTTATATGGGATGGGGCGAAATTTTTTCACTCTAGAATTGTAGCGCCCCACGCCTTATGGGATCTTATTGCAAAATTTATCTTGTAATCCATCACAGCATCGTGATTGATTATAGTTAAAATCTCCTCCTTTAACTGAACTGGATCAGAATGAAAAACTCTTACCAGAAGATCCCATTCTCCTACATATTCAGATATCTCATAAATTAGTTCATTGGAAAGCAAAGACTTTATGTAGGTCTGTCTTAGTTCTTTTACATTCTTTAATTTCACAAGTACATCAGCATAAGGTACACCTAGATTTTGAAGAACTACAACTCCTATGACTTTCAGAATTTTCTTATTTTCTAATCTCAACCTTCTCATTCTAATAGTAGTTTTTGATAATCCTATTTCTCTAGCTATCTTAGCATCTGAAGTGTTAGCGTTGTTATTCAATATTTTTAAAATCTTAATGTCCTTTTCATCAAGGTATTTAGAAAGTATATCTTCCCATTTTTTTGCCATTTCATGTCAACTATAATTTTTTAAAAATAAAAACCTTATACTCCTTGTTCTTTGAATGGATTTAGTAGTTCAAAAGACTATGTGTTATTAAACTTTAGAAAACAAATCCTTAAATTTTTGTAGATATCCAATTAAATAATGATAAGAATTGGAATAGACATAGGAGGCGCATTTACGGACTTGGTGTATTATGACCAGAGCAATGATGAGTTCGAGTGGATCAAAGTAGAGACTACTACGCAAGATCCTTCGATAGGCGTAATAAGAGCTGTAGATGAATCAAAAGTCGATTTGAAAAATGCAAACGAGATTATTCACGGTCAAACGTTAGCTATAAACACTATAATAGAGAGAAAGGGAGCTAAAGTAGGGCTTATTACTACGAAGGGATTTAGAGATATTCTTGAAATACAAAGAGCAAATAGGAGAGACATGTATAATTTCAAGTATAAGAAACCAGAATCATTTGTTCCAAGATATTTAAGAAGAGAAGTAAGTGAAAGGATATCGTCATCTGGAGAGATAATATCGCCTTTAAAGATTGAAGAATTAAAAATAGTGGTTAACGATCTTGTAAAAAAAGGTGTGGAATCTATTGCTGTCTCCCTCATAAACTCATATGTTAATTCTGCTCATGAATTAAAAGTAAAGGAATTATTAAAGGAAATTCTAGGGGATAGCGTTTTCATCAGTCTCTCGCATGAGATTACTAGAGAATGGGGAGAATATGAGAGAACAAATACAGTAGTGCTGAACGCCTATATTAAACCTAAGATGAACAACTATTTGAGAAAGCTAAAAAAAGAGATAGATAAAAGAGGATTTAAAGGGAAATATTACGCTATGCTCTCGAACGGTGGGATGGCCACATTTGATTTCACTATGGACTTTCCTATCACCACATTAGAATCCGGTCCAGTGGCAGGTATAATAGGGGCTATCGCAATAGGCGAGTTGGCTCATGAGAAAAACATCATAGGATTAGATGGGGGAAGTACTACTACTAAGGCCAGCCTCGTAGAGAACTTAATGCCTAATATTATAACTGATTATTATATTGAAAGGAATCCATATTCACCAGGCTATCCTGTAAAAGTTCCTACAATAGATATTGTAGAGGTAGGAAATGGGGGTACCAGTATTGCATGGATCGACGAGATAGATAATCTCAAAGTAGGACCAAGGGCAGCTGGTTCATATCCTGGACCAGCTGCATATGGTAGAGGAGCAACTGAGCCGACTGTCACCGATGCATATATTCTCTCTGGGCTACTCAATCCTAATGAGCTATTAGGAGGAAAATTGAAAGTGAGAAGAGACCTAGCAGAGAAAGCCATAAAAAGGATAGCAGATCACTATAAAATCTCTGTTGATGAAGCAGCTGAAGGCATAGTAAGATTAGCGAATAATAACGCGGTAAATGTAATAAGATTAGTTTCTGTTCAAAGAGGATATGACCCTAGAGACTTTGTTCTAATTGCATATGGAGGTTCTGGACCAATGTTTGCTCCTTTCATAGCTGAAGAATTAGACTTAAAGAAAGTTATAGTACCTTTTGTACCACCTGGTGTGTTTTCTGCTTGGGGAATGCTAGTAGCCGATATTAGGCATGACTTAGTTAAAACTGAATTGGTTAGGATAGACAAGGAAGATGCCATCAATAAAATTAATAGTGTATTTGATGAATTGGAGAAAAAGATTTTGCAATTCTTTGCCTCAGAGGGATTTAATGCAAATGATGTCATGATATTTAGAGAAGCAGAAATGAGATATTATGGGCAATCACATACAGTCAAGGTTAACGTTATGAACGGAGAATTAAGAGATAAAGAGATTGGTGAAATAATAAATAAATTCCACTTGCAACATGAGGCGACCTACTCCTTTAAATCGGCTAGTCCTATAGAAATCGTTAACTTCCGTGTATATGGAATAATTAGAGCAAAAAAGGTACCATTATTAAAGCGTAAACTAAACGGTAATAGTATTAAGGAAAGTACTAGAAACGTATTCATAAATGGCAAATACGAGGAGTTTAAAGTCTACGATAAGTCTACATTGTCTACAGACTGTAAAGTTCATGGTCCTGCTATATTAGAAGATCCAACATCAACGATAATAATACTTAAGGGACAAAGAGGGGAAATAGACGATTATGGTAATGTAATAATTACGAGGTGATATGAATGGATCAATTTACCTTAGAAATAATTAAGAACGGACTAATAGTAGCTTCTGAAGAAATGTTTTACGCTTTCGGTAGAACCGCCAGAAGTCCTGTAATATATGAAGTGTTAGATTTCGCTGTAGGTATAACTGATAAGTATGGTAGAGGTCTTGTGGTACAAGCTCCAGGTGTCCCAGGATTTTCTGGAGTGTTGGATTTTACCATAAGGGAAGTAATGGCTAAGTGGAAAGATGAGATAAAACCTGGCGATATGATTGCTACTAATATACCATATGATGGTGGAACTCACTTAAACGATGTAGCTCTGATAATGCCGATGTTTTATAAGGATATTCTCCTAGGCTTCATTGTTAATAAAGGACATTGGAGTGAAATAGGAGGAATGCATTTTGGGAGTTGGACGTCAGACGCTACCGAAATATATCAAGAAGGACTTCAGTTACCTTCCATAAAATTATTCATAGAAGGTAAACCCAATAGAGATGTAATTGACATTATAAAGGCTAATTCCAGAATGCCTGATGCCACATTAGGGGACATGGATGCACAATTAGCATCAATGAGAGTAGCATACAGGAGAGTTCAGAGGTTGGTCATGAAATATGGCGTTGATAACGTTTTAACGGCGATGGATAAGCTAATAGAAGATGGAGAGAGATTAAGTAAGTTGAGACTGAAGGAGCTACCTAAGGGTGTATACGAGGCAGAAGATTACATAGACGATGATGGAATATCTGATAATCCAGTTTATGTGAAAGTAAAAGTTACCATTACTGAGGATAAATTTATAGCTGACTTCACTGGAAGTTCTAGGCAGGTTAGAGGACCAATAAATTCTCCATTACCTGCAACAGTCTCTGCAGTGAGAGAAATATATATGGCAGTTACAGATCCTTATGCTCCGCCTAATGCTGGGTATTTTAAACCTCTAGAAGTAATAGCTCCAGAGGGTAGTATATTTAATCCTAGTAGACCAGCTCCAACATCAACCTATTGGGAGTCGATGTCGTATGCTACAGATTTAATATGGAAAGCGTTAGCTCCTCACGTTAACGGAAGACTTCCAGCCGGACATTTCTTATCAATTCTCGCTACCATACTAGGGGGTGTTAAGGAAGATGGAGAACCTTTTGCAATTGTGGAACCACAGCCTGGAGGATGGGGAGCAAGTAATAATTCCGATGGAGAAAGTGGACTGGTAGCTAGTGGGGATGGAGAAACATATATAGCTTCAGCTGAAGTGTACGAAAAGAGGATGCCAATTCTAGTAGATAGATTGGAATTAAACGTTAGTGATGGAACTGGTCATGGAAAATATAGAGGAGGATTTGGAATAATAAAGGACTACATCGTAATGAGTGAACAAGCTTACCTCACAGTTTCAATAGGGAGGTCAAAGTACCCTACATGGGGAGTTGAGGGTGGAATGAATGGGACGCCAAATTATTGTATGATATTTAAGAGAGGAGAAGAACCTAAGAGGATGAGAAAAGTAGCCTCATTATTGCTTTATAAAGGTGATAAAGTAAGTTTAAGAAGCGGAGGAGGTGGAGGTTGGGGTAATCCAGCGGAAAGAGATCCCAATCTGGTTTTAAATGATGTACTCAACGAATATATTAGTGTAGAAGACGCTGAAAAGATCTATAAGGTAAAAATTAAGGAAACTAACGGAATCTATGAGATAGACTGGGAAGGAACTAAGAAGATAAGGATTAACAAGTAATTTTATTATATCATTATTATATAAATTGATATTTATGAAGAAAATAATTATTTTTATTTATTTTTTAGTTAATTATATGTCTCATCATGTCCCAAGACGGCGAGTTGATTCAATTCCTTAATATGAATTGCAGGACTTATAGATTTTCCTCAAGTTTATTGACCCTTTTTCATTTAAATCAAAGGTCACCGCCACGACATAACAGGAATTTACATGAATTGAGAAAGGAAAGTGAAAGGATTGATATATTTAGACTAGTTGAAGTATATTTTAGTAACAAAAGCCTACTCTCTTTCAAATTCTCAATTCTTTAAGTCTGAATAACAACTTAAACTTTTACGCTTTTTACCCTACAATAGATAGGTTAACCAGTTACCTAATACCATGAGTTAAAATGTAATGACGGTATTTTTATTTTGACATAAATTGAATTTCTTTGTATGTGAGAGCAAAACAAGTGTTTTTAGTTTGAGGGCGAGAAGTAGTTAGAGGGCGAGGAAACTTGAATAGGTTTTAGTTCCTTAACCTTACTTGATTGAGAAAACACTAGTATCCAGAAGCTTAAAGTTAACGAGCCTTGGCTACCATAAAACCTACAAGACGGTCAAAAATATTCCTCATAATAATTTACTCGAAAAATCTATCAACATGAGTTGGGATTTGGTCGTTGATTGTATATCAGTAAAACGTATCTCCGGTCTCTTAACTAATTACCCACTACCCTGAAGTTAATGAGCATTCATTTAACGTAGCTAGATAGTTCTCTAGACATCTTGCCTTCAATTATTTTTCCTAAGTGACGGTTTGCCTCTTGTCATTAGAGGCTCTGTTAAATTGAGGGCCTTTTACCTGGTTCGCCGATAGTGAATCTCGTAAACGTTAAATTGGTTTAGCCTCGAGGTAAAACCTATTCTCTGCATACAAATCCCTTAGTTCTCGTAACTCGGTCTCATACAAGTAGTCGAAGCCTAAACAGGTCGTCTCTAATAACTTTTGCGTGAAAGGAAAAGTTAGCGAGAAACACAAGGTTTAATCAGCTTGAATCGAGCCTCAAGTGTATTTTTGTGTATATCTTTATCTTACTTAAAACTATAAAAAACAAGTGGTCTTTGCAATAGAATTTTCCCTCTCTCCTCTCACTTTACCTGGGTCAATTTGTCCTGAAGGGGTGCGAATTTAGGTTGGTCATAAATGTCTTTAATTTCGGCGAACTGGCTTTCCTTCTGGTCTAACACCATTAAACCTATTCCCCTGGACTTCCCACCGCCGACGAATGTGCCCACATTGACCATGAACTTTAAGGTCTTTAGCCATAATTCGCTCTGTCCTGCCTGTTTACTGTTTCCCTGACTACTGTCTCTCAATACCACATTGACGTCTATTTTATATACGTTGAGTATCTCCTCTGTGAAAAGGTGTCCCTCTAAATTCTTTTTATTCTTCCTGTCAATGACCACATGCGTCCTCTCCACTATATCAGCCTGCCTTATAACACTATCTGAAATAGTTAAAGCAGAGGCAAAGTACTCACTTCCATATAACCTCTCCACAGGACAGTTCCACAGTAAATATAACCTCACCATTTCTTTCCTGTCATTCGAATCCTCTAGTCCCTTACTCTTCAGTATTTTCTTAAACCTCATATCAAAGCAGTTTGAATTGAGGCAGCTTTCGATTTGTTTCAACTCGTTCTGATATCTACTCAGGTCCTCAACAGGGTGCTCCTCCATATGGTCTTTGTCGTTAACTATCATCTCACTCACTCTCCTGAATATGCCCTTAAGACTTGTTGATGGTATGACATAGTCGTTATCGTACTTCAGTGGCTTTAGTGTATCCTCACCGCCCACCCTCAGTCCGTTGGGGGTTTTAAATACGAGTTTGTAAAGAGTTATCATAGGCTCACCTTACTCAAGAGTGATGCTAAGTCTTCTATTTTCACCATGAAGTTTAGCCCCGCAGGCATTAATTTACTGTAGTCCCCCTTATGCTCGACATACACAAGGGACCCCTCCTTCATAGTCTTGAAAACTGGTTTTGCACCAGAGTGAGTATCTGTTGTAAACCAGCCAGTGTAGTAAGACTCTTCCCCTATCACCAAGGTCTTACCTGAGCTCAGCTTCCTTATCTCAAACAGCTTTTCGCCTAGCAATGATGGGACACATGGTGAGAGACAGTATGTTAGTCCATCAGGCTCTTCCAAGTTAACCTCTTTTACTTTCTGGACCTTTACAATACTGTCTATTCTGCTTCTACTCCTACCAATCCTTATCTGCTCTACTGTGTCAATGACATCTCCAGGCTTAGCTAAAGCCCACATTTCGTTAAACTTCAAGTACTCATAGGCGTATAACATTCTGTGGAAGGACGACGCTGAGACCTTGTCTATGGCTACATGCATTAATATTGTTGAACTTGGTGTGTACTTTATGTACCTAGTCTCATTTGGCGACTTCTGTTTTTCATTGGGCTTAATAATGACCCCAATCCTTGGCTTCTTGTCAATCCCAAGGTTCATGACCTCTCTCATATCCTTCCCTTTATTGATCTCATCGTTCTTAATACTCAATATCCTACTCTCCTCAACAAACTCACTACCTTTTCTACCTTCAGCTGGGCTAAAGTAGTGAGATGGCGCAGAATTTTGTGGATATGCAGGTGATACATAGAAGTCCTCTTCGATCTTCCCCTTCTGGTAGTAGTACTCAGCCAGAATTGCTCCCCTTAGAGTAGTAGCAGGTATATAGTCTGTGGTAGAGAAGTAGTAGTTCTTAACCTTTCTCATCTGAGTGGTAATGTACTTGTTTACAACCAATTTTATGAGTTGTAGTTTCATTTTACCTCACCACATGTAGTTTGTGAGTAAACCCACAATTTTCCCCATTTCTGGGTCACACTTAACCCTTTTACATAAATCCTCTTCTAACTTCACATCGACTAGTGCGTTCCTCCCTAACCTCCAATACCTCAGTGCAAGGACAGAACTTAAGAGGAGTTTTAGTAACCTTTCACCACAGTTATCCCTGTAGATGACATTTACTACTACTTCAGTTCCAGGCTTTACGACTTCTTGAGAGAATAGCGCCCCCTCCTTAGCCTTCTGAGTCTTGTCCTCAATTGAAACCCTCATGAGCCTGTACTTCTTTAGATCCTTGGTCTCGACCATGAAGTTCACACATCCCTCAGTCCTCGCATCGGGATAACCGAATAGTTGACATACGTCACAGGGTTCTTTCCCCCTATGGGCTTGTCTGATCATTTTTGGCTCTACCTCATTACAACTGGTGAAGCCTTGGGGTAAGAACTGGGTTACTGCAGTACGTAAAACCCCCTTTATTGAAGAACTAGGTATCTCAAGTTCACTGAATGGTATATCAGTACCTACTATGACACTGCCTCCTCCTATGGTCAGAGAGGTTAAGTTTTTGATTCTCATTTTAAATTCCATCACGCTTCACCTAAGCCTGCTAATATTGACTTTAGTATGAAATAATAGTCGTATAGTGGTGCACTCCCACCGTCGTTTGAAATCTTGGTATTCTGTAATAATGTCGAGAGTACTTTTCTCTGACTGTCAGTATTGCTCTGGTTTTCCTTTACCCTTGCTCTTTGCCTTACCATGTAAGCTAAGCCCTTGAAGAAGATATCCTCACTGCCCTTGTTCTCCTTATTAATTGTGGAGAGGTAACCAACAACGTCCTGTATAGGTCTAAGTACTTCCTTAACCTTATTCCTCCCTTCCCTTTCGTTGTTGTACAAGTTCACTAACTCCTTAAAGTCCTCTAGACCAAAGGACTTAAGGAATTCCTCTACATTTTCAAGAGGGTTTGAGACAACTAAGAACTTATACTTAATCTCATTATGTTTACTCCCAGAGTACTTGTTGATCTCAGTGTCTATGACATTTCGATTAGCTAAACTGTTGGAGAATAACATTGCTGCAATTGAAGACATTGCTACAGGAGAGCCATTTAGATGCCCTATCTTAGCTCTTTCCATCAACTCATTTACTGCTTGATAAGCAAATTGGACAGGATGATCCGGTTTCACAGTTAAAACACCAACCTTAAATGTAAAGCCTGTATACTCCTGAGCCTTCTTGAACAACCTCACTGCAAATTGTATTGCTATCACTGACGGGGACATTAACATAATATCGTCTCCACCTAAGTAGAGTACTCCTGAAAGCACTCTAGGTACTAGGGAGTTTCCTGTACTACTTTGTGCATTAGCAGAACTAGTTTCCTTCTCGTGAAGTTCCTTCAAGGTTTCGTAGAAGGCTTTTTTAATTCCGTAGTCCAGTCTAAAGCTTCTGTCCACATAGTCTGAGAACGTAACTGTTGCGGAAAATATTATTCCAGCGTAGTTTCCGTCAGCCTTAACAAGCGAGATGTACTTTTTGTCGTTTTCATTTTTCCAACCAGCAATGAATTCCATTGCGTAGTTCAGGTATTCACCCTCGCTACTGTCTTTGCCTTTGAATATACTCTTGGCTAAGTCAGCAGGTCTAATAAAGCTCCCATCTATCATGTATGTAGTATCAGTCTTAGCACTAAACCCTCTGTTACTAGATAGCTCCCTGACTAGCTTGCACCTCTTACACAGTCTTTCTTTCTCATCAGGCGAAATAGGTACATCGTCCACTGCAGGTCTTATGCCACAGTAGGAACAGGTTTCGTGAAGACCGTATGAGTAGAGCCTCTCGTTAAAGTCGAGCAAATACCTATTGTATGATTGTTTTCCGATCTCCTCGCTTATTTTGTTAATTCCCAGGATTTCATTATCGTACATAAAGTCCAATACAGTCACATTTAATTTAGCGTCCAGCTCTTCCTCTAACTTCAAGTTCTTAAACAGACCTTCAATATCAGGCTTATCGAGGTCAGCCCTTACAACAATATAGGAGTGTCCGCCATAACCGCTAAGTAGTGCCTCTACTGGTAACATGGATTTACCTAAGTCTCGGAATTTGCTGTCAATTAAGGCAAAGGCATAGACGGAGGTTATAAAATCAACTAGAAAGCTCGCAAAGGACATCTCCCTGAGTCCTGGGAAATTAGTTATGAATTTCTGTATACCTGGAAAGTCCACATATACAAGATAAGCTATGGGATTCCTTGATGTGGTGTTCGCTGAAGCTTGCTGTGTGCTCTTAGGGGTTTGTGCTGGTTTTACGTCATTCAGGTACTTCAATACTTTTGCTTCATCTTTCTGAATTACACTTGGGTCAAGTAAGACTGAGCTTAAGTATTTGTAGAGCTCTTTGCTAGCCTTTTCATACTCCTGAGCACCCTTACTTTCTAAACAGTTGAAGGAATCTTCGCCTCTTTTAGAGTAACACTCTTTTACTGAAAGGTTTAGATTATCAAGACCTTCCATTACGATAGGACTTATCCTATCATGGGATGCAGCCACATCGTCAGCCATATTTAAGATCGTCTGTATTTGACCATGGTGATGTAATACTTCGTCCCTTATTTTTTCGATCCCACCCTTTATGCATAATTCACCTGTTGATTTGCGCAAAACCTCCTCTAGGATATCAACAGATTCTCTTACATGGTGTTCAGGATTTACCAGTTTTCCTATGTCATGTAATAACGCTGCGACCCTGAGTTGACTTTGGTCATAAGTCTGTTGTTGCATTGCCCAGACCACTAAGGAGGTTAATTGTAAATGTGAGGCTAGTGAAGTGAAATTAAACCCTGGTCTAGTGTCAGCAGGGGTGTACAGAAGCGCTTCATAGATATCCATTAAGTCCTTAAACGACTGGAAGAAGCTCTTAAGATTTCTTACTGTCTCAGCAGGTAACTTTTCTAGTTTATCCATGAGGTCCTTTACACCTAAATCTGGAGTTATCATGAGCTCCTTACCATATTTGTGTCTGAGGATCACATAGTACAGGAGGTATTCAAAGGCATTAGCTGAATACTTGGATGAAGGCAAAGAGGGAGCATATGATAATATCATGGGAGCCTTGTAGATCAGAGCCAACAGGTCAGCTAATATGTTCATGGCTTGCCTTTCGTCATTACCTGCAATTTCACAGGACAGATTGGATATTTGAGTTATGATGTTTATTATCTTCTCTCTAAGGGCTTTGACTTTATTTTCCTCTACGAATTTGACTTCGAACTCAGGGAGTATAAGCTTACCTCTGAGAGTCATACTCTATCACCTTAGCCAGATATTGTTCCTCAGGATTACGGGGTAAACGGATCTTGTGTATTACTTCTTTTCCCCCCTCATCTTCTTCCCTTCTCTTTTCCATCTCCACTTCCACGAACTTAAGGTATTTCTTTTGATCGTTATCACTACAGTTAATCACCACAGACAGATCATATTTTATACATAGTTTATCAGTCATTATTACCAAGCCTCATTGAAATCTCTAGGTCGATATGAACTTACGAATTTCTGTAATGCCTGGCTTAAGTCTATCTTACCGCCTGTCAATGACGAAGACCTTATGGAGAAAGAGACCCTACCAAACCTCTTATCAATATACTTAAACCTACCTAGTAGCTGAATCTTCTGTTGCAATTTTCCATTCACTAACCTGAAACCAAACCCATACAACAACATACCTATCTCCTCAGGTCTCCTTATAGATCTGAATAAGACTTTACCTGTGAAAGTAGAGCCCTTCTCTGCGCACTCATAGTCTTCATTATTAATGTTTACTTTCTTGACTTTTACATTACTCCCAACAAAGTCTGTGAAGTTGACCCTACTAGCGAGCTTAGCAGTGCCTAACAGGTCATCAACAACACATACTTGAGGAAACTTATGATAGTATCTCCTAAAGGCTGGTCTGAATATGTTTATATAACGAGGTGAAGAGTAATTTGATTGCCTATTCACCACATAACAGGAGTCTGGAATTGACAACTCCAGTCTAGTCCTCACCATTCCTTTTATGGTTGCACCTGGTATTACTAACCTACCATCAGAATACTTATTGAATTCGTGAATTGGAGGATTAAAGTAGCCCGATAGATCTGGTACACTGCCCTTTAATACACTATCTATCCACTGGTCTACGTCTTTTTTAGATATCCCTTTATTCAAGGATATTGTGTACTTACCCCCTCCGACATGTAGTAACTCTGACTCCACTTTCATCTCCAGCTCTATGAACCCCTCAATGCCTGGAGAATTCCTGTAAGTGTAGTTAGCCTGAGACTGGGTATGGAATCTTGACGTTCTGGAACACCTCCATATACGGCTTTACCTTATTGAAGAAATCATCTCCTTCCCCTTGAACATTGTTTAGACCTTGGGGGACCTCCTTGTCCTCTTCACCAATCTTAGGGTCACCGCTTATTGTTAGCTTAAGATTACCAAACTTCACGAATCCAAATCCTCTGGTCTTATGACCACCAATTTGGGTTAGCCCATCATGTATATTCTTCATTATTGTGAGGAGATAGCCTACAACGTAATTTGGCAAGTTTCTCCCCATGAGTTTAAACTCAAATTTAGAGTTTGGCTCGACGTACTCTACCTGCACTAGAGCACTTCTTGCAGATGCACCCTCTGTCCTGCTTATAGCCACCATTGTCCTAACGTTTAGTTTGTAATCTATAGGTAGTGAATCCAAGAAGTTAACCATTCCGCTTACGCTCATTGTTCCAAAAAGCTTACAGTTAAGACAAGTGTATTTCCAGAAAGTGTCGATAGCTTGCCTTATATCACTCTTTAGGAATCGTTGAAAATCCTCATACTTACCATAGTTTCTCAAGCAGATATCTCTCCCTATTCCAGTACACACTTTCACGCCCTTAGAGTTAAGTATCCTCTCTCCTGCGGACCTAAAGACACCTTTCCAGCTTGACCCTGGAATTACTGGTCTACCAGTTGAGTCCTTTAGTACCACATCTCTTGCCAGTTCCCCCGGAGATATAGCTGACTTTCCAGCCCCTACCCTTAGGGGAGATATTACAACAACCTGTCCCTCAATTGTTATGATCCTCTGTATTACATTCCTCTGGATAAAAGCACTGACCAATTAAAGCACCTCCTCAAGTTTTTTACTTTTTTCACTTAGAAGGTCAGGTTTTTCGTAGTATTTTACAACTGCGTTTCTCAGTTTTATTAAGCCAAACCCAATAGATTTTCTCCCACCTATGAATATGCCCTGTGTTGTTAGGGTCTTGAACAGGTACTTAATTGCCTCAACTGCTTCTCTCTTACAATCATCTGTCTCACCGCTTATAATATTAAGGTTATAAATGTACATCCTGAACTTGAAGTTGGCACCGGGCTCCACGAAGTCTAAATTGTACAAATTACCTGTCATTTGACCACCGAATACCCTGTTTATCGCGACCATAGTCCTGGTGTTTATCTTATAGTTATCAGCCTCAGCATCTAATATGTAGACCCTAGAGGATAGGTCCTTAAAACCAAATATGACACAGGGGATACAACAGGTACCATTACCACAACTGTTGCAGACTTTTTCATCGTCATTCATTTGACAGACTCTATACTTGCTATCGTTTAATGAATAAGTGTAAGATTCTACTAAACTCCTAAATGCCCCCTTTAAGGATTAACCTGGTATTATCGGCTTCCCGTTTCTCCTCATTATTGGGTTATCTGTCAACTCGTCAAAAGAGGAAGATCTGCCTTGACCCACTCTAAGTGGTGTCTCATTTACTAACTCTCCTTCAACTACAGCTATCATGTATATATTATGTAAGTCATGGCAAGGTGGCTCTGCGTCACTCATTTAATTGACCCCACTAGCTTGGTCACAATATCTTTGAAGGTTTGAGCTTTACTTATGGAGTTCCAATCCACATTTAAGCCTGAAATACCCTCATAAATCCACTTTACATAGCCTAATATGGAAAGGGCTTTCTCCAGGTCCTTACCTTGCAATGCTTTCAACAGTAGCTTCCCTGTATCAGGATCTATCTCCTCCCTTCCCATTTGCCTAATAATATATGCAATTACCTCATCTACATTTTTTCTATTCTGTAATATTGTCAAGAGGTTGTTTATCGTAGACGCGTCCACTACGGGGTCTCCGTTTCTGTCAGGTTTAGAAGCCGATATGGCTATTTTTGTAGCAATATCCAAGATCTCCTCAACATTAGATTGGGAGCTCATTGTATATATTGAGAAGCACCATTTTAATAAGGATTACTGTCAATTAATTCTCAGTTCTTATTGTGACTGAGTTAAAGAAAAATATTAACACTTCAAAAATCAGCTAAGTGTTGTTCATTAATCAGCTATGAAATAACTAGGTCTTGAATACCTCAATGGTGTGAGTTTTGCTAAGTGAAATACTTGATAGAGTATTATGGGCTGAACCTTCAACGATATACTATAAAAAGGTAGTATATGACGGAAAGGAGATATTGGGCTTGTTAGGCAAATTCAGCTATACCGTTCTTGAAAACAGTCAGCTTATCTATGAAATCTTAGAGGATGTCATTGCGATGGGAGTAGGTTCGTCTAGGAGAAACGGTTTCGGAAGGGTGAAATTCATAATGTACAATAACCAAGAGTCTGAAAATAACACTTTGAGCTCACCGTCCAAAAACTGAACCCTATCAATAATCAGGAATTGCAAAATGTGAATACTTTTGGACTAGGTTAAGTCAATGAGTTACTATTCTATCTAACTTTACTATCCAACGAAAGTACACAACATGTTTTTCAATTGCGTGAAAAATTAAGGTTGTTGAGACAAAATAAATAAAGAATATTAATGTTTACTGATGGACATTATATAACATGAGGAGGATATTGATATTTGATATCCCCAACATAGGTTTTGCTAGATGGGCTAAAAAGAGGTTAGAGCTGTTAGGATACCGCGTAATTGAGACTCCATATAAGTATGATATAGCTATAGCATTATATGCCGAGAGGCTCGGTGCAATCGTAGTGACCTCAGATAAACGCTTCCCTTATAGGAAAAAGATTGTATTGCCACAAAAGTTCGTCACAAATTCAGGCGTAATTGGAAAACCTAAGTATGAAAAACTCTACACAATACTAATGACGGAATTGAGTAAAGTCTAATATAGAGTGTTAAAATAAAGCTGATATTTAAGGTCCTTAGAAATGCTTTTTGTTACTAATAAGTAGAGAGTGCGCTCATTAATATGGGTTAAATGACCTTTGATAAATAATCCTAACCACTACAGATTTACACTGTCTCATCCTATGTTATATCTAATTAAGACCATTCAAGTATCAAAAAGGATTGACTAACTTTCAGATAATCTTTTCTCGTTTTACGACAACTTACTTTAAATTGGGTAGGAGGCTTTAACGAATACGTCCTCTCTAGGGTAAAACAAGGTGTTGGGGTTAATAGCTCCTCTCAATTTTCATTACGTTTAGTAGTGAAGAGTTCCTTTAATTAGTTTCAGATACTAATGCTCATAAGGATGCGAATGCTCATAGGGATCTTCTCCCTCGTGAGTTCACTCTAACTAGCAGTTGGCAATACGTGGCTTGGGTTCAATATTACATAGACGATAAAAATTTAAAAACTTTGCTTTTTTACACTTTCAAAAACTATAGCCTCTATCGGTAATAGTGGATAAGACTAAGCAACTCTGTCTCCGTTCACTCATGAGTCAACTAGTTTTTACCAAAAATCAACTTAATCGGATGGAAGATAACATAATTATAAGGAAAAAAAGAACAAACTGTACTGACCATTGAACTCCTAAATAAAACCTGAAAAACTTAGTTTTAGAAAATTAATTACGTAATAAGAACATTATAATTAATGAAAAAGAGGTTCTATCTTAAGACACATACTGTTCGGTTTAAATTCGTCTTTGTGTAACAAGACATTGATTTTTCCGCAGATTCTACTCACTAACACGAAAATTATACTTTTCAGAATGATAATGCGAAATCAAATAACTGACCTCTAAAACTTTCCACAAAGCATAGTCCAACTTCATTGAAAAATCTCACTCCAGTTCTCTTTTATCTTCTTTACCAGGTCTTCACTCACCTTAATCTCTAGAGGAAAGCTTTTGTTGAAAGGCTTAGTCGCATAAATTATTGCCCTAGAGGAGACGTACTCTTTTACATTCTCTTTTCTCTCAGCCATTGGGTCCAGAGGTGTACTTGGTACATTCTTTACAACCTCGATTGAGTTGGCTGGATCAGTCCTAGTGCACAGAGCCCAAACCACCTGATTTAAATCTGAGGGGTCTATGTCTTCATCCACCACTATTACATACCTCCCCCCGTAGGAAGTCAGTGGGCTTATAGCTAGTATATGCCCCAACATGGTCTGGTGACCAGCAAACGCCTGTTTTATTGCCACAACCACCAGAGCCCTGGAGAATCCCACCTCATGTGCCCAAACTCCCTTTACATCCCTTATCCCAATTCTCTCTAACATATCCCAGATCATTGCAGATCTTATCGGACACCTGAAGTAAGAGTAATCATAGGGTGGAATACCTGGAGTAGTACCAAGGAGTATTGGGTCGTTCCTGTAATAAACCCTCTTTACCTCAATGACTGGGTTCTTCATCCTTCCCCCTGCATAATATCCCATGAACTCTCCAAAGGGTCCCTCATCAGTTAACTCTCCCGTAATGTACCCCTCAATTGCGATCTCGCTCTCAGCAGGGATAGGTAACCCTGTATCCTCTCCTCTCAAGACGTCAACCCTCTTTCCCGTCACAGCTCCTGAGAAATTGTACTCAGAGACACCCTGGGGCACTTCCATTCCCGAGAAGATGAAGAGGTCAAGAGGTGGAGAGAAAGAGATAACTATGGGACACTTCTTACCCTGTCTAAGGTATTTCTCCATGTGTATCCTACCGTGGTGAGGAGAGTCTATGAAAATTGCTAATCTGTTCTTATCCACTAACATAACTCTGTAAGCCCCAACATTTACCCACTCTGACTCAGGGTCCTTTGTCACAACAGCATCAGCTGTGCCTATATATCTTCCACCGTCATGCTCATGCCATTTAGGGGAAGGGAATTTGAATAGGTCAACCTTTTCGCCAACGTCAACGTTCTCTAACAGGGGAGAGTCGCTCACCTCTCTGGGGGAGTAGTTCGCATACTCCTTTGAAGCATAAGCCAGCCTCTCCCTCAACTTCTTGACCAGCTCTATATCACTATTTGCAGGAAGATTCAGGGCTAAGCTCACCCTCCTGTAGTCCAATAATGCACCTGTCAGAACCCTGTAACCCTTAGGGTAGTCCTTAATTTCGTCAAAGAGTAGGGTGAATTTCCTCCTCTTAGCGTTTAGGTCTGTAATGGCTCCTATCTCTAAGTCCCAACTTGCACCTTTGACTTCTCTGAGGAGACCTAGTTCCCTCACTCTCTCGATAAAATCTCGTATATTCATTGTGTATATATAGTATGACTTTGAATTTTTAAACAATCATGTGCCCTTAGTGTGGTTCACAGTTAATGTAAAGCGGTAAAGTCCAGGTAGAACTTTACGTTTAGTTACATGGACAAACTGTGAATACAAGGCTTTAACACGGAGCCTATTACCGTACTGTTATGGTAAAAGACTTAGTCTCTCACCGACTTCACCTTAAAGGAGCAGTCTTCATGAGAAAATAATGTGGGTGAGAAATATCACTTCTCCTGTTGTCCATGTCGAGGGATGTGTAGGAAATGACGTTTAAATATCAGGTTTTTTAGTTAAATAATTTTTTAAATGCTCTTTATACTTATTAAGTCATGATATATAACTTTGAAGAAGAGTTAAGGAGAGCCCCTAAGAACTGGGGAAGGTGGGGAAAAGACGATGAGATCGGGACTCTCAATTTCGTCACAAGAGACCACATACTGAGATCACTGATGACTGCGAGGACTGGGAAGACTTTCACTTTAGGCTTATGGATCAATAGAAAGGAGGGAGATCCAGTCTGGATAGGTAGAAGACCCACAGTACACTTGATGACAAAGGACGAAGGAACCTATATTTCAGGAAAGGCTGAACCAAGACCAGGGGGAGGAAAGTCTGCAGATGATATTGTCATAATGCACTTACAGGGCAGTACACAGGTTGACGCATTGGGTCATTACTGGAAGGACAACACGTTATACAACGGCTTTGACTCCAGGACGACTATCGGTGGTCTAGCCAAGGACGACGTAAGTAAGTTAGCTGAGAGGGGTATTTTAGGTAGGGGTGTTTTACTTGACGTAGCTAGACATAAGGGTAAAGGGAGTTTAGATAAGGGTGAAATGATATCTTTCTCTGACTTACTGGACACTGCTAAGGAGGAGGGCGTAAAGATTAACAAGCATGATATAATCCTGGTAAGGACGGGTTTCCTGAAGACTTTCTATGAGAAGGGTCCAAATGAGTTTTACAAGGACTTCAGTGAGCCAGGAATTACCTATGAGCGTGAGCTGGTGAAGTGGTTTTATGAAAACGAGTTCATAGCTTATGGTAGTGACACAATAGCCTCAGAGCAGACATACTCCTCCACACTGGGGATAATGCTTCCCTTGCACATATTCTTCCTCAACTACTTGGGGCTACCTATAATGGAGATGCTATGGCTAGAGGAGTTGGCTAAGGATTGTGCTGAAGACGGTCAGTATGATTTCTTCTTCATAGCCTCCCCTCTTAAGGTCATAGGCGGAACTGGATCTCCAATAAACCCCATAGTGATCAAGTGATCCTACAATTGAATGCCGTAGAGGCTTTCATCCTCTTACTAGGTGACCTTAAGTACCTGCCGACCACTGACTTTTCCCTTTTCAAGGTTGTCTAAGGCGTCGTTAGCCTCCTCCAGGCTTAAGACCTTTGTTATCATGGGCTTTATCTTACCGTTCTCTGCTAATTCCAGTACCTCCAAGAAATCTTTCCTGTTACCTGTAAGAGTCCCTATGAATTGCCAACCCATGGAGTGAAGTCTCAGACCGGCATCATGAGGAAGTCCACCGCCATAGGTTCCAACTTTCACGTATCTCCCTAACTTAGCCAATAAAGTGTAGTAGTTACTCGTGGTAAACTCTGAGCCCACGAAGTCTATTATTGCATCTACTCCCCTGCCAGTAGTTATCTTTCTCACCTCCTCCTCGTCCACCTTGCTGGTGACGTAGTCTGCCCCCAAATTCGTGGCTAACTTTAGACCCTCTTCACTTACATCCACTCCTATTATAAAGCTTCCGTGAATAGCCTTGGCTATTTGTACCGCAATGCTCCCTAGACCTCCCCCTGCTCCTATGATCATCACACTCTTTGAGGGATCTAAATTAGCTAACCTTAAAGCCCTATACGCTGTAACACCTGAACAGGCTAAAGGTGAGGCTGTTGAAGTTGACAGGTTTCTGAGCTTAAACATATACCTGTAGTCTGGGACTAACACGTATTCACCATAGCCCCCGTTAACGTTTATCCCTAACCACTTAGGATTATCGCAGTATTGGTCTTCACCTATTTTGCAATAATGACAGGACCCATCACCTATCCATGGATCTATAAGTACTTTATCACTTTTCTTGAAGCCCTCTACGTTGCCTCCTAGTTCTACTACCTCTCCTGCGATCTCATGACCAATAACTAATGGTAGAGTGGGTTTACTTGAGCTTATTCTGTTAAATATCGCACCTGACCTTACAGATAGGTCAGTGTGGCACACACCGGCGTAGTCCACCTTCACTAACACTTGTCCTACACCGACTTTAGGGACATCCATATCTTCCAAGCGTAAGGGCTCACCGAATTTATGTAATAGCATTGCTTTCATTTAGTGGTCATCTCACTATTAGTGTGTCTGTATACACACATATATAAATAACGTAGAACATGTTTCATATAACTACACCCTCCTCTGCTCTCTCTACACTCATGTATAATCCGACCTCAGACTAGGTCTGAATTCGAGAAAAATGCCATAACTTTCCTTCTCCACAACGATTTTCATGCTTTCTGATCTTATTTCCCACACCCTATAAAGTCTCCTTCTGAATCTCATACTCCTCCTTTGATATGGTACCCTTAGTCTCCTTCGTGAGTACTGTACCCACTAATATTATTACAGAGACCACTATTAAGGTGTAGAACATTATAGAGGGAAAAGCAGAGAGACCTGCTGAAGCTACTGCTAGGCTGATTATGGTTGGGATTGTCCCTCCTATTGCAAACCCAGTATTCCACGTGAAGCCAACCCCTGTTCCCCTCACGCTAGCTGGATATATCTCATTTAGGTAAGTCATTAGCATCCCTCCTCCTATATCGACTAAGAACAGGATTGCAAAAGAGTGAAGAATTATCTGATTAAGGTCACCGGATTTTAGTGAACCCAGGGAGAGAAAGAGAGGTCCAACTACTGCTAGTACAATAATTGCACCTATTAATGACGTTATCTTCCTCCCTATTATCTGGGATATCTCCCCTCCTATTAATGGTCCTATCGACATCCCAATTGACCCTATTATCATTACTATTGCTATTTCAGTCTTGGCTAATTTATTGACACTACTTAAAAACGTAGGTAGTATACCATCAGTAACGTAAAAACTTGCACCCCAGCCAATTGAAAGTAGCAGTGCAACGCCTAACTGATACCTGTATTTCGAAAATATCTCCTTGAGGGGAGACTTCACCACTGACCCTCTCTTTTTAATTTTAGTCCAAACCTCAGACTCAGGGACTAAATAGTTTACAAATCCAAGTACAGCTAAGCTCAGTAGCCCGCCAAAGAACATCACTCTCCATCCCCATACCAGATAGGAACTTCCAGGGTAGAGTATGGTTGTCAGGAAAAACCAGCCAGCTGCTATGAGGTATGCCACTCCAGCAGCTGAAAACCCTAGTCCACCTACAATCCCTCTATACCTCTCTGGGACAGACTCAGGTCCTATCACATGACTACCTGCAGTTATGCCTCCTATGAACACCCCTTGAATCAGTCTCACTGCTAACAGTAATATTGGTGCTATCACTCCTACTACTTGATAAGTCGGTAATGCGCCCTGTAATGTGGAAGTTATCACAAGACCTATTAGACCGTAAAAAATAGCCCTCTTTCTACCTACCTTGTCCGATACCCTAGACCCAAAGACTGTAGCACCTACAGGTCTCATGATCAATGAGGTGGCAAACCCCGCATATGTTGCCGCTATAGACAAGAAAGTGATACTTGAAGGGAAAAACAGGGAAGAGATATAAGGTGCAACAAGTAGGATAGTGAACAGGTCATATAAGTCGAATGTCCAGGTGAAAAAGGTTGCTAAAGTCCATTTAAAATGATTTGAAGTAAATTTTTCTTCTTTTTTCATATTAATCTGGAAACCCATTAATGGGGTAAATTATAAGCCTTATCTCAAAGTTAATAGAGATATTACACAGGTTATAACTGGTTTATATCAATTTAATTATCAGACAAGACGCTAATAACGCACTGAATTCATTAACTTTTTAGACTTCATTAGTAAATTTTGACAGTAAAGTTTTAATATTATATATAATAAACATGGAGTCTGAAAATTTCATGTTAAACGCTGACCTTGACTTAGGCATACCATTGAAGGCAATGAATGACCAGGGCATATTTAACGAGGAAATAGAGAGGATATTTTCAAACAACTGGATCTTCTTGGGTTTTGTGGATGAAGTTTTAAACCCTGGAGACTTTGTGGTGAGGAGAATAGGCTTAAACTCGGTAATCGTAGTAAGGGGAGAGGACGGTAGGATAAGAGCCTTTTTCAACGCCTGTAGGCATATGGGAACCGAGTTATGTGAAGCTGAGTATGGAAGGGCTAGTACATTTACCTGTCCCTATCATGGATGGACGTATAATAATATGGGGAGGCTTGTAGGTGTCCCCGTAAAGGATATAGCTTATAAGAGGTTTAAACTCAGCGATGTCTCCCTGTATGAGATCAAGATAGACACGTACGAGAACCTCATTTTTGGGAATTTAGGATCTTCAACTCAGTCCTTATCAGATTACCTGGGTGAAACAAAGTGGTATCTGGACATCTTCTTTAAGGCAAGCGGAGGTATGAAAATTGTAGGAAAGCCAATCAAGTTCATTGCAGACTTTGACTGGAAGTCAGGGGCGTCTAATTTCGCAGAGGACAGGCTACATACGATTACCACACACAGGTCTGTTGTGGAGTTGGGATACGCTAGCCCCATTTCCAGGTTCGGGTATGTGACTCCAGGTCTAAGTGAAATAACTGCCTGTTATCTGAATGACAGTTTAGGAAGACCAGTTGGGGCATTCGGAATGCGATTCCCACCTGAAGAAAGTATACCAGGTTTCTTTGGCTTTTATGGAGATCACTTCAGGGAGCATTCGAAACCAGAAGGTGTGTCAGAGGAACAATATAAGGTATTTCAGAGGGTGTCTCATTGGGTCGGTACCATATTCCCTAACTTGAGTTTCTTCACTGCTGCAGATCAGACCGACAAGTCTGGTAAACCTAATTCTCCCGTTAGCCTCATTAGGTTATGGCAACCTATAGGTCCTGGTAAGACTGAAGTGTGGACATGGGTGGTAGTACCGAGAGTGCTACCAGATGAAATAGCAAAGAGAGTATATGAAGTCACAACGAGCCACTTTGGTCCATCTGGAGTTGCAGAAATGGATGACACTGCCATATGGAGGAGGATATCTAAGTCAGCCTCAGGGAATTTGGCAAGGAGAATAAGCCAGCTAATTATAGGCGGGTTAGATTCTGTCTCAGATCTACCAGTTCTAAGGGACTGGCGTGGTCCAGGTTTAGTCAGACCAACTCAATTCCACGAAGATGGTCCAAGGACCTTTTGGAAAAGGTGGTTAATGGAAATGGGGTATGAGGTAAAATGGTGAACGTTGCCATGGTGGATCCACAGGTTTACATAAACTTATGCGAATTCCTCTACCACGAGGCTGAAATTTTGGACAACGAGATGTATAGGGAATGGTTAGAGATGCTTGGAGATGATTTTGAGTACCTTATAACTTATGTCCAGCCTGAAAAGGGAGCTAAACTTAAGTATACGGAAGACTCCTTCCTCATGAAGGCTAATAAGCAGAAACTGAGTGAGATGGTTAAGCGTCTATATCACCCATCAGGGTGGGCTCTTCAGGATTCCCTCAGCAGATTTAGGAGGATAGTGGGAAACGTAAGGGTTAAGGAGGCTTTAAACAACACTGTGAGGGTGAGGAGTAATATAGCCTTATTTAGGATAGAAATGAATGAAGGGAGCCAGAGTGTGATCACAGGAGAAAGAGAGGACTTACTATCCCTAAGTGGTGAAATAAGGCTAAGGAAGAGGGTTGTTGTGTTAGATTCACCATCTCTTTTAACTTACAACCTGTATTTTCCAATATGACATGGTGTTTACGTTTTTCACGGGAAGAAATTTTGAATTAATGTACAAAGGTTTAATTACTAGTTAAAAATATAATTAATCATGGCGACATTCACAAAATACCCCCTGAAGTTCCTTAGACTTAGTCTTATACACGAGAACTGTTGGAGCAGGTATTATGAGGTACCTGAGATCGCTAACATACTGAATTTGACACCCTACCCTGAGAGGAATATTCTAAAGGTCTCCCTGCTGATGTCTGAGAAGGGATATAGGGACATAATGAATCTGAAGTCCAGGGGCAAGGTAAAGGATATTTTCAACATATATAAATGGAGAAACAGGTTTTACGTAGACCTAGTCAGAGATTATGACAACTCCATTTACTCTATCATAAACAGGAACAATGGAATACTCATAAGTACACTGAAGTATGATGGCAAAGAGATATGGAACCTCCTGGTTTATGAGTATAAGGTCAACAGGCTCATTAAGGAGTTCCAGGAGTTTGCCGAAATAGTCAAGGTGAACATTGAGGACGACATACCCACAGAAAACCTCACCAGTAGAGAATTAAAAGTGTTGACAACAGCCCTAGATTTAGGTTACTTCGACTACCCCAGGAAGATAAAGTCAAAGGAGTTATCGGAGATCCTGGGTATTTCAGAGCCCACTTTCGTCTTTCACCTCAGGAACGCAGAGAGAAAGATTGTAAGTAATTTCATTAAAAAGCTGGGAAAGAACATGTTGTCTGAACCTTAGATTCAGCTACACGGGTTTTTGAACACTTTTCCCTTGACAAGAAGGAGAAATGTCTTGAAGTTAACTCCCTTCCACACCCCACGTTAATGTACTAAAGATGAAAATAATGAATTAATAAATATATTTAAAAATGCTTTAACCCCATATTTAATATGTGAAAGGATTATGGTTGAAGTAATAAGGGACAAGAAGATAGTAGTGGAACCAAATCTTACAAATTACGACGAAATATACAGGAATTTTAACTGGGATAACGCTAGAAAGACGCTGAACTTTGTGGGAAAGGGAAATGTCTCAAAGCTTGTTATGGATCTAAATGCTGATGGTAAAGACAAGAGTGGGTTGATATGGATCAGTGAGAAGGGAGATATCAAGAGTTATACATTCCATGACCTTGAAGTGAAAGCTTCAAGTTTTGGGGCTGTCTTGAAGGACTCAGGTGTAAAACCTGGGGACAGGGTGGTTGTAATGTCCAAAAGAGTACCATCGCTATATTTTTCCCTCTTGGCTATTGGCATGATTGGGGCAGTCATAGTCCCCATATATTCCACGTTCGGTGAGGAGGCAATTAGGTATAGGGTTGAGAACAGTGGCTCTAAGGTGGCAATTGTACATGAATCACTTGCTGATAAGTTTAGGAACATCTCAGGGATAAAGATCTTAAAAACGTCAGAGGAGGGGATAGTGAACGAACAGAATGTGCATAACACGTCGTATGTTGAGAGGTCAATAAATGATCCCACGTTGATATTGTACACTTCAGGGACAACTGGGAGACCAAAGGGAATATGGCACTCACAGGACATCATGACCTTCTATTACTTCTCTGGTAAATACCACTTTGACATGCATGCACAGGATAAGTTTTGGCACACAGGAGATCCTGCATGGGTCGCCGGGTTTGCAGGGGTGTGGACAGCATGGCTAAACAGCATTCCAATAGTGTCTTACGAGGGAAAATTTGACGCAGAGTCCTGGTACTCTAACATAGAGAGGGTGAAGGTCACTCTAATGTCCACTGCACCGACCGCGATTAGACTACTGAAAAAGGAGGGTGTTGAGCTCGCCAGAAAATTCGATCTCTCTTCAATCAGATTCATACACGCAGGAGGGGAGTATGTTGACCCTGACATAATAAGGTGGAGTATGGAGGTCTTTGGGGTACCAATTCATGACGGATATGGTCAGACTGAAACTGCAACTTACGTCATTGCAAACTACGTTTCGATGCCCATTAAGATAGGGTCAATGGGTAAACCGCTTCCAGGTGTAAAGGCACTTGTAGTGGACGAAAATGGTAATCCCCTACCGCCTAACACCAAGGGAATACTGGCATTAGATCCTGACTTTCCGGCTATGGCTAAAGGTATATGGAACGATGAGGAGAGGTGGAAAAACAGTTTCAAGAACGGGTATTACTTGACTGGTGATATGGGCTATATAGACGAAGACGGCTACTTCTGGTACCTTGGAAGGGCTGACGACATAATAAAGGTTTCAGGGTACAGGATCAGTCCAGTTGAAATTGAAAGCGTTATAATGACACACCCAGCAGTCGCAGAGTCAGCTGTCATAGGAGTTGAGGACCCAATAAGGGGATTCAGAATAAAGGCATATATCGTGCTTAAGAAGGACTATTCCCCGTCAGATGAGTTGAAGAACGAGATAATCAACCACGTGAGAGTAAAGCTAGGAGCCCACGTTGTTCCTAGGGAGGTGGAGATTGTGAAAGAGTTGCCACATACTCTGAGTGGTAAGACCATGAGGAGGGTTTTGAGGGCAATCGAGAGTGGTTCACAACTGGGAGATGTAAGTACACTTGAGAACCCAGAGACGGTAAAGAAGGAATGATTGTAATAAATTAATGAGATTAAGGATAAAAATTTAAATCTATAACAAAAATATTTGGTGGTGAAATAAATGATTAAGGTGGAGTTGGATAAAGAGAATAGGATAGGTAAGGTACTAATTGATAGACAGGAGAAAATGAACGCCATAACTGTGAGTATGAGGAGAGAGATAGGAGAGAGAATACTAGAGCTAGAGAAGTCACCAGACGTGAGAGTAATTATTGTGAGAGGGCTGGGAGGAAAGGCTTTCAGTTCTGGTGGTGACGTTAGCGAGTTCCTCTCCCTCACTCCAGAAACTCTAATTGACTGGGGGGAAGACCTTTCAAGCTCAGAGAGGATAACTAAGCCTGTAATAGCCTCTATTGATGGCTATACATTTGGTGCTGGTTTAGAACTGGCATTATCATGTGATATAAGGATTGCAACACCAAGAAGTGAGTTCGGACTACCAGAGATAAGACTGGGCATGGTGCCTGCAAGTGGGGGAATAACAAGACTGGTTAAAGTACTAGGGCTCTCTAGGGCTACGTATATGCTCATGTTAGGGAAGAGGATCGATTCTCAGTTAGCCTATCAGTGGGGTATAGTCCACGAGATAGTAGATGCAGAGAAGTTAGACGAAAGGACGTATGAAGTTGCTAAGGAATTAGCCGGTCTTTCACCTCTAGCCTTAAAGGCACTGAAGAAAGTGTTACACGAGATAGCTGACTCACCAATGTATGTTGGGTATGATATCGAGAGAAAAACCTTCGGATTGTTGAAGTACAGTGGAGATTTCAAAGAAGGGGTAGAGGCGTTCCTGAATAAGAGGAAGCCAAAGTTTGACGGTAAATAGCCATGTTTAAAGAAGGGCTGAGGTTTGTCAAGGGAGAAGGAAGTTACATCGATGATATGATAATAAAAGAGTACAAGAATCATTTACACGTTTCAATACTGAGATCTCCTTATGCCCATGCGCTTATAAAGAGAATAGACTACAGTGACGCTTCTAAAGCAGGGGTTAAAGTCATCACGTTTAGAGACCTCATGAACTTTTTAAGCCCATTTCCCCTTTCTCTGGATACAAAGGTAGAATACTATCCCATTGCCAGGGATAAGGCTGTATATTACGGTGAACCGGTAGCACTAGTAATAGCCAAGGACCAATATGAGGCTGAGGACGCCAAAGAGCTCATTCAGGTGGACTATGAGCCTATTAAACCTGTAGTTACCATAGAGGATTCACTAAAAAGCGAACCAATCCATCCTCAGGTGAAATCAAATATAGTGTTGAATAAAACTTTCACTTATGGTGACTTCGAGTACGAATCAGAGAAGTCAGAGGTAGTTGTTGAAAATAGGGTAAAGTTCCCTAGATACAGTTGTTCACCACTAGAGACCTATGAGGTGTTTGCAAGATACGACGGTGATAAATATGAGATATACTCCAACTTTCAAGGACCGTACTCAATTCACTATTTACTTACAAAGGCGTTAAAAGCTGATGTTCTACTGAAAGGACCAAGAGATATTGGAGGTTCTTTCGGTATAAAGAGCGCAATTTACCCTTACATGGCGTTAATTGCATCAGCTAGCCGTGTAATATGGAGACCATTGCTGTGGAGGGAGACGAGGACAGAGCACGTTATTGCTAGCTCTGCAGGAGCTGAAAGGGAATCCGTGGTAAAGGTTTACGGTAATAGGAGTGGGAAAATAAACGCAATTGAGATCAAAGCCATTGATAACTTGGGTGCCTATCCAAGACCTCCAGAGCCAGGAAACCTGTTGAGGAACCACGGCAACCTGACAGGCGCTTATGACATCAAGTCCATGAAGGTGAACTACATGGCAGTTTTAACTAACACTATTCCTACCGGTCTGAATAGAGGCTACGGTGCCCCCCACTTGTATACAGCTATTGAGACAACAATTGATATTTTCGCAGATGAGATAAAAATGGATCCCATAGACGTAAGGATGAAGAACGTTATAAAGGACGAGTACTATGAGACAGCTTCTGGTGGTAAGTATAGGTCGTTCAGCTGTTATAAGGTGTTGAGGAGGATGAAGGAGTTATACGACAAATTAAATACTGATGTAGAGATGGAGAGGGCAAAAGGTAAGAGGATTGGGGTAGGAGTCTCCCTGATAATTGAGCCCTCTGGGACAAATATTGGTTACCTGGATTTGGCTAGAGAGTCATCGGACTTCTTACCTAAGTCCTCAGCACAAGATATTGTGATGGTCTATATTGACCTTTATGGGAAAGTCAAGGTCTTTGTGAACGGGAGTAATGAAGGTCAAGGTCATGAGACTGTAGTATCGGAACAAGTATCAAGGAGACTAGGCGTAAAACCTCAGGATGTAGACGTGATATATAGGACAGACACAGAGAGACCTTGGGCTGTCTCCTCTGGGACATATTCCAGCAGATTTGCGCCCATAGTCATGGAAGCCTTAAATAGGGCTCTGGACAGTTTAGAGGACAAGCTGTTGCTAGCTGCGTCTGAGCTCTTAGGAGTGCAGAAGAGCTCTCTAAAGATAAAGGAGGGAAAAGTCACCACGGTAACTGAGGATAAATCGGTATCCTTAAGGCAACTGGTGGGGATATTCCACTGGGACCCCGTGAAACTTAGAAATACTGAACAAGGGTTAGTCGCTGTAGGTCACTTCCAATCACCTTATGCTGATAACCTTAAAGAGGGCAAAATAAACTCTTCAATATCTTACGGCTGTATGGGTCAAGTGGTGGAGGTTGAAATTGGAGAGACGGAAATGCCATTTATTAGAAGGGCATATGTTATACATGACGCGGGAAAGATACTTAATGAGAAGATGGCGGAGGGACAAATAGTAGGGGCATCATTTCAAGGTGTCGAGGTCTCACTTTTCTCTTCACTTGAGTATAATGAGGATGGCATTCCTTTATCCCAGAACTTCAGTGACTATCTTGTATTGACAGCCATGGAGTCACCTAACATAGAGGTTCAGCACATTACGAGTGATCCCAATCATGTAGCTGGATTGGGAGAAGGAGGAATAATAAGTATGCCACCTGCAATAATAAACGCACTGAGGAAGGTAATTAAGATCAACAGTATTCCAGCTCTGAAAGAAATCATTAGTTCGAAATAATCTCCTGAGTCTTGGTTAATGGAGAATGACGTACCCTTAGTGAGTGATCTAGATTACTGTTGTTAGAAAAATAATTTAGGACGCTTTAGTTGTGCAATTCCTTCTTTAATCTACACCCTTAAAGAAAGAAATAGTTGCATTTACAAGAGTGATTTTTAAATGTTATTGAGCTAACGACATACTCGTTTTTCTTATGCATGTATACTATATTTCCAGGTCAGATGTTTATTAGAGAGATTCGATAAGCCCATATTATTGACACGATAGACAGTAATGCAATGAAGAGAGCGTCTCGCTTTACTCCTCTCTTGCCTAACCTAGCTAAATCCTTCATGGAACCTAATTTTTGTCCTGGTCTTAAGAAACGTAAAGACGGTTCTATCAGTGACAGTAGCAATAGCGGAACCTTAAAGACATATAAGCTTAGGAAAACAAATACGATGACTGAAATTACCCATGCTTCTTGAACAACTCCTTTACTTAACCTTCTAAAAGGTATCTTGTACTCCACATAAAGTGCCCCAACTAAAATGTACAGTATCCAATATAATGATGGAAGTAAGAAGGAGTTGTAGACAAATATGTTCCAAACTATGGACAGTGACGATAAAAATGTGGTACCTAAGACATTCCCCCACATCGTGTTCTTAAAATAATATAACGCAAATGTCAACAATATCAGTGAAATGGGGAGAAGAAGGAGAATTGACTGTTTTATGAAGAGATAGGGTATTGATGCTAAGACAATTAAAATATAATCCATTTTACTGAGCTTAAGTACCATAACTTTAGGTTGTAAACGCTCTAGGATAGGTAATGTATAAGCTAGTATAGGTATCAAGATTATCGTCCTAAAGAAATTTAAATTATAAAAAGGGATTAATGAGACCACATAAGACATAATCCCAACTACATAAAGGGCGTGGTTCCTGACCTTCCTATGAGAACTCATAGCGACTTGATAAATCTATAAGGGTAAAAACATGTAACCTAAATGTTAAGGGAATGACAGCTAAAACACATTAAAAGCTCACTATCACAATCTGGCATTAGAGACTGAAGAATCCAAAACTTCACCTTAAAATTTAGGGTTTCTTAATATATACAATTCAACACTAACATAAAGTCATGTGGAAAGAGGAAATAAGGGAGGAACATTCAATAATATTAAAGGCTACTAAGTCCCTTTTGTACTCTTATGCCCTTAGTCTTTTGTACAAAGACCAAAAGTACTTAGACTTCATATTGGATTTTTATCAGGACTTCTATGAAAACTTTGTGATAAACTGCCACAATAAGAAAGAGGAGAAGATATCATCACTCGTCAACTTCGATGATACTGTAAGGGATCACGCTGAGATAAGGAAGATCGCCCTCAGAGCATTTACCGATACAGACAGAATAGGGGAATTCTCAATAGTAATGATAAATCACGTTGTTGAGGAAGAAAACAAATGGTTAAGTAACGTAAATGGTGATTTTGAGGAGGTCATGGAAGAAGTTGAAAAGGATATAGGAGAAGAGGTACATAAACACTATGTAAAGAGTGTGGAAGAACTTTATAACGACATTACGACCAAGTTCCCAATCCTTGACATTTTACAGGTAACTCCCACCATGAATAAACTTGTCGTGATTACGAGATTTCCTCCAGAGAAAATTTTCAAGTTAAGACTTAAGGCTAAGATAGGAAATGAACTATGGGTAGCAGAGGTGTAGGGAGATGAATGGAGTAGTCCAAAAGTTGATAAATGACCACGTAGAGGAAGATAGACTTTTAGATGAACTCAGAGAACTCTCTAACGGTGACGAAATGAGAAGAAAGTTTAGCATTTTCTGTAGAAATTTAAAATACCACATTTATTTAGAGGAAGAAATACTCTTTCCAAAGCTAGATCTCAGCGATCCTATGGTTATTGAGTTAATGAACCAACATGTTGCAATGTGGAATCTGATGGCTCAAATTGAGGAATCTTACGATATTAACTCACTTAAGATGCTATCGTCACTTCTTAAGGTCCATAATGCCATAGAGGAGACTAACGTCTATCCTAGGCTTAATGAATTGAAGCTAGAGGAAATAAACGAACAAATTCCTGATGGATGGGTGCCAAAGTTTATGAGGGGAAAGACCCTGACTTTTTAGGGTGTGTGTTTTAGATAATTCAGTTCGAGTTAATTGACATGGCACAAAAAGTTTTAGATGTGAGAAAATATTCACCCACTGTAAGACATAGCCTTATCTTGGAAGAGTTTGAGAGACTTAAACCTGGTGAAGGAATGTACATAATTAACGACCATGAACCAGTACATTTACTTCACTTTTTATCCCATAGAGACGATTTCGATATCAATGCTTATCATGCAAAGGAGGAAGAGGAAGGTAAGTGGATAGCTTTTCTAAAGAAGAAAGAGGTTCAGGGTGAGGCTAGAGCCATTGTCACGAACTTCGATAGTAACAAGAAACTATCAGAAACGTCATTCACACCCATCCAGATCTTCAGGACAAACACTTATGCGGTAATACTAGCGTACTTTAAGCCCGGACAGTTCATTCCGGTTCATAAACCGAGTATTGATGTAATCCTTCTGATAAGAAAAGGTAAAGGTGTGGTTGTAGCTGGAGATAATAAGTACAATGTAAAGGAAGGTGATTTAGTGATAGTGCCTAGAGGAGTTAAGAGGGGTGTCTTAGCTGAGACTGAAATGGAAATACTTCATATAGTGTCTCCTCCACCAAATGAAAGAGATCATGAGGAAGTTGAAGAGGGTCTTAGAAAAGGTAAATTTGAGGGTTAGAATTGACTGTGAATGTGGATGAGTGGAAAAAGAAGATAATGGAGGGACTAAAGGATGTATATGACCCAGAAATACCTATAGACATCGTTAACCTTGGGTTAATATACGAGCTGAGGATTTCAGAGGAGGGGGATGTATACATAAGGGTGGGTGTAACCACCCCTTATTGTCCCGTTACTGAGGATATTGCTTACACTGTAGAGCAGGTCATAAAGGAAACTGTAAATGCTAAGAGCATAAATGTGGAACTAGACCTAGATACCAGATGGACACCATTAATGATGACTGATGAGGGTAAGGAGACGTTCAAAAAGAGATTTGGATACGATATTGTCCAAATGTGGAAGATGCAACACGGGGAAGAACAATGAGGGTTGGAATGCTACTTCTCCTTGAAGGCTTTATTATTCTTCTTTTCGGAGGTATCCCTGCAGTTCTGACATTTATGGATATGCAAGGATTTCCCTACCCTTTGCCCACAACATTCTTTGAGTTCCACTGGTTTATAATGATCTATGGGTTCTTCCTAACCATTATAGGTAATGAAATACTTGTGGCTTTAAGCATGGAGTGGAAGGGTGAGCAGGCACCAGATTATTACGTTATAGGATTCGCCGTAACTGTATTGGTTTCACTGCTCTTGTCCTCAACTCCTTATAGCTTTTACCTAGTCCTCCTTGCCTTAGGAATGTTAATATACCACTCAAGGATTTACCTCAGTCCCTCTAAACTGGGGTTAAGACCGACTACCTACAATTACCTGTTATTCGTGACCCTAATCTTAACAGTTTTTGTCACAGCTTTTCAAATATTCCTGGATTTGCCCTGGATTTCCCTGATCTTCCCCACCCTAACTATCTTTTCAGTAATGAGCAGAGATATAGGTTTAGTCTTTGGAGGGAGGTTGATAAAGGATAAAGAGATAGTGTTTGCTTACGCTTTTCTCCTATTGGGTTTACTTGTTTACCCTAACTGGACATCATCTCTACTCATATTTGCAGGATGGTTCCTTTCATTCCACGGATCTGGATTAGTAAAGGCAAGGGGTAGAGTTTATCCAAAAGTTAGTCTATCCATTGCCTGGACCTGGTTACTATTGTCCTCGATATTCTCTCTCACTAGTTATGATGCCTTCATACATAGTATTGCAGTTGGCTTCCTATTCAACACAGTTTTTGGTGTCGATGTAGTTCTAATAGATATGCTCATCTCAGCTACAGGTGTTCACGTCAAGGTGAAACCCTCTTATATCCCAATAATACTCCTCAACTTAGGTTTATTGACTAGGGTCATATTTGATATGGGATTTACTTCCCCTTTATTACTGTTGTCAGCCCCTCTTCAGGGAATAGGGATATTATCGTTCTACCTGAATACCTTCAGACAAGTCTTCAAGCAAATAAGAAAAACACCGCAAGTAGAAAAGCGAGTTCAGTGAACTCATAAATGGAATATGCATTATAAAACCCTGAGCCGTACTGTCTCTCCCCTTTAAATATATAGTAAGAACCACCCGTCACATGGGTGATCAGGAAGAATACGGTGAAAGTAGAGAAGAGGAGATCAGAGTGTAATAAACTAATTACGGCAGTTAGATACGTGTAATAGAAAATCTCAAACAATGCTAGTGGTACTCCCAACCTTTTGCTAATTGTTTTATTTTTAAGTAATGCTAAGGTACCAATCCAACTATGTTCAATTATCATAATTGTCGAAAGGGAGATGATTAAGAAATTCATGGAATAGAGAAATAAATTTTTGTACTAATAATAAATAGGGCTAAAAGGTAAGGTGAGGTACAGGATCTAAAATACCTTCAATCAAAAGTTATACAGTCTGCAATTTAAGGCTTATAAGGTTAAGTTCAGTCAGAGAAAATATTCACTCAAATATTGTTAGAGCGTTTTCCCTAAAAATTTGAAGGTGTTTACTCATTCTCCTCTCAATAAGGGACTTGGGTAGAGAGCCATTATACCTCACTGTCAACCTCACCATACTCCCTAATTCCCTCTTACTCACTAGAAACTCGGTCAGTATTAACATTAGACTTCCCTTAAAGCCAATATATTTAATGAGGAATTTGTTAGCTCCCTTCACCCTATTCATTACATATGGAACGTTTTTCACACTTATAAGTCCTGAGAACTTAAAATCGATCAGATAGGAATTTCTCTTTACCCTGTTAACAGACTCCAACTCAGGTATAAAGGTCTTGAAAATAAAGGCATTTGAGAGCCTACTAATAACTTTATTCACGTTATAGGGCAATGCCACTTCAGTGGAAAGACTAACCTTGAGTTGCTCATTCCTTCTTTCAACTTTGAAGACAACTCTTCCGTTTTCATCTCTTTCCTCTCCGTAGTACCCTATCATTTCAATCAACTTTCTTATCATTTCAACTAGATCTCTGTTGTCAGCTTTAACATGCACTAAGATTATAGGCTTTGAAGTTAGAAACGCCTTAAGGACTCTAAACTTACACTCTTGCTCATCTAGTCTAGTGAGGTCAACGTATTTTGTATTAGGTTTGGACATATTCTTAACTTTATATATTTGTATTATAAAAATTTAAACTTTTTGTTGTTTTTAAACTTGTATTTCAATGTTATGTTAACATTTTAAAATGGAGATTTTTGATTATAACTGGAGTGAGGTTGAGAGAAGGACGCAGAGTATGTTAACCGTAAATTGTGGACTCTCAGTATTTAGGTCTATACCTATTCACTATGGGTAAGATAACTTTTCCCTTGAGTCTTGTTGCTTGCTTTAATTTAGGGCTTAATCACGATAATTAAAATATAAGCTAATTCCTTGCTAAACATTTGAGCTAAAGGCAACCAGAACCTAATACTTTTATACGATAATGTATATTACCCTCTAGACAGTAAAAACTTATCCAACTCAATTACTATACTACGATACTTTTCAGCCTTCTCAGAATTATGTAGTATAGAACTGCAGATGAGAACCCAAAGAGGGAAATTGAGCCCCACAGTCCCAATGGATAATAAAGGTAATAGTTCATCAACTCACTGGATACAGAGGACCCGATAACTCTTCCCAGCCCAGTAACCATACTGTAGAGTCCCATTTGCTTACCTCTTGTGTCCTTATTGGCTAAAGTGTTCGCTAGAGCCTGAGAAATTGGGGTAACGATCATTTCAGCAATCGTTATGAATACCACATCTAACATTGCAACATATAAATTAGTAATGAAAGCTATGGCTAGATAAGCCAAGCCGTACATTACCATCCCGAAAGAAATTAGCTTAACCTTACTTCCTATCAGTCTACCTGCTAAATCCTGAAAGGCTACAATAAGCAGTCCATTTATGGCAAACAGTATTCCCACTTCAAATTCAGTAAAGTGCAGTATAGTATTGTAGTAAGTGAGTATGGAGAAACCTAACTGACCTACTATCGCAAATGTCAGGAAAGTTGGTATTAGGAACGTTAAAAATTCTTTATTAAGATTAAAGTTCAAAATACTACCAGCTCCCTTAAAATCAGGTAGTATTTTAACTATAGGTATAATAATTAAGACTAGTAATGAAGAGATCAGTAATAGCGTCCTAAAGCTAAAGAATGTGAATATGTAACCACCTACTAGAGGTCCTAACGCCCATCCAGCATTTATCCCTACCCTCTGTCTGCTGTAAGCTTTAATCAGTTGGCTAGTGCCCTTATACATATCCCCTACTATGGCTGTGGACGAAACGTTGTATACTGTATTAAAGAAACTCTGAAACAAAATAAATACCATCACATAGAGAGGCATGTTTAGGACGTATGCAAGAAGTAATGCAATAGATGAAAATAGAATTGAAAGAGCCATACTCCTTTTCCTTCCCAAGTAGTCTGTTATGATTCCTCCAGATATGGAGGCTATGACATTCACAACTGCCTGAACCAGATAGAATAATGACACCACTGATAAGGGCAGTCCATACACCTTATAAAGGGCAAACCCAACATATGGCCAAATAATGGATCCACTGAATGACCTAAATCCGCCTATTAGGGCTAACTTATTTATGTTGTTCATTTTATATAATGAAACTGCCAAGATGTAATAAAGTTGTGTTATTTACTAATTGAGATTCGATTTGATAAAGTATTGAATTCTCATGTTTAACTGTGCTAATTATTAATGAATTTAGTACCAAAGTTGTGTAAAATTCTGCGTCATGAAAATATAATCATTTATTTTTACTGCTTAGGAAGAAATTGTTCCGAAAATTTTTGATATGATTTGTCATCGTAGTAACCTATGATTACCTTTCTCCTTAATGATGGAATATTTATGTATCTGCTAGCATCGTCATGCTTCTCTAAATCAATAAAAACATTATTGCCGAGGCTTAAGACAATATTATCTGTTGGCATACTGACGTCGGCTGAATAAACAAGTACTTTACCCTTCACATCCTTTATAAAATTGTAGAGCTCCCTCTCTCTATCTCTATCATTCATGGCCATGGAGAAAAAATTAGCTTGATCATATTCGAGTACTTTTTTCCTGTATTTTACCCTTTTATAAAGGGTTTCATATAATCTACTGTATGTTTCGCTTCTATCTCTTATTTCATGAAGTTTACTAATAATGAAGTTGTCTGTGAAACCTAGAAATTGATCGCATTCCTTTATATTATCAACAGTTATAATCTGGTCCATCATCATTTTTGCGATAGTGTATGCCATAACTGAGTTGAATATACCAACAACAGGATGGTTATAAATAGCGGAGTACATGTGATATCTTGCCATTAAATATTCCTCTAAATCGTCTCTTCCTTTTATGTTAAACACATATTTACCGTCAGAACCCCTTATTTCAACTGTCTCTAATATTCTATCTAAAGGAATTTGTCCATATTTAACACCAAAATAATATGAATCTCGTTGCAGGTAGTCCAACCTATCTGCATCTAAGCTCGAGTTAAGTATAGCTTTAATAGTTTTTGTGTCTTCCGAATTCTCGACGTAGACTCTTTTCATCCATCTACTCAAATCATCATTATTCATACATTTCTGAATTACATGAATTCCCACCAATTCATGCAGTTTAGCAACTTTCACCTCTTTAAAGAATTCATTTCTAAACGTAGAATAAATCCCGTTATCCATATATTCAATATATTTAAGTGCAAATTCAAAAGTGTGAGAAAAAGGAAGGTGTCCAATATCGTGTACTAGAGCTAGTCTCCTTATATTTTCTCGTGTTACAGTCTCTTCATTAACATCCTTTATTCTGTTAAACATCAAGTCTGCTACATGATAAACGCCAAGACTATGCTCGAATCTTGAATGTGTTGCTGATGGAAAAACTAAGTATGCCATACCGTTTTGTCTTATATACCTTAACCTTTGAAAAAAGGGAGAATCAACTATTCTTAAGTCTTCATCATTTACCCGAATGTAACCATAAATAGGATCCCTAATCAGTTTAACCATTATCTATCCCTAACTTTCGCAATAGCTCCTTCTCTTTATCGTCAAACTCAACCTTATTTCCAGTAAGATAATTCCACATCTTTGTAGAAGTGCTCTTCACTATCCCAGGGTCTACATCTAAATCAATTCCCTTGCAGTCGTAGGAATCCTCTACATACTCCACATATTTCACATAACCATTATTTAATTCAAATCCCGACAGGTCACTTTCTCTCTTACTAATAGCAACTAAGAAAGCTAATGAATGTGCGACATCTCTTGGATATCTCTTCATAAAGCAATAAATTAGACGAGAAATCCTGAAGTTTTCAAATGTAATCATAGTTTGTATATTCATCCGTATTATTATTTAAAATAGACCTTTTAATTTGTTAATGAAGAGCAAACCGAAAGTATTAGATCGGAAAAAGTATATTAAATATTTTGACGTCTTACTTTTAATTAGATTCTTCCCTATCATGAGGGTATTACCTCATCTCTGGAGAGCTGAAGGATAATATAACAATTCACTCCTCGACCTATAACTACTATTAAGTTAGCTATTAATAGATATATAGTTATTATTTATAAATATATACATATTCTTATAAATATAAATATTTATATTCGGATTATGGAAAATAAAGGAAACTATACCGCAAGATTGGAGAGACTACCCTGGACGTCCCTCCATACGAAACTACTAATCTTACTTGCAATAGGTGAGTTTTTTGACCTATTTGATTTGTTCATAGGAGGTTTCGTTGTTCCCTCCGTTGCAGCTTACTACAAGGTGGGTAGGGCAGATGCTGTCTTCTACACTGTGGCACTGCTATTTTTGGGAGCCTTTGTAGGTTGTCTACTATTTACACTTATAGGAGATGCTTATGGAAGGAGAACTGCAATAGTGCTTAACATGTTTCTACTTTCTATAGGTGAGCTCCTAATACCCTTGGCATCTAATATAGGATTATACGGTCTGTTCAGGTTTATATCAGGTTTAGGAGTTGGACCAGAGGCAGTGCTAGTGTTAGACATCATGAGCACAGAGTTTTTCCCTGCTAGAATAAGAGGGAGAAGATTAGCTCTAGGGTACACACTTGCCTGGACATCTCCAATTGTCATAGCTGTTCTGTCAATATTCATTATACCTAGAACCTTTATCATACCTGGATGGCAATGGCTTTACATAATAAGTGGGTTAGGTATACTGAGCATAATACCCTTAAGGTTCCTGATACCTGAATCCCCAAGATGGTTAGAAGTTAAAGGGAAATTTGAAGAGGCTGAGAAGATAGTGAGTAAATTTGAGGAGAGAGCGTTGAAGGAGTATGGCTCTCTACCACCTTTATCAGAAATAAAAGTTGTAAAAGCGGAGAAGATACCCATCTCAACTATATTTAGTAAGGAATACAGGAAAAGGACTACAATGCTTTGGATATTCGAATTCTTTCAAACTGCAGCTTATTATGGTTTCACTAGTTTAGCTGTAACAGTCCTGCTGACTAAGGGATTTACTATAGTCTCCACTCTACAGTACTCACTGATAATCTATACCGGGTATTTTACAGGGTCACTAATCTCTGTGTTCATAATTGACAGTAAGAAGTTTGATAGGAAATGGCAAATAGTCACAATGATCATACTGATAGGTATTGACGGGTTAATATTCGGGTATTCTCTAAATGTGCCTATATTACTGACCTCAGGTTTTATATTGGCAAATATGGCGAATATATTTTCAAATGCGTTCCACCAATATGGAGCTGAACTGTACCCAACTAGAATTAGGGGATTCGCTACTGGTGCCCAGTACAGCCTTAGTAGGCTTGGTAACTTTATATGGCAGACATATTTACCTAAGATTCTAGTGGCTTATGGTCCATTCGCCATGTTCTTGGCTATCTTCATTATAGCAATAGTTGTTGCGTTAGATGTGGGTATATTGGGTCCAAAAGCATCACAAATAAAGGTAGAGGAATTATCTCCTTAATAAGTTACCATAAGCTTGTGGCTATATGAAAGAGAGATAAAGTGAATACCCTTTTTCGTCCTCTGGTTCAACCTTCGAAACTCCAAAAACCAAACAAGTAGATGACACTTATAGTGTAATCAAGAATTGATGTGATGTTAAAAAATAAATTTGCCTTTCAAATATCTACTTCTTTTTCTCCTTCTTAACTTCGTCCTTAGCTTTCTTAGCCTCTTTCTTAGCCATATCTACTCCTTCTTTTGCCATATCTTTAGCTTTCTCTCCGGCTTTCTTTGCACCTTCAGCTGCGGACTTTGCCGCATCCTCTATTTTATCCTTCATTTTCTTTGCCATATCATTATATAATTAGAATTACCTAGTATATATTGATTTTCACTCGTTGTAGAGAAATAATGGAGTAGAATAAAGTAGACTATATTCCCGGAGAATTTCTAAAAGTACAAAAAGTATGAGCAAAGGGGAAAAATGATATAACGTATTTTTACGCTAAATTACTAATGTCACGTGATGTTGTAGAGCCTATCATATAATAAGTATTGGGATTCTTAATTCCAACTTTTTCGTTTAATAAAGATTTTGACTGTATTTTCTGAATATACGCGGGATTGCTAATTGTTACGTTACCTACTATCTTTACGTATACGTTTATTGTAAGTTGACCATAGAAGCTTTGGTTAGGAAACCCAATTGTGATATTACAGTAGGTAGGTGAAGTGTTTAAATATCTTCCTATTAGGTTAGGTGATATACTCAATATTTCGAAGATGGAAGGACTCAAACTTATATTGTAAACTTCCACGATACTATTCTGGTAATATGAGTATTTGTAAGCCTGCAAATTTATAGTAAAATTACCACCACTAATTCCGTATACATAACTAATGAAATGATATGGAGTACCGTATACATAAGCCAAGGACTGATTATTTACTTCATAATTAATTGCAAAAATGCTAAAGTTGTAGATTTTTGAGGGAATGGGAGCAGAGAATAGTGTCTGATTGTTTTCACTTACATAGATTATGTAAAGGGGTTTTGCTCCAAGTGGTATCTGAAAAGCAACTTGTCCCTGAATAATTTGTCCGTTAACTATAGTGTTTATATAAGGTATATGGTTAGTGACTGCGTATAAATAAATAAACGGGGATGTAGGACCATACAGATTACTGTATATTCCCTTATTAGTAACTAAGTGTATATTACCTGGATTGAATGCCACACTTGCACTACCGTTATACATGATTGATAGATTTGCAACCAAATATGTGGAGACTTCCAGCTGTCCTGGTCCACCTTGAGAATATTGTAATAAAGCCTCGGCTCTGTCATTTATTGCTTGAGTTACAACAGCTTGAAATGATGGTTTATAAGTAACATTCATAAATACGTTAACGTTTCCATTGTATGACTCATTCGGTAACTTGACTAATATTATAACATTCTGACTTCTTGGGAAAGATGAACCTGTTACAACTGAATATTGCCCCGGCGTCAGAGTGGAATTTACTATGTCCGGAGAAATTTTTATTATACTAAAAGCAGAAGGGTAAACTCCTATTTTAGTTACAGTTAATGGCATTAAGCCTTCACTGTTTTGAACATTAAGTGACAAAGTTATCGTATCGTTTATCGTGTATATAGTCGAAGCACTATTTAGACTTAAACTTACCTCCGAGTCATTGGTAAATGTATTGACCTTAATGACTTTTAGATAATCGGTAGTTACATTCACTAAACTAACCTGACCTATGATCTTACCATTATCAACTACTCTCAATGTAGAAGGAGTTGTATTCAGGGGAATAAGAAAGATCAGGTCTCTATTTGCCGTAACCTGATAACCTAAAGTGATATTTTCTGTTGCAGTCAGAAATAAAGGAGCTAATTGATAGTTGGTATTCAGTAAAGAGTTAAATGAGTAATAGTAAGATACACTTGAGGAGTGTTGCAAGATAAAGTAACTATAAACGCTTCCGTTATTAGTAACTAATTCAAATGATGATGGATATAACGTAAAATTCTGAGCTTCATTATTGGTTACTGATGCCTTTATTATTACGAAATAACCGTTTTGTAAGGAGTTTAGTTCGCTCTGAGAATATACACCGCTCTGCGTAAGCGAATTCGCCAACTGCACTGCGTCCTGTCGATCTATTATCATATATCTAGGGCTTATTGTTATCTCAGATTGGGTATTATTTTTGTATCCTGAAGTTCCCGTTGATTGAGTCGTAGAGGATGATGTTGTTAGCTCATTAGTCGAGTTAGTAACTGAAGAACTCTTGGATGTCATAGTTTTAGTATTTGTTGGTGAGACATTCAAGTATCCATTAAGATACAAGAAAGATACAACAACTGCTATTACAACTACTAGAACGATTATGGCTAAAACCCGTGTTTTCATAAGGATCAGAATGTAATCATTAGACGGACTTTTATAAAGATTACTCAAGTTAACTATTAGTTCTGAATATATATAAACTACTTACTTATTTTGAACAGATATTCTTTTATCTATATATAGGATTTTGTTTCCTCAACTCTGCATAGACATGTGATGACTTGTACAATAGTTGGAGGTAAAATTATTGAGAGAACAGATGAGAAAGTTTCAAGTAGATTAACCTAGATCTGTAAACATCTAAATCTTACTCTTCTACATCAACACTTCCAAAGATAAGTACTTCCATCTAAATTTATGATATTTAACATGCAAAGCCCTCCTTCTATCCTCAAATGTACGTATGGACCCTTAGCCTATTTATAGCTCGTCAACAACCTATATAAGCCATAACTTTAAATAAGGATATTGTTATATTTGTTATATGACAAATATGTTTTCATTACTCTACCCGCTAATCTCCATAGTAATTGGTGTAGTTCCACTCTTCATCTTCAAAAGAAACGCCTATCTCTTAGGCATAGCTGCTGCCTCATACTTCACTGCCATAATACTCAAGGAGATAATACAGCTCTCTTTCAGAAGTTTTTTCATCACACCTACTCTTCCGACCTACCTGAGTTACGGTATATTGACAGCAATCTTTGAACCAGGTTTTGCTTACTTATATCTAGTCTTAACAAAGGCTAAAGTAAATGGACAACTAGGTCTATCATATGGGTCTTACTTAGCCTTCTATGAAAATGCCATATTTTTGGGACTGCTTAGCCTTCCGAACTACCTGTTGCTCAGTGTACAGTTTTCTGTACTATCATTAGCTCTTTACGGTCTAGAGAGGATATCGTCCTTTATACTCCATTTATTTTGGGGTTTTTCTTCCGCCCTATCAGCCAGCAAAAAGAACATTAAGTATTTATCAGTCTCCATGCCTTATGGAATGGTCGACTCAGTAGCAGCGTATTATCAGTTATCTCATAATATTTCCCTCGTGTCAACAGAGATAATCTCGCTCGTCGTTTCTATCAGCTGTTTACCAATAATCGTACTGTGGTATAAAATGGACAAGAGAAATCAAAGATTAGACTAATTAGCTGACTACCTATAATACTCGATTGTGAACTAAACTTATTTCCTCTATATCAAAGCGACACTGTCTAGACATAGTTGTCCAGAGGTTGACTGCCTTTATTTCCATGTAATAATGTAGCCTTACTACATAAGTTTTATTACACAGAAAGTAATAACTGATATTGTGGGTAACTGGGCTACTGTTTCCACTAAGGTTAGGAGGGAAGTATTGGAGAAGGCTAGACAATATGGGATTAATGTTAGTGAAGTATTAAGGAACGCCTTGGAGGAAGAGGTAAGAAGGAGAGAAGAGGAGGAGTTGAAGAGGAAATTAACAATAGCTGCAGAGGAGTTGAAGAAGGTCAGTACAGAGGAAGTAGTTGATTGGATTAAGGAGATGAGGAGGAAGAGGTGAGGTTGAAATACTTATTCGATTCAAGTGCAATATTCGAGGCTTTGAAGTCTTTAGGTAGTAAGGCAATAGACGTGTTAAGGGAAGAGAGTACGATAAATTTGGCTTATTATGAACTGGGGAACGTTTTGTGGAAATACAGAAACGAAATTAACGTTAAAACAGTGTTAGATGCATTAACCGGTCTTCTCTCCTTAATGAATGTCATTGATGTTAAACTGGATTACCAAATACTTAAGGAAAGCGTTGACAAGGGAATAACATATTATGACGCTGCTTACCTGGTAACTTCACTGAGGATGAACCTGACTTTAGTCAGTTTAGACCGTGACTTGATAAAATATGGAGCGATAAGGTTGAAGGAGATCTTATGAGCATCTGCACACCATATGATAATAAGGGTAGAAGTTAAACTATACAATACATTCAATTGTTGACAACTTATATACTTGTTCTCTCCCCCAGTTATTTTTAAATCAACTAATAAAAATAATTTAAAACCATTTAAATATCGTATTTTTTCTATATCTATACTTTAAGTTAAGATATATCTATTTATTTATCTGAATTCCCAAGGTATTACCTATGTATGACTGGTTTAGTGAGATGAGAAAGAAAGACCCAGTGTATTATGACGGAAACATATGGCAGGTGTTTTCCTATAGGTACACAAAGGAGGTTTTAAACAACTTTTCGAAATTCTCCTCAGATCTTACAGGTTACCACGAAAGGCTTGAGGACCTAAGGAACGGTAAAATAAGGTTCGACATCCCCACTAGGTATACCATGCTGACCTCAGATCCCCCTCTCCATGATGAGTTAAGATCAATGTCAGCAGATATATTCTCGCCTCAAAAGCTACAGACACTTGAGACATTTATTAGGGAGACCACCAGAAGCCTATTAGACTCAATTGACCCTAGGGAAGACGACATAGTGAAGAAGTTAGCTGTTCCACTACCAATAATAGTTATCTCAAAAATATTGGGTCTCCCAATTGAAGATAAGGAGAAGTTCAAAGAGTGGTCAGACTTAGTCGCATTCAGGTTGGGTAAGCCTGGAGAAATATTTGAGCTAGGTAAGAAGTACCTTGAGTTAATAGGTTATGTGAAGGATCATCTAAATTCAGGGACCGAAGTGGTCAGCAGAGTTGTCAACTCAAACCTCTCAGACATAGAGAAACTCGGATACATTATTTTACTTCTCATAGCGGGTAATGAGACTACAACTAACTTAATATCAAACTCTGTTATTGACTTCACTAGGTTTAACCTGTGGCAGAGGATAAGGGAAGAGAACCTCTACCTTAAGGCTATCGAAGAGGCTTTAAGGTATTCTCCTCCTGTGATGAGGACTGTAAGAAAGACTAAGGAAAGAGTGAAATTGGGTGATCAGACTATTGAAGAGGGAGAGTACGTTAGAGTATGGATAGCCTCAGCAAACAGGGACGAGGAGGTGTTTCATGACGGAGAGAAGTTCATCCCTGACAGGAATCCGAACCCACACTTAAGCTTTGGGTCTGGAATACATCTGTGTTTAGGTGCTCCTTTGGCTAGATTAGAGGCAAGAATAGCAATTGAGGAATTTTCAAAAAGGTTTAGGCACATTGAGATATTGGATACTGAAAAAGTTCCAAATGAAGTGCTGAATGGTTATAAGAGACTAGTGGTCAGGTTGAAGAGTAATGAATAATGCAGAGAGGTTTCTCCACTTAATGTTAAAGGAGGGAACAAAGGTGTTATTTCTGTTATAGAGATAGCCCTTATGCCATAACCATAATTAGCTTAAAGAACGCCACGTTGTTTATTCCACCTTAAGAAGCTCTATATCTTAAACTATTCTTCATCTAATTATTATCTGCAAAGAAATATTTATTAAAGTCTCTGTTTCAAATTACACTATGAGTCAAAAGGGAGAGGCTGAAGGAATTGCAAGGATAAGGAGTGCAGCCTTATTTTACATTGTTGCAATCTTAATTACATTAGTTGCAGTCTTTGCCGTATTTATACCCCTAATAGTCTCTATATCCAGTATATCAAGTAATTTAAGTAACCCAAATGCCAGCTCAGCAAGTGCTGCTGCAGGAGGCATTTTGTCAGCTGTTATAGGAGTTATTGTAGTTGCAGTTATAGTCAGTATTGTAATCCTCGTATTCATAATATTATCATTTCTGAGGTTTAGGGATGGGTTTTCGATATTACAGGCAATAGGCAGAGATGTGGGAATTGGGAAGACTGGCACTACGCTGATACTTGTGGGTGCTATCCTACTAATAATACCTTTTCTAGATATAATAGGTATCATACTAATATTCGTAGGGCAGATACTACTAGGTATTGGGATCTACAGAATAGGTGAGATTTATAACAACTCCTTAACGAAGATTGGAGGAATTCTTGTGGCTATTCCATTGATAGATATTACAGCGTTTATAGGGATGATTATGACATATGTAGGGGTAGGACAAATACAGAGAGAGTTCGGTATGAGACCTCCTCTTCCTCCTTCATCACAAATACCATCTCAACAGACTGGTAGTGGAGTCTTAAGAGGAAATGGTACAGCTGATTTAAACATTTACTTACAAACACAGGAACAAGTAGTATCAGCCCAAATATTAGGTACAAACTATCTCACCGGTTTAATAGTTCCAAATATGTTACAGCCTGGTTTCAATAATCTAACAGTCAACTTCAATGTTCCACTTAACCTTATGCCTAACAGTATTTATGTGATCAGACTTAACTTAGCGTCAGGGAGGACTTTGGATGTTAATGTAACATTTCAACCTTAATCAGTAACTTCCCTATAGCTCTATCAGATAAGCCTAGTTTACAGACTTAATAAGAGGAGGGAAAACTAAAAAATAGTACATATATTTTTTCTTAAAAACCCAGCTTATTTCTGCCACAACTCTATTATCTCTTTGTTGCTAAGTACGAGAGATAATTTAGTCATATTGGCAAGTGATCTCTCATGGGCTTGCTTGTCTGCTGAAGACACTGCTTCCTTTGCTATAACAGGAATAAAACCCAATGCCTGTGCATGCCTTGCAGATGTTTCAACACCTATTTCAGTAGCTATACCAGTAAACACAATCGCGACATAACCACCGTGCCTTAACATTAATTCAAAGTTTGTTCCAACAAAGATGCTAGGGGTATTCTTCCTTAATATTACGTCTCCTTCCTTAGGATAAACCTCCTTATTTATATCCCCTGGGTTAAGGATTCTCCTTAAGTTTACCTTTGGTTGAAAACGTTCAGGATAAGGAGTGATCATAGTATACACAATTGGTACTCCACTTGATCTAGCAGCTTCAATAAGCTCCTTAGTCTTAACTATAAACTCCTCCTTATTGAATATAGAATTTACTAATGTATCTTGAACATCCCAGACTACTAAAACTGAGTTGTTCTTATTTATCAATTTCTTTATCTCTTCAGGGTTAAAATAGGACATACAATAAAGTCACTATTTACAAATTAAAATGTTACTCCAAAACAGAACATCCCCGCTTTCATTGACCCACGTATTGCTTGGTTATAATTCACAGTGACCCTTGATAAAACTAGGAAATAGAGGAGGACGCTTAATCTATTACGAATATTTGAAGGGAAGAGCTAAAACCTGAAAAATTTGGGACTTTATTAGCTCTTGTCAGTAGACAGTTGTGCTCTAGCTTCTTTTCCTCTAAGTGCTGATAGGATAAGTGCCACAACCAAAATCCCTATTGAGACGTAAAATGCAGACTTTAAACCTATCAGGAAAGAGCTAGCCACACCGCCTATGAGGTTAGTTGTACCTAAGAAGACCTCAAAGGCGACTTCTCTTGGTATTGTTACAGAGGCTACACTTAATACAATAGCATAACTTAACAATGTCCCTATATTTGCCAAAGTCCTAGACAACCCTGAGGCACCACCGTAAAATCCCCTTGGTGCATTAGCCATTATAGCGCTATTATTTGCAGGGAAGAAAAGAGAAGAGCCTAAACCCCCTATTACTGAGGCAATAACCACAACGTATAAGGGAGTGTCTAATCCAATAGACAGGTATATGAGTACAGCTATTATCATCAACCCCAAGCCTATTGTTGCAGGTATCCTAGCCCCTATCCTGTCTGATAATCTCCCTGTGAATGGAGAGACAATACTGGCTAAGACATAACCAGGGACCAATAGCACTGAAGCGTCGAATGGAGAGAGCCCCCTAATCCCCTGCAGGTACATGATGATTATAAATGCCGTAGCCAAATAACCTGTCGTCTGCAAGAAAGAGGCTAAAAGGGAGTATGTAAACACTCTACTACCCTTAAACGCTTTAAGGTCTATGATCGGAAACTCTTGTCTCCTCTCCAAGAGGAAGAATATGAGTAGGAGAATAATTCCACCAGAGATAAGGTAAATGTTTAATGACCTCACCCCTGCACCAGCAATGTCTGCACTTCCATATGCTATTAACGACAGGGAAGCTAAAAGGAATGCCATCCCTAATATATCCAGTTTCACCTTTCGTCTCTCGTTTGTCTTAATATATCTTAAACCCAGTAATATCGCTAGTATTCCAATTGGTACGTTGATGTAAAATATATACCTCCAACCTATGAATGTTGTAATGAACCCCCCTAGGACTATTCCCAACGTAGCCCCTGCGTTCCAGCCTATCGATGTGTAACCATAAGCCCTACCCCTCTTATTGGGAGGAAATATGTCTGCAATGATTGCGCCGCTATTAGCCTGCATCATTGCTGCTCCTAGTCCTTGAATTGCCCTAAAGGCGACTAGATCAACTGCTGAGAGGGATGCACCGCATAAGGCAGAACCTATGGTGAAAATTAGAAAACCCATGTTGTACAACCTAGACCTACCATATATGTCTCCAATTCGACCTAACTGAGTTGTAAAGACTGCTATTACCAGTAAGTATATGATTATAACCCATATAATTATGGACAGGTCTGCCCTTAATTCTTGGGCTATAGTTGGAATTGCTAAAAGCACTATTGTAGTATCAATTGCTGACATAAGAGTTCCAAGTACCACCACAAATAAGGACAGGTTATTAGAATTCATAAAATAGGATTACATTGAGTTAATATTTATTCCTTTTTTCGAAAAATCCTTCACCTTACCTCTTTACTGTGCGGAGCTTTACTGCTTTAAATACCTTCCTTAGAAAATTTTTTATAACTCAACCGAGAAAATTATTCATTTTTCAGTGATCAACCTGTATATATTAAGAATGTTGATAATTAGACAGGATACTAAAAATTAAAAAAAGAAGATTTAACTTTATATTCCCATCTTATTTATACCACGATAAACTACTAGAAATATAATGGAGGCTAATATTAAGTAAGTCGCTGCCATTATAATGGACGTATTTGAGCTACCTATAGTATTTGAGGATAGTAGATTTAAAGGAATTGACAGTATTATGAAAAAAATTGCGATTATAGAAGTTATAAGTACAGCAACAGTCATTCTCTTCAACTCATCTCACCAGTAAGGTTATTAGTTTTACTGAATCCCATAAAAGGTTGTATGTCATGAATCCTACCATAAATGCGGTTGCACCGAAAATTAATCCCAGAATTACCAAACCTAACCTGTTCATCTCTCATCACTCCTTAACAAATATTTCATAGTGGTAAAGCTGTATAGCAACTCCCCATAAAAGCAATATCACACCAAGATCCATACCAGCATATGTGGCTTGAGGACCTACGCTTGGTAAAGTCCACATGAGACCTAATAACACAAGAGAGACCACAAACAAAGCAATAATGCCAAAGAAGGCAATCTTCTTCCTTAAACTTATCCTGGAACTAGTATTTCCTACGGAAGCGACAGGCTTGCCTCCTAAAACGTAAAATGATATCCTCCTCAATGCATATATGGCAAATAGACCAAGAGGTACTAGTATTATACCATTAATAAGTGTTGGGAACTGTATGAAATTGAATAATGTAGCTGCGAATGATAACGTTCCCACAGCACCTAGTAATATCTCCATTGGAGTTATATTCATCTTTATCACCCTAGAGTCAGTTGCAGTTGTGCTCACAGTCTTAGTTTTTCTCTCAGTGGGCCATAAATACACAATTATACCTATTATGACTAATGGAGGTCCAAGGAACTCAATTTGAGCAGATGTTGGCTCTGGAACTCCAGGTTCAAGATATCCCCACACAGAGAGCTCTACCAAGTAAACAGCCAATGTGGTCATTATCCATGTCCAGAATTTCCTTCTCGTTACGTAAAGTGAGTCTGATGGGTCTAGGAATGGAAGCAACATCAATATCACTAACCCTACAACAAGTAAGGCTATAGTAAGTATTGGGGTTATTGGTATTCCGTTAGGCAACAGGAAGTCTACCAGTTTGAACAGGAACAGGAAGAACCATGGTGGATAAGGCTGAACGCTTACTGCCTGAGGAGACCCAGCCTGTGGAGCAGGGTATGGGTTAATAACTATTGGCAACCCATTTATGTTAGCTAAAAGGTTAGGTACAAACAGGATAATTCCCCAAGTTATCAGTACTATTGACAGCATGTAAACGAAGTTTCTTGGCCACCAGGGGTTAAACTTCTCTTGTTCCTCCTTAGTGTAGTAGGAAGGGACCTTTGGTTTCTCCCTTGTCGCAGGGGTCATTCCATATCTCTCTGAAAGCATAAAGTGAAATAGGAAGAGTACACCTAGCAAGAACACCATAATTATGTGCCAACCTAAAAGTCTATCAAATAACTCAGACCTCACTAGGGGATTAGAGGATAACGCAGCACTACCTCCAGGTCCAAATAGCCATCCTACTATTGCTGTTGCCCCAGGTATACCAGTACCCACTAAAAGCTGATCACCGATATCAATTGCATTTACTCCTAAGACATCACTCACTAGGCTGTATCCAAAGAAGGAAGCCCCCAGAGTGAGTGCAAGTAATAGAACTCCAGTCACCCACTGTAACTCTCTAGGTTTCTTGTATGCTCCTTTGTAGAAGTTTCTGAACATGTGGATGTAAGCTAGAAGAATCATAATATATGAACCATACAGGTGACTGAACAGTAAAACTGAACCATAGGGTACACTATTAATAATAGTTTGAGTTGACTGATATGCAAATGCAGGCTGGTAGTAGAGGAGGAGGAACAGCCCAGTTATTATTGTGTAGGCAAATGACGCAGCGACCATAGCTCCGAGCCAATAAGATATATTATACATGTAATCTGGAGTCCTGAACAGGGGTGCCTCATTTATCCCTAATCTTTCTAAAATTGAATCTATTATTCCTGATTTCTTCTCTTCAACCAACATTATTCACCCCTTTTTCACTATCAATTTTCTTTACCAGTTCACCCTTATCAACCTGCATACTAAAACTACTTACAGATGGTGATGAAAAAACAGGTTGTTTTGATGCATATGCTAAAGCATCGAACATCCCCACGAATAATGTGAGGAGTAGACCAGGTATTCCTATTTCGGCTAAGAATGATTCCACTAAATTATAAGGTTGGAATATGACAGGATAAGCTATCATCCTTCTTAAAAATCCTAAATAACCCGCAACTGACATGGCATACCCCACACCCATGAAGGGAGCGGTCCACCATATCATACCTATCCTCATCCACTTGGAAGATGTTGCGCTAAAGTTAAACCCAGCAAAACTCGTCCTTAACATGTCGAGAAATACTGTTGTGTATCCCATAATTATTAATGTCCATATCATCAGGTGGAAGTGTCCAACTACGTAGTAGGAGTTGTGGAATAGAGGATTTATTGAATTCTCAGGTAAAACTAGTGCTTGAGCTCCAGCTAGTATGAAACCTATCAAAGATATTAAAGCACCCATTCCAACAGGATCCTTCCAGTCATATTTTCTTGAGGTAAATATAGTCAGTCCTAGATTAAGCACTGTTAGTCCGGAGCCTGTTGCCAATATGAGTGTGGATAAGTTCACCCATTCCCTTAACACAATTGGTAATGGCCATGTCTGTAGGTGGTGAACCCAGACACCCATTGTACCTATTGCAAGGAGATATATATTCCATCTAGCCCACTTTTCGCTATAAAGCGATCTACCGGCATACTGAGGTATATAATAGTACAGTGCACCGAATAGAGGGAATGGTACATAATAAACTACAGGATGACCATAAAACCAGAAAAGGATCGCCCAAAGTAAGTTATTTACAGGCACATTTGCGAAGAAGTATAAAGTATACCATAGTGTCGCTGCTGCTAGAGCAGGTAGGGTAACCGCTATTACGATCGAGAATGCTACACCATAAGCTGCGAATATGTTTAGTCTTTCACCCTTAGGCTTTGTTGCGTAGGCATCTGCAATAAGCGTAACAAACGCTGCAGTCTGCAATATAACTGCTATTGACATTACCAAATAAGCCATTCCCATTAACTGGGGTGTTGTGTAAAACAGGAAAGCGTGAAATTGACTGTTTGACTCGATTGCTAATGGAGGATACATATACCAGCCCATGTCTGGAGAACCAGCCATTGCTATTCCTAGAAGTACATTTGATAACCAGAAGAATATTGCCATCTGTTTAGTATGGATTATGGACAATTTGCTCTTATATAGGGAGAAACCTATTACTGCTGCTGCAGCCATGGGAACAAAGGCTATCATTGCAGCCCATCCATGTATCGTTAGAGCACTGTAATACAGTTCACCCACATTAGGGGAATTCTGGTCATAGGTTAGAAACGTCCTTAAGTTCATTGCAGCTATTCCTAATACTCCTAACCAAAATATAGAGCCAATAGTGTATAACCAAACCACACTTAGAGTATCTTTTGGCCAAACCACATTCTTTATTCTCTCTATAAGACTCATCAGCCTACCACCTCTACTGTCCCAGTCATGTAAGATGAATTATATCCTGCATACTCAGCGTCCCTCCACGTGTAGTTACCTGGCTGATTAATTACAAAGTAAGCATAACTTGTGATCCCAGCCACATTATTGAGGTTAATAACCCCGTCAGGTGTCCTTAAGTAGAACCCAGTGTCGACTTGTGGAGAGTTTATGATTAAGACCACTGGTTCGCTCTTATTCACTACTATTAGATCAGGGGTCCATTTGTACTGTGTTGCGGTAAGATTAACTACCAACATCCCGTTTATTACTTCGGAGTATTGTCCTGGTGATGGAGGGTGGGAGTCAAAGTATTGGACTGCTTTTTGGGCTTGTTCAGGTAAGCCGGAATATGTTGGTAAACCATAATCAAGTGAGAAGCTCTTTCCTGTGGATAAGTAGTATACGTTCCAACTGAAGAATATTAGTACTAGAACTAGCATGACGATGAACCAGACTTCTTCAGCATGTTCCTTAATATCCATAAACCCTAAACACCTTATTATACATCTCCTATAGGGTTTATAAGTCTTTGTTATTGAAGAATTACAATATTTTGAGTTTAAATAAATATAGTATTTAAACAATAAAGCCTTTAAGTACTTTATCAACACTAAGTGTATTGATCTTTTTTAATAAAATTATATACTGAAATGAATTTTATTGTAAAATATAAAAAATATCCGTCAAGAGAGTTTATTTAATATTTACCCCTCTCTGATATCAAAAATGTATTTTATT